>JAAWTB010000015.1 GCA_022801815.1 Oscillibacter sp. | reverse complement strand
GGCGCCTCCATCGGGATGCACACCCATGAGACCAGCAGCGAAATCATCTATATCCTCTCCGGTAAGGGAAAAATTCTCTATGACGGCGGCTGTGAACCGCTGGAACCTGGTTCCTGCCACTACTGCCCCAAGGGCCATGCCCACAGCCTGATCAACGACAGCCCTGAGGGCGGCGAGGATCTGCGGTTCTTCGCCGTGGTAACGAAGCAGTGAGTGCAATGCTTCCAAAGGACCCTGTCATTCTCCTGAGCTTTGTGAATACAAAGCTCAGGGACGAGTATCCAAACTTGGCTGAGCTCTGTGCCTCCCTGGAGGTGGATGAGACGGCAGTCCAGGAGACGCTGGCGGCACTGGATTACCGTTACAATCCGGAACGGAACCAATTCATTTGACGGATTTGTACAAAGGAGGTTCTTCTATGTCTGACTGCTTATTCTGCAAGATTATTGCTGGAGAAATCCCCAGCAGCAAGGTCTATGAGGATGACGTCTGCTTTGCTTTCCACGATATCGCGCCCCAGGCCCCCACCCACTTCCTGGTGATTCCCAAGGACCACATCGGGTCTGTCTCTGCGGTAACGGCAGACAACAGCGGCATTGTGGCTCACATTTTTGAAGTGATCGCCAAACTGTCTAAGGAGCTGGGGATGGAGAGCTACCGGGTTGTCTCCAACATCGGGGAACAAGCGGGGCAAAGCGTCTTCCATCTGCACTTTCATGTCCTCTCCGGCCGGGACATGACCTGGCCGCCGGGCTAACGGAAGTCCGTCCAAAATCTGCGGATTTTGGACGAGGGGGAAGAATTGCAGTTCTTCCGCGCACTCAGCAGCCCCGTCTGCCTTTGGCAGACGGGGCTGCTTCGCACCCAGAACTGAGAAGTATTTTCACCGGTGCGCATGCCGCCGGAAACGGCGGGGAAACGAGGCCGGCCTCGGAAGGATGATCGAAACATGCTCAATGGGATGCTCTGGATCGCCCGCAGCGGCGGGAAATGCCGGAGGCATATGGCCCTTGGCAGTCTGTATATGCCCGGTTTGACAAATGGCGGGACGATGGTACATGGGAAGCCATATTCCACGCATTGTCCGCAGATGCGGGTATGGAGAACCTGAGCCTGGACGCTGCCTGCATTAAGGTTCGCGAAAGTGCCAAAAGCTCAAATGGTTTCGCAGAATCGCCACTAGAGGGGGTCTTCAAACTCAAAGGAAACCAGCTTTTTCTGCATAGATAAACAGCAAAGGAGGGATGCTGCATGATGGAAAACCAAGAGAACATTTGTCAAGGGAGATTTCACCAAAAAGATGAAATCTCCCAATAAACGGTAATTTGAACGTTTGGAAAGGAAAATGAATGTTTCATTATTCTCAAACCAATATCTTGTTCGAAAGATGTGTGCCAATGATGTAGCGGAAGTATACACATTATGCTATAAAAACAGTTTATACTATGAATACTGTCCACCGTTTGTATCAGAACAGAGCATTATGAATGATATGAATGCGCTCCCACCCAACAAGAAAATGTGCGATAAGTATTATCTGGGATTTTATGATGGGGAAAAACTGATTGCTGTGATGGATTTCATCATGGCCTACCCGGATGAATTAACAGCCTTTATTGGATTTTTTATGACGGATGTGTCCATACAGAATACTGGAACAGGGAGCAAGATTATCAATGACCTGTGTGCTTATTTATTCCGTATTGGGATGGCGAATGTCCGCCTTGGTTGGGTAAAAGGGAATCCTCAAGCAGAACATTTTTGGCACAAAAATGGTTTTAGAGAAACAGGAGTTACATATGATACCGAAAGCTATACCGTAATTATTGCCCAACGAGGTTTATGAATCCCGATTTATCGTGGGATTTCATCTTTTGGGTGAAATCCCCCTTGACAAATGTTCTCCTGTTTCAATATAGAGAAGCAGTTCCTTTTGTTTCTATTTCAATTTTATACCCCACTCCCCATATCGTTGTGATGTATTTAGAATTGTCTATGGTGTCACCCAGCTTCTCCCGCAGATGCTGGATATGGACGGTGATTGTATTGTTGCTTTTGCTGTAATACTCGTCCTTCCAAATTTCGTAAAACAGTTCCTCGGAGCCGACAACCTTTCCCTTGCGTTCCAGCAAAATGCGTAAAATAGGAAATTCGGTTGGTGTCAGGGAAAGTGGTTTCCTATTCAGAAGGCAAGCATGAGTACCCGTATCCATTTCCAGGCCAGAGTGCAGGAGCAAATCGGATGCTTGTTCCTGACTGGAAGACTGGGCGGGGTTATATCGTTTTATACCGCCGGAGCTGGGCTTTTACTCTCGCTACCAATTCCAAAGGGCGAAAAGGCTTTGTGACATAATCATCCGCTCCCAGGGTCAGGCCGGTAATTTTATCGGGCATTGGGTAGCTTCTTTTCTATAACCGTAATTACAGATATTTTTCGAGTGCTTTTACCGCACTTCTGGATGCAGTTCCATCCTGATACTACACCTTCATCCGCTCCCGCTGCTCCGGCAGACCCGCCGCCCGGGAGAAGGCCCGGTATTCCTCTGCCGGTAACGCTGCCATAGCCGCACACCTTTTCAAAATCGGGGTATTCTGCCATTACATCACTACCTTACAAAAAATCCCCGCCACCTCATATCGAGATAGCGGGAGCTACATCTTTATTCATAAATTTGCGTCTGACAATTCGCTTGCCGGATAATCATAGATACGTTGGTGCTGAGCCTCCATTTCTGTATGTACTCCACCGCCTCATCAAAACGCTTTCGAGGGATATTGTTGCGGCTGTTTACCAAAAACCTGGTCTGGATATCCCGGTTGCACTCGCTGTAGGACCGGCCGAGGACGTTTTTTCATGATACGCCGGTGTCAGCACGCCCTTTAGAATCAATTGGACGGATTGACCGCTCAAGAACAATACTGCAAAGAACTAATTGATACGAACCTTAGCCGTCAGTTCGCAGGAATTGATTCTGACGCAGGCAGCGGCACTACTATTGAAGGACTAAAGCAGCTCAACACGCTGATATCCGCATGCAGACGCGGTAACGTGTTGTTTGCAGTATTGAACGGCCCTGCTCGTGGCTATTCGTTGCAATTCAAGAGGCCACAGGCTTTTTTGACATTCACCCCATCCATCTTCTCTTGATGGTGTCGCGGAACGCCACAAGGGCCGCTGTTTCAATCTATTCGTTACGTTTCTTCATCATGTGCGGCCTGGTTCAGGTACTCCTCTAACCGGTTCATGGCTTCCGTGACCGGGCCGTTGCAGCCCTGCTCCTTTAACCCCTGCAGACAAACCAGCAGTCCATCGCAGATCTGGGTTTGTTCCTTGCGGATCGCTTTCAGCTCCTCGCTCTGCCTCCTGCTCCGCTGAACAAACTTGATGCACCAGAGGACAACGCCGCCAATTACGCCCATGGCGGTCAACAGTTCCGCCAGCGCGATCAGTGTTTCCACGCTAATGGTCACTTCCATACTCAGCCCTCCTATACGGCGCTCAAGTTGGGGACATGATCCGGCGGACCCGCGCAGGCGGCTGTCGGCCGTTCAGCCAGTTGGCGCGGCAGAGAAACCCCTGCCCCCGTTCCATCTTATGCGGCCGAGACCAGCCTGTGATGCCGTAACCCAACGCTTGACAGGGGCATACGATGCCATGGGCGCTTCGCCGGGCAGAACTTTCCGCTCAAAGTTCGCATTCTGATATGCCCCGGCCCGCGCCCAAGGCTTGAAAGGAGACACATTTTTATGTCTATGCCAAGTTTTCCCCAGATTGACCCGCCCATCCAGCGGGAGGATGCGGTCAACCAGATTCTCTCCTCCATCGCTATGGAGGAGCTGGGCCTGAGCCACATTCTCAACGCCGAAGGCGAGAAACTTCAATATATTCTGGGCACCCTGCCGGGTCTCAGCGGTCCGGCTGCCACGGTCAGCGATGTGCTGGCCGCCAACGAGAGTGTCCGCGGCATGCTGGAAACCGCCGCTCAAAACCAGATCTTCCTGAAGACGAAGATGCAGGGCGCGCTGACGGCCTCTCCCATGCAGGGGCCCACCGGCCCCGCTGGTCCCACCGGCCCCACGGGCCCTGCCGGCGGTCCTGCCGGTGCGACGGGCGCAACGGGTGCAACAGGCGCAACGGGCGCGACCGGCGCAACGGGTGCCACTGGTCCCACAGGTCCGCAAGGTTCTTTGGGTCTTGACGGAGACACCGGCCCCAAAGGAGACACCGGTCCCATGGGTCCCACGGGTCCCACCGGTCCTACTGGTGCGGCGGGGGCTACCGGCCCTGCCGGCGCGGCGGGAGCCACCGGCGCGGCGGGAGCCACTGGCCCTGCCGGTCCCACCGGTCCTGCGGGAGCCACCGGCCCCGCCGTCACCGCCACCTCCGCCTTTGCCGCCAACACCATTGGTTCCCTTCTGCCGGTCGTCTTATCGGGCATCCTGGTCCCCCTGCCGAACAATCAGGTGCTGCCCGCGGACATTACAGTAAATGCGGAGAATACCGTGTTCACCGTGAACACCACCGGACGCTACCGGATCGCCTATACCCTCAACACCACCACGGCTCTTGGCAGCGGCACCCGGCTGCTGATCAACAACTCGGCGAACCTGGCCTCCACCGTGGCGCCTCAGCCGTTGAGCCGCTTCTCCAACGAGATCATACTGGATCTGAACGCAGGGAGCACCGTTTCCCTGCAGATCTTCGGCGTCATCGGCTCGGCCACACTGCTGCCCGGCGCCTCCGGAGCGACCCTTTCCATCACCCGCCTGAGCTGAGGAGGGATGTCTCATGTCACTGCCTACGTTTCCCCAGATCAATCCCCCGCTGAGCCGGGAGGGGAGCCTCAATGAGATCATCTCCTCTATCGCGGCGGAGGAGCTCAGCCTGAGCCATATCCTCAACGCCGAGGGTGAAAAACTGCAATATGTCCTGGGCACCCTGCCGGGTCTGGAAGAGGCCGCCGCCCTTGAGGAGGCCATGCAGGTCAATCGGAGCGTGCAGAATACCGTGTCCGATGTGATGGAACAGCAGGCGCTGCTGACCGCCAAGCTGAGCGCGGCCATGAAGGCCCCAGTTCTTCCCGGCCCTGCCGGGCCTGCCGGGCCGGTGGGACCCACCGGTCCCGCTGAAGGTCCCACCGGTCCTACCGGTCCCACCGGACCCACCGGGGCAGAAGGTCCTGCTGGTGCGGCGGGACCAACTGGTCCCACCGGGCCAGACGGTCCTCAAGGTATGACAGGCTACCAAGGCAATCCCGGTGCAGCAGGCGAAATGGGTCCCACTGGTCCGACTGGTCCCACTGGGCCGGACGGTGCAGCTGGTCCCGCTGGTGCGGTGGGTCCCGTCGGTGCAGCAGGCGCCGCAGGAGCCACCGGCCCCGCCGGTCCCACCGGAGCCATCGGACCCGGCCTTTCCGCCGCCTTTGCCGCCAACACCCAGGGCAGTACGGTTTCGGTCGCAGTGGGCGGCACCTCTATCGCTCTGCCCAATGCTCAGGTTTTACCTTCTGATATCACGGTCAATGCCGCAAACACGCTATTTACCGTAGCAAACGCAGGCACCTATCAGATTTCTTACCACGTGAATACCACCCTGGCCTTGATGATGGGGACCCGGCTGGTAATCAACGGCGTCAACAACGCCGCTTCCACCCTCGCCCCAGTGCTCCTCTCTTCCAGTTTTGAAAATCAGATCACAGTGACTCTGTCCGCAAATTCCACCATTGCGCTTCAGATGTACCCGGCCACGCTTGCCGGGGTCGCCACTCTAGTGGGCAACGGAGCAGGTGCCTCTCTGAGCATCATCCGACTGGACGGGTCGAACCCAGCAAGCAAGTCGGAGCACGATTCGGATGGCGGATTGGATATCGAATAAGAGTAAACACAAGCCTGCAAAGCCAAAACCATGTGCTCACGCCGACTTCTGTCGGCGTGAGCACATGGTGCATATTGAAAGGCGGCCCCGCTATGGTAAGCCTGCCACTGGTAGCCTGCCGCCCAGATGACCACCGGGTCGCTGTTGTAGATGCCGGCCAGAAGGGCAAATCCTCTTTAAGGTAGAGAAAAATCTTCATCGGCTGGCGGAATACCCTGCACCAGCAAGGAGCGAACCGGAAATCTTTATGAGCTGAATCCCCAGCTCCTGGAAAAACGAATTTTCCAGAGGCAGACGCCCGCAGTAAACGTATAGACATCCAAGCGGCGTCCCGCCCTCCGGCACTTTGTCCCGGGGCGGAGCTGTTCGAGTATGGACTCTGGCAGGACGGGGAAACCGGCCATCCCAAATTGAAAATCATGCTCTTTGTTCCATCTCCTGCCGGGTTTTGCGCCTGGCCCGAACCAGCGCCATCCGCACATTGCCCGGCGTCATTCTTAAATCTTCGGCAATCTCTCTGCCGCTCTTTTTCAACATATACTTTGCACTGAGAAGATACTAGGTTCGCTCATCCAAGCCGTCCCATACCCGGGCCAAGGCAAACAAGTTTTCCTGCGAGATAATATGTTCCTCCGGGATGGGAGACGGATCGGGAAGCTGCTCCTGTTCCTCCCACAAAACCTCCGGTTTTTGTCCCGCAGATAGTTGTATGTGGTGTTTTCGGCTGTGGAGATGATGTAGTTGACAAGTTTCGTTTGCTCCATCCCCCGTAGCAGGGGCAGCTTTTCCATCAGCTTTTCCACCACCGTTTGCAGCAGGTCCTCCTCCTCGTCCCTTTCGCCGGTGATTTTCCGTATCTCCGAATAAATCAGGCGGCTGTACTGAAGGTATAGCCGCGTCATAAACGCCTTGCTGTTCTCGTCCTCAATTGCCATGGTGATCAGCGGGAACACGGGATCACCTGCCTTTCCTCCACGTCTGCGCAAGGGTGCTGAAATATTTTTTAGTATAGCATGATTTGTTCAATAAACAAAGCCTTTTACATGAATTCTTTACTATACCAGCGTTCCCCGTGCAAGTTTTTCCTGTTTTACCTTTTGCTTTCTAAAAAAAATTTTATTGGTTGATTTTCCGATTTGCGTGTCTCCTATTTTATATAGGGAATGATGGGAGGGATACATGTGATCACATTCGCGGTACCACCAGACGACCTCGACGGCAGGACCTTCATGAAAAACCTGTACAAATGATATTCCCGCTTGATGTGCGCGACGGTCCATCGCTCGATTCCCAACAGCCAGGATTGCGAGGACAGCATGCGGTTGCGGCTGACCCGGGCCAAGCGAAAGGCGGCGGCGCTGATGAAAGGTGATGGTAAGGATGACCAAACACGAACGCTTGCTTAAAGAATTTGAAGACGTGCGCTTTGCCCTGCTGATGGAGGACGTGGCGAGGAAAGAGGGTGAACGGCTGGAGGCCCTCAACAAGATGCTTCCGGGAGAACCCGGAAGCGGCGGTGCCGGAGAGTCTGGACAAGCGGTGCCTGGAGTCCATCGACCGCCATTTCACCAGGGAGTAGCGTCGGTCCGGACTGCGAAAGGCCGGGAGGGTTCTGCGGCTGGCGGCGGTCATCATGGCGATTTCCGTGCTTCTGTTTACGACAGCGTTTGCTATTTCCGAGGATTTCCGTCTAGCAACGCTGAACCTAGGGCTTGTTTGATAATTGGCGATATGCCCAACAGCGAGGAATTTTTTGCAAGACAAGGCAAATTTTCGCAGGCATCCTGACGGATGGCAAGAAAATTTAACGATGTATGGCAGAAAAAGGCCCGCTATTTGGGCGTGTTGACAATTTTCAAACAAGCCCTAGTCGAATCAGTCCCCAAATCTTCAAATATAGTATCTTTTTAATGTCATCTGGGAGGTCCGGAACTACAGCTCCGGGCCTCTTTTTTATGTTGCGTTTTTCCGGTTTAGGTTTCTATAAGTAATAGGGGGCGGCTATGGCTCCGTATTTCAGAGACCCCACCCTGGCGCGGCAAATAAAAATTCCTTTGTTGCGTTCTCCGGGTCTGCGTTTCTATAAGTAATAGGGGAAGCTACCGTCCCAGGCTGCGAATGAGAAGGAGGTGATAAGTCCCATGCAGACGCAGGCGGACGCTCCGCCATCGGGATGCGTCCAAGACCCATGAGAACAAAGAGCTTGACCCCACACAACACGATACAAAAGAAACGGAGATTCTGGTAGAAAAAGATGAAGGAGCGGACGTCCCTGCTTCTGGTCCTGGTCATGAGCCTGGCCCTGGCCGGCAAAACATTCGATATGGGGGACGCCGCTGCCGGAGGACGGTACATTGTCACGGCGAAACAAAGCGATGGATTCATGTCTTACGATTTTGTTTTGGCTAAGCTCAGCCTTATGCCGCACGGCGCACCGGGCTGGGCAATCAATTTACAATTATTTTACAATTATAATGAGTAACCCTATGAAGCATTTGAAAGAGAACGGGACTTTTTTTCATGGTATGGCAGTTATGCTGGTGATTGCGCTGCTGGATGGCTCGGTCTCTGCGGCAGCGGGGCAGGTGTCCTTTAACCAGGCGGGAGTCCGGCTGTTTGGGGAGTCCAAAGTGACGGCGGGGGAGTCGTATAAGGCTTCCAACGGCCAGGAAGTCCCAACTCCCTTCCCGAATGAGGCGGAGCTTGGTGTCACGCACGGGGCCTTCACGGAAACCGCCCCCAAGACGGCGGATACCTCCAGCAACCCGGTATCCACGTTTTTAAAGGATACCCGCATAACGGCGGAGCAGAGCGGGTCCCCCACTCTGGTGTATGGTTTCCACCCCACGGCGGGGAAGCATGGCGAATTTCTCTCGACTTCCGGCCCCGGATGTGATACACTGGACAAAACCGGAAGTCCAAGACCAGCAGAAGAGCGGTGAGGAACAGGCTCAAACTGGCTTGACTATGTAAAAAACACTCGCGAAAACCTCAGCGCGGGCCATGGGAAAGGAAACCCAACCAATGAAAACTCAGACAATCAACCGCTCTTTAACTGGCCGTTATTCTCTTATTCAAGGCTCCTATTGGATAAACTTCGCCAGCGTGCTGGCGTTTTCCAGCGTTTACCTGCTGGACTGCGGCCTGACAAACGCGCAGATCGGATTAATCATGGCCGCTTCCGGGATTGCCGCCGCATTTGTTCAGCCAATCGCCGCCGGATATGCGGACGGCCCCGCCTCCCTTTCCTTAAAGGCCATTGTAACCGCCACATGTTTTGCGGCCTTGCTAATGGGAATAGCGGTATGCGCCGTGCACCGCCGTTCGCCGATTTTAACAGGCTTGTTCTTTGGCGGCTGTGTGGCCGTTCTGCAATTTCTGCTGCCCTTCATCAACTCCCTCGGAACGGAAATGCTGAATCAAGGATATTCGCTGAATTGGGGACTTTCCAGGGGAATCGGCTCCATTGTCTACGCGGCGGCTTCCTGCCTTTTGGGAATTCTGGTGCCGCGGGCCGGTGCGATTTCCATCCCGATCTGCATTGCCTTGGGTTTCGGCGTTCTTATTCTTTGCGTATGGCGGTATCCCTTTCAGAAACGAGCGTTTCCGGGCGAAGAAAAGCAAAAAGCGAAGCCGTCTTCCCCTGCGGTCTTCTTCAAAGAATACTCGCGTTTTCTCATCGTGCTAGTGGGAACCGCCTTGCTGTACATTAGCCATGTATTCATTAACACGTTTTTATATCAAATTATCCAAGCCAAAGGCGGCGGAAGCGCGGAGGTCGGGATAATTACCTCCATGTGCGGATTGATTGAAATCCCGCCCATGCTGTTTTTTGCATGGATGCTGAAAAGGGCGGGATGCAGCTTCTGGTTCAAGGTCTGCGGAGCCGCGATTGCGCTGAAGAGTATGGGAACCCTCCTGGCCTCATCCATGGGAGCCCTGTACGCCGTACAGCTTTTCCAGCTTCTGGGCTGGGGGCTGATCTCCATTGTCCCGGTTTATTACGTGAATCAGGTAATTCGAGCGGAGGATGCTATAAAAGGCCAGGCATACATGGCGATGGCCTATACGATAGGCAGCGTCTTGGCATCCCTGGCTGGCGGAACACTGATTGACCTGGCAGGCGTAAATACGATGCTTTTCGCCGCTGCAGGAACTGGTTTGGCCGGTGCTGTTGTGATTTGCTTCTTCGCTGAACGCTGAAGAAACATGCACAAGCCCCGTTTTTTGAACTATTTTGTCGAAATGCGGGATTCTGCTTCCCGAGCCGTCCTTCTGTTAGAGAACATGTTCCAGAGGGCAGCCATTATGCGTATTCGTTTTGGTTTTGCTTGCAATGCTTTCCAATCTTTGCTATACTAATATTGGTAATTGAGGAATTAGTTTGGTATTGAGTAAGGCAAAGATATTTTCTGGTTGGTTCGAAAAATCCAAATTTTCTGAAGATTCCAAAAGCTCTAAAAACGCAGTTTTTAGACACTTTTACATTTATAAAGGAGGAATTCATCATGTCCAAATACGCCGGAACTCAGACGGAGAAAAACCTGGAGGCCGCCTTCGCCGGGGAATCCCAGGCCCGGAACAAATACACCTATTTCGCCTCCAAGGCCAAGAAGGAGGGCTTTGAGCAAATCGCCGCCCTGTTCCTGAAAACCGCAGACAACGAAAAGGAACATGCCAAAATGTGGTTCAAGGAGCTGGAGGGCCTCGGCTCCACCGCCGAGAACCTGGGCACCGCCGCCGACGGGGAGAACTACGAGTGGACGGATATGTACAAGGGTTTTGCCAAGACCGCCGAAGCCGAGGGTTTCCCGGAGCTGGCCGCGAAATTCCGTGCGGTGGCCGAGATCGAAAAGCACCATGAGGAGCGCTACCGCGCTCTGCTCCGCAACGTGGAGACCCAGGAGGTCTTTAAGAAGAGCGAGGTCAAGGTCTGGGAGTGCCGGAACTGTGGGCATATCGTAGTGGGCACCGCCGCGCCAGAGGTTTGCCCTGTCTGCGCCCATCCTCAAGCTTATTTCGAGGTCCACGCGGAGAATTATTGAACACATAAACAACAGCGGCATAGGGCGTTGGCTCTTTGCCGCTTGCTTATTCAAATCACTGCAGTCTGGAGCTGGACCGGACGGTTTTCCAGTAACCCTCCATACTAACAGCCCCAGGCGCAGTGTGCGCCTGGGGCTTCTCCCTTTTTACCGGGGCGGTTCCTTCAATTTTCTATACAGCCAGGCGTTGGCCTGGGCGTCGCACCAGGCCCGGCGGGCGGCGGCGACCGGGTAAGCTCCGGCATGGGCTGGGGCGATTGTCCTCCAAAACCTCGCAGTCCACCCCCAGCATGGCCAGCATTTCCATCACCTGGGCCAGCTCCTCCGCGCTGCCGCTCAGGCGCAGGAGCAGGAGCCCTTAGCGGCGGTCGGTGGAAACCGGGGCGGTGGCCTCCGGCACGAATACCGCCGCAATCTGGCTCCGGTAACCGGCGAGGCCCGCCGTAGAAAGGGTTTCCAGGTATTTGGCGGTAACGGCCCCCACATGAGGACGACGGTGGTTTGGATGCTGTTCAGGTCCCAGGCAGTTCTGGTGATCTTCGCGTCCACGGCGTCTGCCGGGTTTTAGCGGAGGCGGTCTTGTTACTTCGCCTCAAAAAACGCGGGGCTGTTCAGAACCCGCACGGCCAGGCCGCCCAGGGAGCCGCTCCGCCGGAAAAAGTACGCCTCAATTTCCCGGCGCTTCGCAGCCTTTTCCCACTCCTCCATCTCGGAGACTAGGGCTTGTTTGAAAATTGGCGATATGCCCAACAGCGAGGAATTTTTTGCAAGACAAGGCAAATTTTCGCAGGCATCCTGACGGATGGCAAGAAAATTTAACGATGTATGGCGGAAAAAGGCCCGCTGTTTGGGCGCGTTGACAATTTTCAAACAAGCCCTAAGGTCTTGATCTCGTCCAGCGGCGCGTCCACCATGACCAGCAGCTCTTTGACTTGGGCCTCGAAGTCCTGGTAAGGGACGAGATACACCTTTTTGATCTCCTTGCGGCAGCCGTCGATGTCCCGCCGCAGACGGGAGAGCTCCTTCTTATCGGCCTTGGCGTCAGCCAAGGCGGTCCTCCGTGTAGACCATACCCTCATAGCGCTCCAGCACGGCGGTGAGGGGCGTTTTCAGCTCCTGAAAGTTGTCGATGGAAACCTGTCCCGGTTGCTGGCGGGACAGAAACTGCAATTCATCCATGGAGAAAGCTCCTTTCACTTACACATATAAAGACAGGTTACAGGCCGCGGCCGGGGAAAGCGGCAGCTTGTTCCCAGCCGGTTTTTATAGCCGGCGCAGTTGAAAAGAATCCCACGGATTCCTTTCAGCGAACCGCCGCTAAGGCAGCGGTTCAATCCGCAAAGCGGCTGCCTGCGCGTGGCTTCATAAAGAAAGGCAAATGCGCTCGCGCATCGGCGGACCTGTGGTCCGCCGGTTGAAAAGGAGTGATAACTCCTTTTTAACTGCGTTGACTATATCGAGCCATGTCCTCGAAATAGTCTGCGGAAAGAAGGGGAACGCCGTGCTTCAGCGCGGTCTTGAAGGGGGCACCCACGCCGCTGCCGCAGACGAAATAAGCCGTTTTGGAGGTGACGTTCCGGCCCGCCGCCGAATTTTTCGATGAAGTCCTTGACCTGTCCCTCCTCATAGCCGTCTAGATCGCCCTTGACGATAAAGGCCTTCCCGGCGAAGCGTTGGTCAAAGGTCTGGGGGATGAAGCGGGCGGAAGGGGTCAGGTTCGGCATATCTGCAAGGGCGTGTTCAACGACCGAAAGCAGTTCCTGATTGCACAGCTTCTTTTTCTCTCTGAACTCCGCCAGCTCCGCTTCAATCTCCTTCGGATCTTCCACGTATTCCTTCCAACTGTCGTTCTGGCTATCCATCATTTCATAAATCCAATCCTCCAGGTCAGGAGGTTCAGGCCATTCAAATGTTTTTTGAAAGCCGCCATCGCCTGTGTCACCCAAAACCGTGTTTCCCCAGACAACGCCTCCCATTTTTCCCTGTGATCTGTTCGTACATGCATTCGCCGCTGACAGCCCCGCCCCGGGAGCCGAAGGCATAGGTCCCGCACCAGGTAAAGCTGGAGATCAGCCGCGCCACATCGCTGGTAATCAGGAAGTGCCATGCGCTGTTGTTGCAGTAGGACCAGCGGCATAAGACGCTTCATGCTCTTTGATGTAGGGAAGAAGGGACATGTGAAGGTGCTGGGCGGCTTCTCCGGCGTCCATGGCCCCGCCTACGAAAAACTTCCAGCCTTCCTCTGTCCGGATGGCGGCTTCGTGTCCTTTTTCAAAGGCGACGTAGCCCATAGCCTCCAATGCGCCGCCCATCAGTGCCTTGTCCACCAGGGTCTTTTCTGCTTCGCTCCAATCGCCCAGCAGAGCCACGGCCCCCTCCGCCTTGGCGGCGGGGGCCTATTCGTATGGGTGACGCCAGCCGCAGGGAATCCAGTCCTCGTCGGGGAGTTCGGCCATTTCACCCATCATGAAATCTATGTAATTATCCAGATGCAGACAACTGTCTCCCGCTGGAGAGCAGAGGATGTTGGGGGTGCCTTCTCCGGTATATTCTACGTCCACATGAATAACATACGCCACAATTTCCAATTCCGGGAGCTTCTCATCCAGTGCGGTCAAAAAAGCCTCCGCATCTCGTTCCATACGCTCCTCCTTCTTTCGCCTCCCGGCGCTGTTTTCTAGGCCTACTCTACCATTTTGAAACAAAGACAACAATATGCGGGCTGATAGGGCCGAAACTATTTAATACCCTATACCGCTTGCATGGGGAGAGAGGGGAACTGCAAATTCCCCTCTCTCCTCAATCCTTTTATAAAACAGCGCTGTCCACAGCTGGCCTCACTTCCGCTCTCAACCTGGTACGCAGACCTGGAACCCCCATCGCTTCAGCTTCTCAACCAATTCCTCAGAGGGGGTATGGTACATATTGAATGTGATGGAGGCTAGGTTTGGAAATTGCCGGATCTCCCGTTCACTGATGTCTGTGATATCGAAGTCCTTACCATCCTCAAAGTATTCGTCGAAGTCCATCCATTGGGGATTGATCTGGTAGTACACTTCCAGTTCCTCCCCCACATAGAGTTTCGTGATGTACTCCGCCAGGGAACACGGTATCTTCAACTCCCGGAAAAACCGATTGGCCTGCTGGATGTATGGCTCCAAACGGCGGAGCGACTCTTCTTACGACACCTCGGCGGCATCTGGGTATCGCTCAAAATATTGATCTCCGCCCTTTCGATAGGGCTTCCCCAACCGTGACTGCTCATACATCAGCTCCTGGATAACGGCAAGTTTAAAGGGGTAGTTATCAAATAGAAGCATGGATTCTTCTATGGGAGAACCCAAACAAATCATGCAAATTTCCTCCTGTTCTATCGTTGCAGTTTAGGGCTTGTTTGAAAATTGTCAACACGCCCAAACAGCGGGCCTTTTTCTGCCATGCATCGTTAAATTTTCTTGCCATCCGTCAGGATGCCTGCGAAAATTTGCCTTGTCTGGCAAAAAAATTCCTCGCTGTTGGGCATATCGCCAATTATCAAACAAGCCCTAGACAATCCGGAATCGTCATTTCCGCCGCCAGACGCCAAAGATGCTTTTCTTATACTGTTTCAATGCCTCTTTCGCCGATTTGTAATCACCCGCTGCCTGGAGATGCCGGACGCCTTTCTCGATGTCCTCCGGCACCCCAATCCCCTCGGCATACATCATAGAGGGCCTGAAGCCTCCGTCCGGCGATGCCCATGCCGCCCTAAAAGGCCTCGGCGTACTACTGAAAGCTCTTCAGGACCTGTTCTTTTTTCCATGCCTCCCAGGCGGACACCCCTGCACAGCAGCTCATATGCCCTCTGGTCATCTTCCCCAAAGGGATGGTACTCTCAGTGATAGTACTCCCCGGAGAAGCACCGGGACAAAAAGTAACAGGCGTCTCCGTCCCCCTGCTCCGCCGCCAGAGCCAGTGCGGCCTCCGCCGCCTTGGCCCGGGCGTTATCATAGCAGTAATAGATGTCCGCCACAGCCTGCTCCACCACGTCGCTGAAAAATTGCCCCACGGTCTCTGACTCCTCTGTTGTCTTACGGCGTTTTTCCCAACCAGCCGAAGGAGCCCCACCCACTCTGGAAGAGCTCCACCAGCCACTCCTGAACCTGGGATACGCATCCCTTCTTCTCGTAGACCAACGAGCGGTTCCCCAGATGGTGGACCATTTGGAGAACTGCCTCCGGCGGGCCGGACACTTCTTCCCGATGTTCCGCAAATACCAGGAACCGCCGTCCGTCCAGGTACAGCTCCGCCCTCGTATACTTCTCCTGGACCAGTCCTTCCACTGTCAGTTCCGGGTCCCGCTCCGCGAAGAAGGGCAGACGCTCATACCAGCCGTCCCCCAGAGGACCAGAAGCCCCTGCGGGGGTTCCTCCCGCTCCGGGGGCGGCCACTTCTCCGATTCCCAGCCGGAGAAGTCCATCGTCCCGTCCAGAATTCCTGCTAAAATCTCCTCCGCCTGGGCCGCGGCTATCTCGGATTTTTCCAAAGCGATGCAGACACCTTCGCCGGTTACAAAGCAGGCCAATACGCTGAAAATCCCCTCATAGGTGCAGATTACCCGCTCTATCCATCCCAGGTCTGGAACCTCCGGCTTCGGCAGGATCTCCAGGGAGAAGGACGCTCCTCGCTCCGCCAGCAGCGCCAGCTGCTCCCGCAGCGCTTTCCGGCTCACATCGGACCGGCGCCTTCCGTCCGCACCGGTCAAAATCGCCTGTCTGAGTTGGGAGGGCTTTGCCAGCTTTTTCCGGGGCGCCAGCACATCTCTGCATCCGTCCCATATGGCGAGCAGACCGAGCCCGGTCATAACAGCCCCCAGCAGGCAGCGGGTGGTCTCCGGCGGCTCTGTCCAGCGGCCCATGATGATCTCACGGCCCCCATAAAAATCAGGTAAGCTCCCAAGATCAGAAGCGGGACGCGCAGCCTTCTTTTCATCTCAGGCCGTCTTCACCTGGAAGGTCCACTGGGTATTGGATCCGGCATTGCAGTTGGTGAAATCCGCCATCTCCAGCTCCGGCAGGTAGAAGCCAATGTAAAGGGCGCTGTTTCCGCCCTCCCGGACTTCCTCCAGGGAGGTAACCAGCCGCTGGTTGTGGAGGATTACCGCGTAGAAAGTGTCCAGGCACACCTGATACCGCTCCCGGCTGTCATCCAGCTCTCCCATGGCGTAGAGGTAATCCGACGGTCTGCTGCCGCCGGGAATATAGCCGTTCATGCTGGCGGCCAGCACCTGCTCCAGCTCCTCCATGGTCAAGCCATACTCGGTCATGGAGGCCACCTTGTCCATGGCCGCCTGTCCCCGGAAGACCTCATAAACGCCCTCGTAATACGGACTCTCGTGGTCCTCCGCTGACTGGTACCAACGGAAATCCCCGCCATCCTGGAGACACAGATGGGACCCGTCGCCGCAGAGGAAGGTGTTCCCAGTGATTGCGTCTGTAGTCCCAATTTCGAAGGTCAGGCTCTCGCACAGGAAATTCAGCATCCCCCACACCTGAGTCGGGGCTGCCGCCGTCTCGGCGTTGGCCTGGCCGCAGAAGGTCAGCACCAGATTTTTCTGGGGCGCGATGATCAGTTTCGTACAGTAAACGATGGAATCCTGATAGCCGGTGAGGTCCGCCGCCCAGCAGTCCACGCCGTCGGCAGACTGCCAGGCGCTCACGCTCTCCGCCGCCTGGAGGTCTGAGAACTGGCTGGTTTCCTCATAGTGCTCCACCAGCGCCTCGTAAAACTCCTGGGGCTGATAGGAACCCAGGGGGGACACGCCGTTGAGGCCATAGACCTCCGGGCGGCCCGTGGCATAGAAGAGGTCCGTCCCCTCCGCCCGGGTCCAGTCCGCCGGGACCTGGAAGGCGACGCCTTGGGCAGAATAAGTGGTATAGGAAGCTTCTTCCTGTTGACCAGCAGCAGCCCTCTCCTCCGGCGGGGCGCTGTCCGCGCCTTCATCCACCGGAGCGCCGCAGGCGGAGAGGGTCCCCAGCAAAAGGAGGGCCAGTGCCAAGATCCAGGTTTTCTTGAAGAACATCATTCGGTTTTTCATAACAGCAAATCTCTCCTCTACGGGACCGTAGTGGCCGCTGACAATACGCTTGATCGTCATTTTGCAAATCCAAAACATCTTTTTGGCCTCAAACTTCTTTTGTGTCATCTTACTCCTCCTTGGGAAAATTCTCTTCCGACAGGACTTCTCCCGTTTCCGCATCCCTAACCGTCACATGGATGGCCCACTCCCCGGCGGGGACCCCACCCATAATCTGATACCGTCCGACCATGGAGTACGGGACCAGCTGGGCAACAAACTCCGCGAAAGTCCCCTGGTTCTGGAAGGCGGCCCGATCCACCCGGACGTTCACCGCCCAGGGAATCCCGTTTTCGTCCACCTGGGCATACTCCAGGTCCTTGACAATCTCCGCCGGGTCCAGACCGAACATCTCCGGCAGAATCCGAAGGCCCCAGGCATAATACTCCTCCTTGCTCTTTCGGTACTGCTCCTCGGTGAAGGAATAGGTAACACTGCCGTCCTCATTGGCGGTCAGGTCACGGAAGCGAGGGAACTGGTCGGGGGTCAATCCCTGCTCCCCGGCGGCCTTTGCATCCTCCCGGAAATCCTCTAACAGCTCCTCCGGCGTCATGTTCCCCAGAAGGGATGGGGGAAAGGTGGCCGTGAAATATCCGTCCGTGCCAGCCGGGGGAAGATACTCATTGACCGGGGCGAAGCTGTTTTCCCCCTGGAAGCAGGCCAGGATGGCAGGTGGCGTCCCCGCCGCGGAGCCGGAAGAGGTGATGGACAGGGCGTACTCCCCCTCCTGGCGGTAGAGATACCAATAGGTCCTGCCCTGTCCGGGAAGCTCAATGCGCCATGTCCGCCAAGCGCGGCCCCCAACCAGCAGGTCCTCCCGGGCCTCCGGGGCCTCCGAGCCCTCGATGCCGGCGGCGTAAGCTGTCACCATTTTCAGTAAAAATTCCTCCGTAGGCGGGTCCGTGCGAACCACCAGAAGGGACAAATTGCTGCCCTCCCTCTGGTTGATCACCGTCAGAACCGTCTGCCCGGCGCTGCCCCGGCGGCCGAATGTTTTCTCCCGTTCCTTTTGCTGAAGCGCGGAGTCGTAAATCACACCGCCTTCCGGAAGGTCAAAGCGCAGATCCAGCTGGCCGCAAGTCCAAGTGTTTCCCTTCCAGCCATAGTCCAGGTCCACAGGGTCACTGCCCCCCATCCTCTGAAACACGAACAGAAGGAACGCCGCCGCCAGGAGGAACAGCAGCAGTTTTATCCTGAAGGGAATCCGGGGACGCCTGCGGATCTCTATCCCCCCGGGCTCCTGACGCCAGCCGCCCCCGTTCTCCCTGCGGCGAAAATGCTTGGGTTCCTTAATCTCCGGGCTGAACCGGAACACGCCGGAGACGTCGCGGGGCGCGGCGGCCCGTTCCAGTTCCGCGTTTTCCGCCCAATTCCGGCGCAGGCGGCGCGCCAGCTTTGTGAAAAACAACACGGCGGCATAGAACAAGATGTACAGCGTGGACAGCCCCACAATTCGGGTATACCTTCCCCGGAGGCTCTCCACATAGCTCCCGGCAGACTGCTCCGCCCCCACAGTGATGTAGGTCCCGTCAGACGGGATGCTGAGGACCCGGCGCTTCATGGTTTTTCCAGCCGCCACAATACCCTCGCCCAAATCTCTGGTAAGCGCCTCATCACTCCATTTGTAGCCGCTGCCGTCTGTGGCCCGGTAGTAGACCATGTAAACGGTCTTGGTGGGATGCATCCGGCGGTCCCGTCCGCTGGCCCCGGTATTTTCCACCTGAACCGGATAGACCGCGTAAGGTTCAAAGGAGCGGACGCCCTGGTCCTCGTAGTCCTCCGCCAGACGGAGCTCTGAAAGCCCCCCCATAGCGGCGTACAGGGACGCCGCCGAGAGGATCAGCAGCAAAATCCCGGCTATGGGGGTGATGGTTTTTAGTCTGCGCATACGTACCTCCCGGAAAACAATAACAGCACGGCTGACGCCTATGGGTGGAGAGTTTCAAGAAAACAAATTCTGCTTATTAGAGCAGCGCCCAAAAATAATGAGAAAAGTCCAGCGGTCCAGGAACTGCAGGGCCGCGTTGTCGTCCTTGACGGGCGTCAGACCGCCTGCGTCCTCCGCCCTGCCATGTGTTCCCTGCCCTCGCTTCCTTTTTTCTCATGATTTCTGGGAACTGCTCTAAGTATGGTTTGCAGATTCTACGCCTGCATATCCACGCCCTGCCGGCAGCTGTCCAGAATGCTGGTGTCAAAGGGCTTTCCCCAGTCCCAGCTGGGGTCCTGCTGATGGACGTACTCGCCCAGACGGGCGGCCTCGCTGTGAAAAATCTCATTCAGTGTCCAGGACGCGCTGATCCGCTGTTCCGGCGCTAAGGAACAGGCATAGTCTCGGATGACCTTGCTGATATCCTCGCCGTCGCTTACCCCAAAGCCGTTTTTCACGTGGTCAAACGCGATTTGCTTGACCTGCCGCACCACGCCTTCGTCCACGGGGACCATCTTCCGGTAGTCCCCGGCGTCGTTCAAACTCATGCCGGGGGTACCGTAGGGGTTGACGTGGGGCTTCCCCCGCTGCTTCCGGGCCAGTTCACCAATGCGCTGCTGCTGTTGACGGTTCACCAGTTCCGTGATGGTCATAACAACATCCTCCTATTAAAATTGTTCATCGGTTTATCCGGCTTAGGCCTTGTTTGAAAATTGGCGGAATGCCCAACGGCGAGAGATTTCTTCGCCAATCAAGGCAAATTTTCGCAGGCTGGCTGTCGCCCGGCAAGAAAATTTAACACAGAGTGGCGGAAAAAGATCCGCCGTTGGGGCGTTTTGCCAATTTTCAAACAAGGTCTAGTCCCAAGTCAGCTTCGGCCATTCCAGTTCCGGCGCGTTCTGCACAAGATCATGTTCTTCCACGGTCCATTCTCTCAGGAAAAACTCATAGCCGATGCCGGATTCATCCCGGCAGAAGAAGGTCCAGGTCAGCACGTCCCCCCTTTTGGCATTGCGTTGTGAGTCCTCCATTGCCAAAATAGTCGCTCCGGGCCCGATCCGGCCTCGCAGCCGGTTCCGCCGAGAGTTCCCTGCCCGCATCATTACGCTCCTCGCCTCCCGGCTTTGCGGCCTGCTCCGCCGCCAGCTCCCCACTGCCCAGGAGACGAAACACATGGTCCGTTGTTTTAGGAACTTTCTCGATACAGCCGTACACGCCGGTATGAAAATTCGAAATCGTAAGCACCCCGCCGTCTTTGTTTTGTTGATACTCTGGTCCGCTTATGCCGTAAGAATCGCATTGGACCTGCAGCAGCATGGCAGTGTCCCTCAGCTCCCCAGGCTCTCCTGCCGCCGGGCCGCGCCGTTTTGGATGGCAGCGTCCAGGCTGACGATCCTGGAGCCGCCCAAAGGGATCTCCAGCTTTCCGGCACCCCCGTGCTGTCGGAAACCAATGGCCGGCTGCCTTTTCTGTCCGTGCTTCCCATGGAGGTCCAAAGCAGCTCCAGCACAGTGTCCTCCGTCCACTCCTTTAACTTGATGGTCACTTCCACATCCAAGCCCCGCTTTACCCGGTTCATTACAGGCGAGTAGGTCCAATCCAAAAACAAATTGTCCACGTTCTGCAACTCGAAGCGCAGAGAGAAAACCTGCCCTTCCAAACGGCTCACGTTGTCCATGACACTGTTCGGCGCGTTCCAGACATCCTGCTTCAAAGTGGGGGCAATTTGCAGGCCGGCGTTTTCTCTGCCCCGCCGGGGCCTATGCAAAGCTCCGTTCCTCCAGCGGCGGTCCCTCTTGTTTCTCCATGCTCTCCGCAATCCGAATCAGTTCCGCTCCGGTAAAGGGACCGGAAATCCAGAAGAGTACGCCGCTCTCTCCATCCACCCACACCAGATGATGGACCTCTGTTTGGTCCAGGAACAAAAACGCTTGGTCCTCTCCAACCAATACAGAAACCGCATCCGTTTCGCATCTGTCCGGGCGCAGGTCGGCTATATCAAATTTTTGGGCATAGGCGGCGGTCAAATGTCCGCCTTTCCCGTCCTCATAGGACAGGACGCTCTTTCCGGCATCCAGGCCCTCGGATACTTTATCGCCTTTAACCGGACAATCCTCGGCGTAGGTCTCATAGTACCCCTCCGGCAGCCAGGACGGACG
>JAAWTB010000014.1 GCA_022801815.1 Oscillibacter sp. | reverse complement strand
TCCCTGGTGAAGACCGCCGAGGGCGCCATGCAGGAGATCCAGGACATGCTCAACCGCATGGACTACCTGGCCACCCAGTCCGCCAACGGCACCTATGACAACGAAGTGGACCGCCTGAACCTCCAGAAAGAGGTGGACCAGCTCCGTTCCGAAATCAACCGTATCGCCGACTCCGCCAACTTCAACGGCATCAAGCTGCTGGACGGCAAGGCCGGCGTCAATACCACCGCGTTTACCAAGTTTGAAAATCTGAACAGCGCCGCCTCTACCGACGGCAAACTGGACATCTCGGGAGCTCTGTCTGCCGCGGATGCCGGCGCCACCGTCACCCATATGGAGGGCACGTCCGCTAATCAGAAGAACCCCGAGGCCATTATTGACCTGGGCGATCTGTCGGTGAGCGGCCTTGCGGCCGGTGACACCGCGACGCTGACGCTCAATGTCTTCGGCCAGGATGTCGCAGTTCAACTGACCGGCCAGACGTCTTATGCCAAGAGCGACATTGTAACCGCACTGAATAGCGCTCTTCAGAAGAACGCGGCCGGCGTGAATGCCTCCAACGGTGCTACCAACACCACCAGCGCCGACGCGATCAAGGTTGGCGACAATGTGTATAAATTCGAAACGCATGCGGACGGCATCAAGGTGTCCCTGGCGGGCGTTTTCAACGGAACCGATTTTAAGGCTGCCTCGGCAACTCCCGACTCGACTTCCAAGGATTTCACCAAGGAACAGGCCGAGCAGATGAACAGGGACCTGGGTATGGAAGTGTCGGTCAAGGGCCTCAGCAAGGGCTCCGTTTCCGGCGACGTGGTCCACAAGACAACGCAGGTCCAGTCCGCTGTGGCCCATGTTGACGCAACGAAGGCAGGTATCGATCTCACGCTGGACAGCGACATTGTCAAGCAGGGCAACAAGCTGGTGATCGACGGCAAGGAGATCACCTTCGAGCTGGAAAACGCGACCAATACGGGTTCCAGCATTATCAACCTGGCCGATATGAAGGGCAAGTCTGAGGACGAGATTCTTCACGCGGCCGCCGACCGGCTGTCCAAGCTGAATACGATCACCGGCACCGAAAACCGCACTTGGAAGATTGGTACCGGCAAGGACGGCAAGACCATTCACATTGAGCAGACGACCGCCAGCTCTACCGGCAAGGAGCTGGACACCTATGAGAAGCTGACCAGCAAGATCTCCGTTATGGGCTCTCCTGCCGCCGCACAGGGTGCTGGTGTCTCCATCACTGTAAAGCCCGATAAGATCGCCGCCGGAAACCGGCTGAACATCGACGGCCAGACCTATACCTTTGTGAAGGGTACTGCCGACGCCGCAAAGAATGAGATCAGCATTGACGGCGACGTTATGAGCAACATCCAGACCGCCCTGGGCACCAAATATGACGTCTCCGTGAAGGACGGTACCGAGGCTGGCACCAAGATTCTCGACATCCGCTCTAAGGTCGCCTCTGATGCCGAGGCCGCCGCTTCCGAGGCTCCCGTCATTACCGGCGATGGTCTGCAGCTTCAGATCGGCGACACCTCCGAGAGCTACAACCAGCTGTCCGTCAAGATCGGCGACATGCACACCAAGGCTCTGGGCATCGACACGCTGTCCATCGCCGACCCCGAGGGCGCTTCTGCCGCCATCCAGACCATCCGTGACGCCATTAACCAGGTTTCCGGCGTTCGCGGCGACCTGGGCGCCACCCAGAACCGCCTGGAGCACACGGCCAACAACCTGAGCGTCATGGCCGAGAACATCCAGGACGCCGAGTCCACCATCCGCGACACCGACATCGCGGAAGAGATGATGAGCTACACCAAGAACAACATCCTGGTGCAGTCCGCCCAGGCCATGCTGGCCCAGGCCAACGCTGTTCCCCAGGGCGTGCTCCAGCTCCTCGGCTAATTCGGTTGTTTTTGAAACAAACCGCATAGATCCCAACCAAGCGGGGCGGGCGTTTGCCCGCCCCGCTTTTCTCCAGCGCAAACCCCGTGCCGCGGGAAAACACGAAAGGAATCGGTTTTATGCAAGCAATCGAAATTGCCCGCCGCATGGCGGAGCTGGGCCAAACGAAAGAGGCCCTGCGCGCCTATACTCTGGCGGCCCACAACGAGGGTCTCACTCCGGAGGAGGAGCTGGAGGCTGCCGTCTATATTCTCCAGGCCGGGGGGAATTATCAGATTTCCTACACCTGTTTTTTGAACCTGTACCGGCGGGGCCTCTATCAGGAGGAGACCCTGGCCCTGTTGACCGGGGCCTTTTACGAACCGAACATCAAGGAGCTGCGGGGCCGCTATGAGCGGAACGTGAAGCTCTTAAAAAAGTACCCCTATCTGTTCCGGAAGGACTTTCCGTCCTTTGAGGAATTGCCCATCCGATTTTATCCCTATAGCGACGGCAGCTACATCCCCTTTTTTCCGGCCCGGCGGGAGTTTGGGGAGTTCATTGATATCAAAAAACCCGTCGTCAGCCGGAATTTTTTCCGGGACCTGGAAAAGCCCGTTCTGGCGTCGGAAGTCTATTCCCAGTATGAGCTGGAGTATCTCCGGGACAACGTGCGCCGCAGCGACTACGTGGGCCGGGAGAACCACGTGTACCTCCACTATGAAGATTGGGGGATCTTCTGCTCATACCTCCAGTGCTGGAATATGCGTCCCCTGCTGGAGGAGGAAAAGATTGTCTTTTTAATGGGGGAGGAGATCGCCCAGTATCCCATCGACTTCAAGGAACGCTTCGGCATTGACTACAGCCAGTATCCCTTGAAGCCTGTGGGCATTCGGGAGGTCACCCGTATGATCTGGCTCTCGCAAATTCTGTCCCACAACGGCATTTTCTTCTTCACCGAAGTGCTGGATGGGCATCCGAATATTCTCTGCGCCCCGGCTCAGATGCTGGACGATGTGGTGGAGGGCCTTGGACAGTGGAAGAAGAATGTGAAGGGAATTCACAGCGTTGCGGATTTCCCCAAAAACGATGACGGCATCAACCACTTCCGAAGGGAACTGTATCTTCTGAAAGGCGTAACCGATAAGGATATTTTGGCGGCTTATTATTTGGGGGACAAGCGCTGCAGCGTCGGTCTGGACCCCGCCGCCCGGATTACGCCGGCACTGCTGTTCTCGCCCCACTTTGGAAACATCCATTACCGTCTGCGGGTGGATACGAAACAGAACCTGACGGTACTCTACTCTCCGCAGTATGAGAAAATCCGGAATTCTCCTATTTTCAAGAACTTCAAGTATATTAAATCCGTTGCGCCCTTCCGCCGTCCCACTACCAGCAGCGCCGCCGCCGTGCGGTATATGTGGAACCGTGCGCAGGAGAGCTGGGAAGAACTGGAGAAGGAGGAAGCGGCGGAGGATACAAAAAAGGAGACGCCGCAGAATATGGTTGGAGATTCGGTGAGCACCAGCGTACTGAACCGGAGCTATCTGATTGACTGGCAGGACCGGCTGTTTCAGGACAGCGTATTGGTCCGCTTTGAGGACGGCAAGCTGAATCCCAAGGCCACCTTCACCGCTCTGGCAGAGTTTTTGGATCTACCCTATGCGGAGAGCATGACCTATTGCTCCCAGTTTGGGGAGTTGAATCCGGAGGGAATAAAGGGCGACGCACGGGGTTTTGATACCCGAGCGGTCTTTGAAACGCACGAGGAATTCATGGGCGAGAATGAACGCTATTTTCTGGAGTATTTCTTGCGGGATGTCTATCAGGAATACGGCTACGACTTCCACTATTACGATGGCCAGCCCATGGACGAGCAGCGGGTGGAGGAGCTTTGTGGTCATTTTGACACCATTGACCGCTATATTGAAGCCAGCATAAAAAAGGCCAGGGCAAAACTGGAACTGCCGGAGGGGTTCGATTTTGGAAAAATCTCCAAAGAGGAAATACAGATGCGAATTGTCGAGTGTATGTCGGAGGTGAATCACGAAAACCGCCTGAAAACCGGCAAGACCCTCCTCCGGGGCCTGCACTTCATCAACAACCACGCCCAGGAACTGCATATGATGCCCCTGCTGAAGCTGGATCCGGCGCTTCTGGAACAGCCGCTGTACCATTGAGGGCGAGCCGATGAATGGACGAGTATATTGGCTCACCGGCCTCTCCGGGGCAGGGAAGACCACCATCGGGCGGCTGTGGTACGAGGAGCTGCGCCGCTCCGGCGTCCCCGCCGTTTTTCTGGACGGGGACGAGCTCCGGCAGGTTTTCGGGGACGACCTGGGCTTCACCGAGGCCGACCGCCGCAAAAGCGCCATGCGCAACGCCCGCCTCTGCGCGCTGCTGGCCCGCCAGGGGCTGACGGCGGTGTGCTGCACCATCTCCATGTTTGACAGCGTCCGGGAGTGGAACCGTCTCCACATCCCCGGCTATTTCGAGGTCTATGTGAAGGTTACCATGGACACCCTCCGCCGCAGGGACCAGAAGGGGCTTTACAGCGGCGGCACAGAGGTGGCGGGCGTCCACTTTTCCGTGGAGGAGCCCAAACAACCGGATTTGATTTTAGAAAACGACGGACAAATCACACCGGCGGAGCAGGTCCAGCGCCTGTGCGCCGCCGCAATGAATTGAGGAGGATTTTTTATGGAACTGGGCGATTTTACAAAGCTGGCTAAGGATTATATAAACCGCGTTGGCTACTCCAAACCCGCGCTGCAAGTGCTGAAGGACCATATCGAGGCTCAAAATGGCCCCATACAGGCCGTGGCGGATGTGGGCGCCGGTACAGGCAAGCTGACGGAGGACCTGGCTGATTTGGGCCTGCGGGGATTCGCCGTAGAGCCTAACGACGCCATGCGGGCGGAGGGCATCAAACTCTTCGCGGGTCGGGATGTGTTTGCCTGGTCCCAGGGAACAGCTGAGATAACCGGTCTGCCGGACAACTGCGTAGACTGGGTGCTGATGGGGTCTTCTTTCCACTGGGCCGACGCGCCGGTTGCCCTGAAGGAGTTTCACCGGATTCTCCGTCCCGGCGGGTTTTTCACAGCCATTTGGAACCCCAGAAACATTGAGAGCAGTCCGCTCCATATGGGGATTGAAACGAAAATCCGGGAGATGGTTCCCAACCTGAAACGAGTTTCTTCCGGTTCTCGGGCCAATATGCAGGATATGGAAAAGAAACTTTTGTCCACACCGTATTTCAAGGATATCTTCCTTCTGGAAGCGCCCCATGAGGCTGTGATGAGCAAGGAGCGTTATATGGGCGCTTGGCGCTCTGTCAACGACATTCATGCCCAGGCGGGAGACGCGCTGTTTGAGGAAATTTTAAACATGATCGAAGGGGAGATCAGCCACCTGGATCAGGTGGTAGTGCCTTACCTCTCCCGGGCTTTTACGGTTCATTCCACAAAGGAGTAAGCGCCTATGCTGGACTTTCGCACGAAGGCGAACACCCTGCGCTCTCTGGAGGGGCGGCTGACCGCCGCCCGGGTCCTGCCGCAGGTATGCCTCACCGCCGCCCAGGCCCGGGAGGACCCGGCCCTGGCCTGGACCCTCTTGAGGGAGGCGGACCTAGCGGGGGGGGCCCTCATCGTCCGCAGCAGCGCCCAAAATGAGGATACCGCCCAGTGCTCCAATGCCGGTAAATTTCTCTCGATTCCCCATGTTCGGGGGGAGGAGGCTGTCCGGGCGGCCGTGGCCCAGGTGGTGGACGCCATGGGCCCGGACCCGGAAAATCAGGTGTTCCTGCAGCCCTGTCTGACGCAGGTGGAGCTGTGCGGCGTGGCCTTCACCGCCGATCCCAACACCGGGGGAAACTATTATATTTTCAATTTCGACCGCACCGGCTCCACCAGCTCTGTCACCGACGGCACCGGGCAGGACTTAGAGACCTTCTATCACTTTAAGGACGCCCCAGCGGACCCGCCCGCTCCGCTGGACCGGGTCGCCGCCCTCTGCCGGGAGCTGGAAAATCTCTTTGAACGGCCCGCTTTGGATATTGAATTTGCCTTTTCAAATGGTATACTGTACCTGTTGCAGGTCCGTCCCCTGGTTTTGATCCGGCCGCTTTTGGATTTGGAGGCCCAGAGAAAAAGCCTGGACCTGATTCGGGACAAGCTCCAAGCCTCTATGCAGCCGCATCCGGATCTTTGCGGCCAGGAGACCGTATACGGCGTAATGCCGGACTGGAACCCGGCAGAGATGATTGGCATCCGGCCCCGCGCCCTGGCCTTGAGCCTTTACCGGGAGATCATCACCAACGGTGTCTGGGCGTATCAGCGGGACAACTATGGCTACCGGAATTTGCGGTCCTTCCCGCTGATGGTGGATTTTCAGGGACTGCCCTACATTGATGCCCGGGTGAGTTTTAACTCCTTCCTGCCAAAGAGTCTGCCGGAGCCGCTGGCGAAAAAGCTGGCGGAGTATTATCTGGGACGGCTGCGGACACACCCGGAGCTTCATGATAAGGTTGAGTTTGAAATTGCCTTTACCTGCTATACCTTCGACCTGCCGGAGCGGGTAAAGGCTCTGGGAGAACACGGCTTTACGGAGGAGGAGCAGCTTTGCCTGATTGACGGCCTGCGGGCGCTGACGAACTCTGTAATACGTAAGGACGGCCTCTGGCGGAGGGACGCCCAAAAGATTGAAGTGCTGCAAAAAAAGCGCCGGGAGATCATGGACAGCGGCTTGGGTGTCCTGGAGAAGATTTACTGGCTGCTGGAGTACTGCAAGCGCTATGGCACCCTGCCCTTTGCGGGCCTGGCCCGGGCGGGATTTATCGCGGTGGAGTTCCTGCGCTCCATGACGGCGGTGGGCCTTTTGACGGAGGAGGAGCGGGGCCGGTACATGAACGGCCTGTCCACCATCGGAAAGAACATGTCGCGGGATTTCCAGGAGCTGTCTCCCGATGCGTTTTTGAGAAAATACGGCCATTTGCGGCCTGGGACATACGATATCGGTTCGCCCCGGTATGACCAGAATGGCGGGCGGTATTTTGACTTTGCCCAGTCCGCCGGGGCCGCGCCGGAGGAGGAGACCCCCTTCCAGCTGAGCTTGGAGAAGTATGCCCGCCTCCAGACCCTGCTGGAGGAGCACGGCCTTTCCGCCGACGTCCTGTCCCTCTTCGACTTCATCCAGCACGCCATTGAGGGGCGGGAGTACGCAAAGTTTGTCTTTACGCACGCGCTGTCCGATGCCCTGGAGCTTCTTGCGGCATTGGGGACTTCCTACGGTTTGGACCGGGAAGCGATGTCGCATGTAAACATCCAGCGGGTGATGGAATGTTGTTCCCGGGCGGAAGAGCTGGGGCGCGTGCTCCGGGATTCCGAAGCGGAGGGCCGGGCCATGGAAGCCGCCGCCGCAGGCATCACCCTGCCGCCCCTGTTGTGGGAGGAGAGCCAAGTATACAGCTTTTTCCTGCCAAATGGGATGCCCAACTTCATCACGCAGAACCGCTGCACTGCGGAGACCGTGGCGCTGCCTTCTGACGGGCCTCTGACGGGGAAATTGCTGTTGATTCGGGGCGCGGACCCTGGCTATGACTGGATTTTCTCCCACAACATCGCCGGCTTTATCACGGCTTATGGCGGAGCCAATTCCCATATGGCGATCCGGGCGGCGGAGTTTGACATCCCGGCGGTGATCGGGGTGGGAGAAAAGCAGTTTGCCCGCTACTCCGCGGCCAAGCGGCTGGCGGTGGACTGTAAGAACAAGACGGTGGTGATTCTATGAAGCGGATCTACCTGACCCAGCGAGTGGAGCGGATTGAGCCTGTGGGGGAGCGGCGGGACGCCCTGTCTCAGGAATGGGCCGCGCTGGCGGAGGCCTGCGGCTTCCTGCCCATCCCCCTGCCGAATCACCTGCCTACGGTTCGCCTCCTGCTGAAAACCCTGCCGCCGGACGGCATCCTCCTCACCGGCGGCAACGACTTGGCCGCCTATGGCGGAGACGCCCCGGAGCGGGACCAGGTGGAGCGTTATTTGATTGAGCGGTCCCTGGAGGACTGCATCCCCCTGCTGGGAGTCTGCCGGGGCGCGCAGATGCTGATGGACTATTGCGGCACGCTGCTTCAGCGGGTGGAGGGACATGTCCGGGTGGAGCATTCGCTCTCCAACGGCGACACGGTAAACAGCTTCCACAGCTGGGGAGCCCGGGAATGCCGCCCGCCGCTGCTGGGCCTGGCCTGGAGCGCCGACGGAGTTCTGGAGGCGATTCGCCATGGAGACTGTCCCTGGGTATGGGGCGTCATGTATCATCCGGAGCGGTACAGGCCGTTCCGGGCGCGGGACGTCAAATTTATAAAGGAGGCGTTTTTGCTTTGAAGACGATTATCCTGGCCGCCGGACGGGGCAGCCGCCTGGGCGAACGCACCAAGGACCGGCCCAAGTGCATGTGTACCCTCCTGGGCCGGACGTTGCTGGACCGGTGCCTGTGGAGCCTGGCGGAAGCCGGGGTGGAAGCCGCAGACACCGGCATCGTCACAGGGTATCGGAGCGAGATGTTTACCGTTCCCAATGTGACCTATTTCCACAACCCGGATTGGGAGAAAACCAATATGTTCTGGTCCCTTACCATGGCCCGGGAATGGTTAAAGGCGGAGCCCTGCATTGTCTGCTACTCTGACGTTGTGTTTGCCCCTGAGGCCCTGCGCAGTCTGGCGGAGTGCGCTGCTCCGCTGGCGATTACCTACTACACCGGCTATTGGGACCTCTGGTCCCGGCGGATGGAGGATCCTCTGTCGGACCTGGAGACCTTCAAACTCGGCCCGGAGGGCAGTCTTTTGGAGATTGGGAAGCGGCCGCAGAACCGGGAGGAGATTCAGGGACAGTTCATGGGTTTAATCCGATTCACACCGGAGAGCTGGGCCTGGGTGGAGGAGACCATCCAACAGCCCATGGCGAAGACCGTGGAAAAGCTGGACATGACAACGCTGCTCCAGGAGCTGCTCCAGCGGGGCCATGCAATCCAGGCCCTCCCCACCAGCGGACTGTGGCTGGAGTGCGATTCTGAGCAAGACATTGAGGTCTATGAACGAGACTTTGCTGGAGAGCTGAGGAAAAAAGGATGGTAATCTGCGATCTCCACACGCACTCCACCGCCTCTGATGGGCAGTATACGCCGTCGGAGCTGGTATCTCTGGCAAAGGAACGCGGCATCGAGCTTTTAGCCCTGACGGATCACGACACCACGGACGGCCTGGAGGAGGCAGTCCGCGCGGGGGAGGCCCTGGGCCTCCGGGTCCTTCCGGGCATCGAGCTGGGGGCCGCAGAGTACAGCGGGCTCCACATTTTAGGCTACGGGTTCAACTCCATGGGGCTGGAGCCCCTGTGCCAAAAGCTGAAGGACAGCCGTAACAACCGAAAATACCATATCTTGGATTTTCTGCGGGAGAAGGGCTGTCCTCTGACGCTGGAGGAGGTGGAGGCGATTGCCGGAGGGACCGTTATCGCCCGTCCCCACTTCGCCCAGGCCATGGTCCGCCGGGGACACGCAGAGACAAACCGCGAGGCATTTGACCGGTATTTGGACACGGCCGAGTTCCGGCAGCGAGTGAAGCGATTTAAGGCGGACGCCCGGACCTGCATAAAAACCATCAAGGCCGCAGGCGGCCGCGTTTCCCTGGCCCACCCTTACCAGACGGGTCTGGAGGGACAGGAGCTGGAGGAGCTGGTGCGGGCGCTGGCAGATTGCGGCTTGGATGCCATTGAATGCTATTACCCCAAGCACACCCCGGAACAGCAGGCTTTTTATTTGCATCTGACAGAGAAGTACTGTCTCCATGCTACTGGGGGCAGCGATTTTCACGGTGAGCGGGTAAAGCCGGAAATCCGCCTTGCCGCGCAACGGCTGGATGTGGAGTGGCTGCTGGCGCGGCAGCCCAGCGTAGGCTGAAAGCGGCACGGCAAATTTGTGACGCAGCAAACGGCTCAGGGATAGGTCATCCAATCCCTGAGCCGTTTGCGTTTGAATGCTTAAAACCACATGGCCGCTTCATCTCTGAAACGTGGCTCCGGCCCATCTTGATATGGGTCGTAGCGATGTATATTACAGCCGAACTCCTGTAAAAAGCAGATTTTATCATCCGCAGTCCATGTTACAAGGCTTATGCCATCAAAGGTACCCGCGCTGCCATCGTCCATAGTATTCTGAAAGTACCATTCAACGATGGTCTGATCCTCCTTATGGAAATACTGCTTGATATCCCATTGAAGCACAGTCCCGCGTGTATTCCATTCCTCAAACCAGTGCTTTATTTTGGCAGCGCCCTGATACTGCGGCCCCCAGCTTTCGATGTAAAGAGCATCAGCAGAAAATAGGTCCTTTATGCCAAGGTCTTTCTTTTGCCGCCACATATCAAACCACAACCGGATACGTTCTTCCCGATGATTCATAGTGTACCTCCTGCACTCGCTGCCAGAGCAGCGTATCTTTTTAAACAGTCCATTTTAGTCCGCCGTGCCTGTACGAACGTCTGCCATATCAAAGAGCTGCCCCGGGGATATGTTCAGCAGCACACGCAGATAATACTGTCCTCCGTTTTTCTCCGTCAGCATTGCCCCGCGGTACTTTTCCGCCACCGCCTTGATGTTGGAAAGTCCGGTACCCGCCGGGGGCAGGGGTTCGCCGGAGCAGGTATTTTCAAAGGTCAGCATGTAAAAGTCTCCCTGCTGCTTCCCGCTGATGCGGATCGCCTTGGCTCCAGTGCCCGCGCGGCAGGCGTTGATGGCGTTGTCCAGGGCGTTGGCAAAGAGTACGCACAGGTCAAAGCTGTCAATCCCACAGGGCTGGGGGAGAACCAGGGACACCTCCGCCGCGATCTCCTTCGCCAGTCCCAGCTTTTCTCCCAGCAGGATGTCCACCACCGGGTTGCCGGTCTGGTAGGGAAAGGACAGAGCTTCCGAAACGGTCTCCAGTTTTTTCAGGTACTCTCTGCTTTCCCTCAGCTTTCCGCCTTTAAGCAGGCCGTCTAATACAGACAAGTGGTTCTTGACATCGTGACGGAAGGATTTTGTCTGCGCATAGCGTGCCTGGGCCTCGGCAATATAGATTTTCTGCGTTTGGGCTGCCTGGGTCAGAGATTGCAGTTCCGCCTGGGCCTGGAAGCCCTGGCAAAGATGACGGTATGCGTACAAGGTACACAGCAGCGCCGCCAAACCCATCACTTGCAGGAGCAGCAGCGTACTGTGCTTTCCGACTTCCACCAGAGAGACGATGGGGTCAAAAAAGCTGTAGGCGGTCTCGAGAATATACAATTCCGACGCAAAGAAAAACAGTCCGGGAAACAGAAGAAGTCCGATATAGGGCGCGTCCTCCGACCAGGCCAGAAACTTCCGTACAGCATAATAACAGCCGGCGCACAGCACAAAGAAAAGAACCTGCGCCGCCAAAAGCAGCGGATACAACAGAGGACTTCCGATAAAGCGGGGAAAGAGCGCCGCTTCCACAGAGTTGATCATGCCAAAGGAGAGCTGGGAGACATAGAAGGCCAGCACGGCAGCCAGCCAGGACACGGACGGTTGATTCCCCATCCAAAAACGGCTGACAGCATACAGTTCCAACACGCCTGCGGCAATGGAGAGTGTTCCGCTGGGGAAAAGCCTGACCGAGACAAGCTGGAGCGCGACCAGGAGGAGGATGTAAACGGCAAAGTGCAGCGGCTTCAGCTTTTTCCCGGTGAGGCGCTTGACGAAGAGAATGTGCATCACACCTTGCCCCAGGAGGCATATCCCATCCAGAAACAGCGCGAAATAGTCCATGTCAGATTTCCCTCTCTTTCATATACCGCAAAAGGGCCTGGGTCAGCTCCCGCTCCCGCAGCCGGGAGACGGGAATGCACTCCCCCTGGGGCAGCAGGACCTGCCCGTCCCGGCATCCGCGTACGTAGTCCAGGTTGACCAGGTAGCTCCGGTGGCACTTGAAAAAACGTCCGTCCACCCGCCGTTCCAGATTCTCCAGCTTGCCGTAGTAATCGCTCACGGTCCCGTCATGCTTGTGAAGATAGATTTTCCGGCTCAGCACCTCACAGTATACAATATCCGAGAGGAGAACGACCTCGCAGCCGGTTCCCCGCTGGATTACAATGTCCTCAGCCATCCTCCGTTCCAGGGCCCGGATAACCCGGTCCATGGTCTGGCAAAAGCAAGGGCTGTCCAGGGGCTTAAGCAGATAGTCAAACGCCTCCACCTGGAAAGAGTCGAATACACACTCTTTCAAAACCGTCACAAAAATCAGCAGGGTATGGTCACCCCGCTGGCGCAGCAGCCTGGCCGTCTCCATTCCATCCGGTGGTTCCATCTGGATGTCCAGGAAGACCACGTCAAAGCTGCCGCCGTCCAGCAGGGTGCGGCCAGTGGAAAAGCTGCTGACGGAGTAGTCAGTCATGGCTTGTTCGCTCATATAGGCCGCGAGACGGTCGGTCAGCTCTCGGACCATCAGCGGCTCGTCGTCGCAGATTGCAAATGTGATCATGTTTACCACCACACGTTTTTATCCGTCTATCAGGTTAACAAAAGCAGGGCAGAGGCACAACCCCCATGTAATGGAATGCCGCAGGTATGTTATGAAATGTGCGCACCCCGTTCAAAAGGCCGACTGAGTCTGTGCGGTCAAAAGAAAGAGGCAGGGGATTTCCAGGAAATCCCCCGCTTTTAAAAATAGGAAGAAAGTCAAGACTTTGAAAGAGTGCCGCCGCTTACTCCGTCCGGCTTTGACGTTTCGAAGAAGGGAAGCGCAGCGTCGTCCCGCCGCATGAACAGCAGGCCGAAGGACTCAGGTCCGCAGTTGCTGGCAATGGCGGAAGAGGCTTTTTGCAGATAGACCCGCTCGAATGGGCAATACTGCCGCACCAGGCTCTGGATATACTGGAGCTTCTTTTCATCCATCCCGGAATATGTGATGAACAAAATGCGCCGATCAATGTTCCCAGTGTTCTGGAGGGTTTTTCTGACGTACTTTTTCGCCACATGGGAAAAGCTGCCCATCTCCATGTATCCTACTTCCATCCGGCTCTTTCTCAGCACAAGCACCGGATGCAGCAGCAGCGCGTCGCAGAGAATCTGAATTCGTTTTGGGATTCGCCCGGACTGGCACATCATATGGGTGCTGTTAATGATGAAGGCAGAGGAGATAAAGCCTTCAAGGCGTTTCACAGCTTCCACGATTTCTTCCTTCGCGGCATGATGTTCCGCCATATGAGCCGCACACAGTACCGCCAGCCCCAGGCTGCTGGAAAGGTGCCCGGAGTCAAGCACCGTGACGTTTTCAAAGGACTTCGCTGCCTCAAGGGCGTTTTGATATCCCTCGCTGACATGCTTTGCCATGGAGATATGAATGACATATTGCGCGTCGGTGAGCTTCTCCGCGAAAAACCGCTCGTAGTCCTCTGCTGCGGGAGGCTGGGAGGACCCCTTTCGTCCTCCGGCAATGTGCATCAGCAGCTCATCCGGTTGAATTTCCTGCCCATCCAGGAAGCGGCCCTCATCCGTATGGATGTAGTAGGGACAAACGGAAATGCCGAATTCTTTGACAAGGGATTCCGGAAGGTCGCACACGCTGTCCGTGGTAACAAGGATGGAGCGGCGCTGGGCCTGCTCAAAGATCAGGATGTCCTTTTCCACCTCCGACTGCCGGGCCTCCTCGTTCAGATGAACCAGCCCCTTGGGAAGAATGCTTAGCACGGCGGCCTCCAGCAGCGCTCCGCTGACTGGTTTGGCAAGATACCCGCTGAAGCCCTCCTTACGATAGAGAAGCTGGTTATCGCTGCCTGCATTTGCCGTCAAGGCCACCACAGGCACGTCCTGGCACAAGCCCGCCGGCTGAACCCGCAGGGCATGGAGACATTCGATTCCGTCCATCTCCGGCATCAGATGGTCCATGAGAATGCAGTCATAATGATGGGTCAGCGTCAAACGCAGACACTCGGCGCCGCTGGAGGCCGTGTCGATTTGAATCTTGGTCTCCGCCAGCAGCTTGGTGACGACCATCAGGTTCATGTCGTTGTCGTCCACCACGAGGATGTGGGCGTCCGGCGCCTCAAAGCTCTGCTGGTAGGGTTCGCCGTCGTGTGCCCTGGACCGGGAGGCCAGCGTGAAGGTTCCAAGCTCCTCATCGCTCAGAATGTCCTGGTCCAGCCGGACGATAAAGGTTGACCCCCTGGTATAAACGCTGTTGACGCTGATTTCTCCGCCCATCAGCGACACCAGCTGCTGGACAATGCTCAGCCCCAGACCGGTTCCTTCAATGTAGCGGTTCCGCTCTTCGTCCACCCGCCGAAATGCGTTGAAAATGTAAGGAATGTTTTCCTTCTTCACACCCTGGCCGGTATCCTCCACGGAATACCAGACCCGCACCCGGTTGATTGACAGACGCTCGCACCGGACGGAGAGGGTGACCGAACCCTCGCTGGTGTACTTTACAGCGTTGTTCAGCAGATTGATTAAGACCTGCTTAATGCGAACCTCGTCTCCGCAGAGCATACTCGGGATGGAGGGGTCCACATGGAGTTTGAATTCCAACCCCTTTTCCTTGGCCTTAATCCAGATCATATTGACGATTTCCGAAAATAGAGAGCCGGTCTCATAGGAGACGTTAACAATCTCCATCTTCCCGGATTTGATCTTGGAGATGTCCAGAATGTCGTTAATCAGCGAGAGCAGCAGTTTGCTGGCCCCCTGAATATTTCTTGCGTTCTCTGCCACTTCCTCCGGGATGTTCTCCCGCAAAATAATTTCATTCAGTCCGATGATCGTATTGATGGGCGTTCGGATTTCGTGGCTCATGCTGGAGAAGAAGTGATTCTCCGCCCTGTTCAGTTCCTCAATTTCCTTTTTCTGACGCTGAGAGAGGGCGTTTTCGTCTTCGTACATTTTGTTCAAAAACATGAGCAGTACACTGGTGAGCAGTCCCACCATAATCATGGAAAACGCGGAATCAAACAGGGCGGTATGCTGGCTGTTTGGTGCGGCAAGGGCGGGAAAGTAAAAGGCCGCGCTGTAGCAAAGTATGGTTTCTACGGTACACAGCCCGAAGAATACGATCCTGCGCCTTCCCTGCAGCGTGATGCAGACGTAAATAAAACAGAGGACAAACCACTCCGGCACACCGCTGTAAAAACCGCCGGCGGAGAAAAAGGTAATCGGAAACAAGACAAGCAGCAGCATGGCGATGAGCGTGGCGCCTGTGTGGATGCGCTTTGTCTGAATACTGATCTTGGTTATCACTGCCATGGCAGCGAGACTGACCACTAATATCAGCATGTTCCAAATACTCCGCCCCATGGGCAGGGTAAAGATAATGGCGATCATGCAGACGGCAGTCACGATGCGGAACATGCGTTCCCGCAGACTGATTCTGTGATCGGAGATGATAGCAAACCATTTTTTAATCACGCAGTTCCTCACCCCTTAGACTATGGTTTGTTCAGGCGAAAGACCCAAGGCGCGTATTTCAGCGATACGCGCGCAGAGTTCTTCATAGGCTTGCAGCAGCGCGGCATGATGCGCCTGGATAAAGTCCGCGTCCCCCCGTTTCCCTGCCAGCTCCAGCTCCTTGGCTTGAGCGGAAAGCGCTTCTGCGCCAATGGTCAGGGAGGTGCTTTTCAGCGCGTGGACTTTGACGGCGTAGTCCGTCCAATTTGCGCTTTCATACAAAGAAGCAATTTCCGCCTGCTTTCCGGCACGCTGGCCGCAGAACATCCGCAGCATTTCCCGGTAAAAATCCTCGTCTCCGGCGCAGTAGTCCAGTCCCATTTCTGCGTTGATGCCGGCTTTGGTAAGCTGACCGCAGAGAAGCGCGCCGGCACCGTCCTGCGGCAGGGGGGCCTCCTCCAAGGGCTCTGAGGCTTCCATAGCGGTGGGCGGCTCCGGAAACTTCTTTGCCGGAGGGGGCGCCGCGTCGGGGGTGGGTGCATTCTTGCCGACGGGTCTCAAGCTGTATCGGATGCAGCTCTTGGGCAGCGCCTTGCGAAGCACCCGCTCCAGAACCGTGCGCTCAATGGGTTTGGGGACAAATTCGGTGAAGCCCTCGCTTCGAAACATCTCCCGCGCACCGCTGACGGTATTGGCGGTCAGTGCGATGATGGGCAGGTCCTGATACATGCCATCGTTGAGCTTGCGGATTCTTTTCAGGGTTTCCACACCGTCAAAGCCCGGCATCATGTGATCCAGGAAGATGATGTCATAGGAGGTACTGTCGCACAGAGCTATGGCCTCTCTTCCGCTCAGACAGGTGTCCACCTCAATCCCATAGCTGCCAAGAACGCCCTTAGCCACCACAAGATTCATTTCCTCGTCGTCCACGGCCAGAGCCCGGATACCCACGCAGACGAAGGGTTTCCGCCCTGCGGCCTGGTCCTCTGCAAAGCCCCGCTCTCCTGTTTCCCCGTTCAGCAGATTTGCCACGGAAAGCGCAGAGAAGGGTTTATGTATGATCAGCAGCCGGCTTTCGAGGCTGAGATTGTATTCCCGCTCCGCAATCACAACGACCCGGATGGTGTTTGCCAGATCCTCATAATAGGTCGGGTTTTCCAGATATTCCGACTGGGTGATGAATACATGGGTCAGCTCGTGGCTGCGCTGCACTTTGAGCAGACCATCAAAGTTATGCACCTGGTAACCTTTTACGCCAAGCCCATGCACCAGGCTTAGAATCAGGCCATCATAATACTCCCGAACCTCGTCGCAGCTGTATTTTTCCGGCTTGAAATAACACGCGATGCAAAGCTGGTCGGGATGGTTGAGGGTAATGCACGGCCGCTCATCCGCCACGCCCTGCGGAAGGACGATATGGGCGGAAAGGCCCTGCTGCGCATTGCTGCTGAAATGAATGAAACCGCCCATAGCGGTCAAAAGCCCCTGGGCGATGGGAAGTCCAAGCCCGAGCCCGCCCGCAAGGCGGCTGCTTCCGGAATCCGCCTGGTAAAAGACGTGATACATCTGCGTCAGCTGGGAATCCGTCATGCCGATGCCGGTATCGCGGATATCCACCACCAGATTGATGCCGTAGCTTTCCCAGCGATGCTGGATGCGGACGTTAATGCCGCCCTCTTCCGTGAATTTAAAAGAGTTCTCTACCAGAATCTTGAGCACGTGAGAAATTTTTTCCGCGTCCCCAACAAGGACCGCCGGAATCTTCGGGTCGATGTCGAACACCAGCTCCAGATGCTGGCGGTTGCTTTGCAGGGCGGTCATAGTGATCACATCGTTCAAAACGGAGGTGATCATATATTCCTTTTTAGCTGGGGTCAGGGTGCCTTCCACGATCTCCGTATAGTTCAGCATGTTGTTGATTTGGCTGGAGAGACGTTTCCCCGCCAGTTTGATAGATGTCATATCAGACCGAATATCCGGGGGAAGCTCCTTTCCCAGCGCCACCTCACTGATTCCGATTACCATGTTGATAGGCGTGCGGAGCTCATGGGAAACATTGGACAAAAAAAGAGCATTTTGCTTTCCGGCTGTCTCCAGCTCGGAAAATACCCGCTCGTACCGCGTACGCTGCGCGTTTCGCCGGTTGATCCAGTATCTGGCCAGCGCCGAGGCACAGAAAATAATAACGGCGCCGAGCAGAAGGCGGAAGACCTCGTCCCAGTCCATCCGGCGGGAAATGGTCTGAAGGATCAGGCCGTGGTACAGCAGCACCAGGATATACATACCCTCAATGGCGTGCGTGATCCACTTTTTGTTCATCATGAATAACGCCAGAATTAGGACGCAGGCCACGGCTGGGATGTCAAAAAGGCTGGAGTCATGGATGCTGAAGAAAAAGAATTCAACCAGCATCAGCCCGGTGCACAGGTTTTCGTAGAGCGTGTCCGACCCGATCTTGGCAATGTGCAGAAACCACACGCTGAAACAGCCCGCCGTCAGCAGTGGAAGCATCCAGAGTTCCCAGGACAGAATCAAAGCGACCAAGCCCAGCATTCCGCTGAATACCGTGGTGGTGACGGCCAGCAGCAGATGCCTGCTTGTCTGTTCCTCCGCTCTCATGCCTTTTCAAATTCCTGGCTGACCCGCTTAAGGAGCTCCTGGGGGCGGTAGGGCTTTTTCAAATAATTCGCCGCGCCCAGCTTAATCGCGTTTTGGACATCCTCCTCCAGGCCAGACGCCGTTAAAAAGATCACGGGAATATCCGCAGCGAATTTCTTCATGCGCTCAAAGGTTTCAAGGCCGTTCATCCCCGGCATATCAATATCCAGAAGCACCAGATCGGATTTATCATTTTGCAGTTTAGCCAACGCTTCGATCCCTGAATCCGCCAAGACCACGTCATAGTCCTTACCAAGGATGATTCTGGTTCTTGCCAGATTCATGTTGTCGTCATCGACTACTAAAATACGTTTTTTCATATGTCAGCCTCCCTGTTTTGCTGCTGGGCGGTCTTACGGCCCTGCGAGACCCATTCTAAAGGAAAGCAGCGAGAAAATCAAGCCTGTATTTTAGTGCGGAAAGCGTTTGGCGGCGATTCTGCGCACTGCGGCAGGATACCGCTTTTGGGACCTGAGCGCGCTGCGTTTCGCTTGCACCGCTGCGCTCATTGGAGCAGCGGCTTGAAAATCATCTCCAGGTCCTCCTCACTGGTGGGCAGCACCTCCAGCGTCCGCTGCCCGATGGCCTCCAGCATGGTCTGCTCCTTTTGGCGGAGCCGCCGGTAGACAATCCCCTGCGAGTTTTGGAGTATTGTCCTGATTATACCATCTCCCCCATTTTAATCAATCCGCTTCCTGAGAAGCGCATCCAGTTGCACACCTTGACAACCCCATTGGCAAGGACTACTATAAATGCAGAAAAGCGCCGGTGGGCGCTGTGAACGGGAGGCGGCTTTATGAAATATGTCAGGCGGACTGCCTATGCGCTGCTGCTGGCGGCGATGGCGAATTACATCCCCCTTTTTGTACTGATTTGTTTCATAAGTGAGAAAGAAGTTTCATTTACCTTTGGGTACTGGATGACGCTGCTGGCAGCGTTTCTCTCTATCAACATCTGTCCTTTGCCGAAAACCGCTCCTACCAAGCGCATCCAGCGGCTGGCGGAAGGCTGTGAGCTTTTGTGGCTGTTCGCGGCAGTTTGCTGTTTGACCTTGGGCATTCAGGTGGGCTTCCTTTGGCCTTCTGTTGCAGGAGGCCGGGACGGCGCAGTGTTTGCGGTGATTCTGGAGTTACTTCTGGCGGTTCTCTCCCTGTGCATCCTCTTCTGGAACGGCATGGTCCGGGTCTACCTCACCTCGGTGCAGCTGGGCATCAAGCACCGCGTTCTGGCAGCGCTGTGCGGATGGATTCCCTTAGTGAATCTCTGGTATTTGGCAAAGATCATCCGCATCTGCGGGGACGAGGTGGAGTTTGAGACTCAGAAGTGGGAGCTGGACGCGGTTCGGGCGGAGAGCGAGGTCTGCAAGACAAAGTATCCCCTCCTGATGGTCCACGGCGTGTTCTTTCGGGACTTCCGCTACCTCAACTACTGGGGCCGCATCCCCAAGGAGCTGATCCGCAACGGGGCCACGGTCTGCTATGGCCAGCAGCAGTCCGCAGCGGCGGTGGAGGACAGCGGGAAGGAGCTGGCGGAGCGCATCCGGCAGATTGTGGAGGAGACCGGCTGCGGGAAGGTAAACATCATCGCCCACTCCAAGGGCGGGCTGGACAGCCGGGCCGCCATTGCCCACTGCGGAATGGCCCCTTATGTGGCGACCCTGACCACCATCAACACCCCCCACCGGGGCTGCATTTTTGCCGAGTACCTGCTGGGCAAGGTCCCCCAGACCGCCCGGCTGAAAATCGCTGCGGCCTACAACACGGCCATGAAAAAGGCGGGGGACCCCAACCCGGACTTCCTGGCGGCGGTGACGGACCTGACGGAGAGCGCGTGCCTGGCTCGGAACGAGGTAACGCCCGACGCTCCCGGCGTGGTGTATGAAAGCGTCATGTCCTACTGCAAGAAGGCTCGGCATGGCAAGTTCCCGCTGAATATGACCTATCCTATTGTCAAGCACTTCGACGGGCTGAACGACGGTCTGGTGTCGGTGGAGTCCGCCAGGTGGGGGGAGCGGTTCACCCTCTTGGAGCCCCAGGGGAAGCGGGGCATCTCCCACGGCGACGTGGTGGACCTGAACCGGGAGAACATCCGGGGCTTTGATGTGCGGGAGTTCTATGTAAAGCTGGCTGCGGATTTGAAGCGCCGGGGCTATTGAGGTATATGCAAGGAGGACGGCCATAGAGCCGTCCTCTGCTTTTTATATCGCATGCCGGGGAGAGAAAAAGCCGCCGGCGAGGACGTTTAGAGGCTTGAAAGCCTTGTGGGACAGGAGTTCGCGGAGGACTGTCAATAATGGCCCGGTATACCGGCCGTTCACCGCTTGGGCTGCAATAATAATTTATGACGCGCAGCCGGTTGCCCGATCCTTTAAAGCGGACTTATATAGCTGTTTCCAGCGTCCATACGACTCCAAATGGGGATTGCCGAAGGCCTGTCGAAAGATTATAATAAAGCTGATTTTTTACCGGGAGGTGCCCTTATCTGATGAACAGGGGGATACATATGGCAAGCATTGGCATTGACTTAGACGCAACGAACTCTCTTACCCGGGTCTACCGGAATGAAAGGGCGGCAGACGCAGCGACGTCGTCTTAGTGGGCGGCACCGCCCGGCTGACGGTGTCCGGGGACTTCCTCAAGGAGCTTTTCGGCCGCAGACCCCATGCGGCCGGGTCACCGGGACGACAAAACGCCCCGCATGGCGGTGCTGATTCCAAGAAACAGTATGCTTCCCGCCAGCTGCCAGGAGCGGTTCTGTATCCTTAGAGCAGCACCCAAAAATAATGAAAAAAGTTCAGCAGTCCAGGAATCGCAGGGCTGCATTGTCGTCCTTGACGGGCGTCAGACCGCCTGCGTCCTCCGCCTTGCACTGCGCTCCCTGCCCTCGCTTCCTTTTCTCATGATTTTTGGGAACTGCTCTAATGACAACCGGTCGGGCCTGCGATTTGAGATTTATCAGGGGGAGGGTTCCTTTGCCTCGGAGAATCGAAGGAAGGGGACTTCCGTCAATATTTTAACGGAGATTCGGAGGAGTAAAGGCATGGATATTATTTGGACCGCTCTGGGGATGGATCCCACGAAAGACGTTTCCGCCATCAAACGGGCCTATGCGGAGAAGGCCAAGGTTTGTCACCCGGAGGAGGACCCGGAGGGCTTTTTGCACTTGCGGCAGGCCTATCAGGCGGCGCTGGCGTATGCGGAGGGCGGAGAGGAAACCCCGCTTTCCGGGCCGGAGGCGGCGGAACCGGAGGACGAGGGATGGACCCTGGCAGACGGCCCCGCCGTCATTGACGAGGGGCCGAACCCCTTTGCGGACCATCCAGCGGCGGCGGCGTTCCGGGACCTTTACACGGGGAAGCGGCGGAGGGACCCCCAGGCGTGGATGGACTATTTTACCTCCGGGGATTTTCTGGACGCGGCCTGGGAGCGCCGGTTCGCGGGGCTGCTGCTGGAGGAGGTAACCCGGCTGGAGGAGGAGTATCCCATCCATAAGGAGTTTTTGACCTGGCTGTGCGCCGTCTACCAGTTTGCCGTAGACCGGGCGGTGTACCGAAACCCGGATGGCAGTGAGCGGACGGAGTTCAGTTTCCGAATCGAACAGGACGCCCAATTCGAGGGACAGGAGTTCTTGTTCCAGCTGGCCGCCCGCGGT
>JAAWTB010000013.1 GCA_022801815.1 Oscillibacter sp. | reverse complement strand
CGCCGTCCCCTCCTGCCGGAGAGCGCCCAATTCCTCAACGGGGCGGTCCAAACGCTGGCCATTATGGAACGAGCTCCCGTGGTGATCTTCGTTACAAATCTCCTGGGTCGGGACCCAAGAGAAGCCCTGACCACGGACGAACGGGTCTTCGAGCTCTGCAACGCCCAATCCCTGGGGGCCTGCCTGGAGAACATGGCCCTCCAGGCCACGGCGCTGGGCCTGGGCAGCCTTTGGATTTGCGACACCTATTTCGCCTATGACGCGCTGAACGCGTGGCTGGGCGGGCAACGCGTCCTGGCGGCGGCCATGGCCCTGGGATATGCCGCCGGAAACCCTCCGCCCCGGCCCCGGAAGCCCCTGGAGGAGTTGGCCGAGTGGAGGGGGTAAATGTTCTGCCGGTAGAAGGGTGGGCCCGGGAAAAGGGCGGACACACAGGTCCGCCCCTACAGGGTGTTCTACCGATAGAAGGGCAAAAAATTGGCCCGAAGGGCCCATACTTTCTTTTCTCTTTTGGGCCGTGCAATGGACCAGCCATCGCTGGTATCCAAATCTCTCCCCCCTGCCGGGGAACCAGGAAGGAAACGCCATGAACATCAAACAAGCCAAACAGGAAATCACCAATACCTTAAAAGCCTACCTGGCCAAGGACCCCTTGGGGAATTATCTAATCCCCCCGGTCCGCCAGCGGCCTGTCCTTTTGATGGGGCCGCCCGGCGTGGGCAAAACCCAGATCATGGAGCAGGTGGCCGCCGAGACCGGCGTGGGCCTGGTGGCCTACACCATCACCCACCACACCCGCCAAAGCGCCGTGGGCCTGCCCTTCATTGAAAAGCGGACCTATGGCGGGCAGGAGTACTCCGTCACCGAATACACCATGAGCGAGATCCTGGCCTCCGTCTATGAGCTGATGGAAAAAACCGGCCTCCGGGAGGGTATTCTTTTTCTGGACGAGATCAACTGCGTCTCCGAGACCCTGGCCCCCATGATGCTGCAATTTCTCCAGTGCAAAACCTTCGGCAACCAGCGCCTGCCGGAGGGCTGGCTCATCGCCGCCGCCGGAAACCCGCCGGAGTACAACCGCTCTGTCCGGGACTTCGACGTGGTGACCCTGGACCGGGTGAAGCGCATCGACGTGCGGGAGGATTTCGCCGTTTGGAAGGAGTACGCCCGGCACAAGGGTCTCCACGGGGCAGTGGTATCCTATCTGGACATCAAAAAGGAGAACTTTTACCGGGTGGAAACCACGGCGGAGGGCATCCAGTTCGCCACCGCCCGGGGCTGGGAGGACCTGAGCGAACTCCTGACGGTCTATGAAGCCCTGGGGCTCCAGGCGGACCGGGAGGTGGTGGGGCAGTATATCCAGCTTCCCCGCGTCGCCCGGGACTTTTCCAACTACTTGGAGCTGTACCATAAATACCAAAACATCTACCATGTGGACGAGATTTTGAAAGGAACCTGGCGGCCCATCACCGTCCGGGAACTCCGGGCCGCGCCCTTTGACGAAACGCTCTCCGTCATGGGCCTGCTCCTCTCCCGCATTTCCGAGGCCGCCCGGGAAACCCGCCGCCAAGACGCCCTGTGCGAAAGCCTCCACGCCGTCCTGACGGAATTCAAGGAGGCCCTAGCCGCCGGGGAGCGGCCCCCGGAAACGCTGGAAGCCCTGGCCCGCCGCCGCCGGGAGGAGCTGAAGCGGGCTCGGGACGCGGGTCAGCTGGAAAAGCCCCGCCAAACTCTGGTCCAGCTGGAAATCAACGCCCTGGAGGACTACCGCCGCCGCCTCATCCGGGAAAGCCCGGGCGGCTCCGAGGCCGCCATGACGGCCGTCCGGGGCTGGTTCGGCCAGGAGGTGGAACGCCGGGCCTCCCAGGCCCAAGCGGCCAAGGCGGAACTGGATCACGCCTTCGCGTTTTTGGAGGAGACCTTCGGTCAAGGCCAGGAGCTGGTGCTGTTTGTCACGGAGCTCACCGCTTACGCCGATACCAGCTGGCTCATTGAAATCTTCGGCTGCGACGCCTATTTCCGCCATAACCGGGAGCTGCTGTTTGACGACACCCGCCGCCGCATCCGGGAAGACATCGCCGCCGCCAAAGCGGCGGAACAGGAGGACGCTCATGAGTAAGGATATAAAACGCATTGAGGCCGTGCTGGACGAGAAGGTCCGCCCCGCTCTCCGGACCCACGGAGGGGAGATCGCCGTGGACCATCTGGAGGATGGCGTGCTGTACGTGAAGCTGCTGGGCCAGTGCGCCGGGTGCCCTTCGGCGGACTTGACCAACGAAACCATTGTGGAGGCGGAGCTCACCCGCGCTCTTCCTGAGCTGGTGCGGAAAGTGGCGGTGATTCAGACCGTCAGCGACGAGCTGTGGGAGCAGGCAAAACGGCTTCTCCGGGATCACCGCCTGTAGGAAGACGCTTATTCTGCCCTTTGGCGGAAAAAGGTCCGGTCAGGAAACTGACCGGACCTTTTCAATCGCGCTGGCTATCGCATTCTGAATACGCCGCTTGGGAGCGAAACCACTCCCGGTTCCGGAGGACCGCCGGGCTGTCCGGCTTACAGGCCGCAGCCAGCTCGTTAAATTCCTCCGCCCGTTTCAGCTCGCCCAAACGGCTGTAGCAAACACACAGCTGTATGCAGGGAAGATAACCATAGCAGTCCGGGGAGACGAACCCGCCCCGACGGTCATCCCGGGAGCAGGTCAGGGCCAGGGCGTACCAATACGCGGCCTGATTGTACCGCTCCCGCTCAAAGAACCAGCGTCCCAGTTCACAGCAGGTCTCCGCCCGGGGCCGGTCATAGGCGAAGGCGCGGCACAGAGCCGTCAGCGCCGCCTCGGGCTGGCCCAGACGCTGCCGGCAGGCGGCGCAGAGGCCGCAGGCGTCGATATTGTTCTCCACCCAGCCCCGGCCCTCTGCCAGAAACCGCTCAAAGACCCCCAGGGCCTCCTCCCATTGTTGATGGTAGTACAGTTCCCGGCCGTAGTAAAACTGCTGCCGGGGGTCCAGCTCTTTCCCAGCGGCCAGCTGCGCCTGATAGATTCGCAGGTTGCGGTCCGGGTCCGAGGGGCGGGTCTTGCGGTGGGTGACGGCAAAGTCCGCATAGAGCACCTTGCCCTTGGGAGAGATGGCTTCGTGTACGGCTCCCTCCCAGCGCATCCCGGCCCGATTTTTGATGAGCCGCTCCCGGTAATAGGAAAAGGCCACCCGTCCGCTTTCGTCAAAGCCGGTGTGATACGGGGCCATGACTACGCAGACCTCCGGGTCCAGCGTCTCCTTGAGCGTCCGGAAAGCAGCCCGGTCCCCCTCCAGCAGCACGTCGTCCGCGTCCAGCCACAGGCAGTAGTCCATGGCGGCATGGGAGAAGGATTCGTTCCGGGCGGCGGCGAAGTCGTCCCGCCAGAGAAAATCGAATATTCGGCTGGTAAAGCGGGCGGCGATTTCTCGGGTGCGGTCGGTGGAACCGGTGTCTACCACAATGATCTCGTCCGCCAGTCCGGCGGCGCTTTCCAGGCAGCGTTCCAGTACGTCCTCCTCATTTTTGACGATCATGCACAGGCTGACGCTTACCATATATCGGAACCTCCTTACAATTAATGTAATTAATGTAATGAATCCGCAAAAAAGGGGCGCATGAAAGCGCCTCCCCAGGGCCGGATGATGGTCAGGGAAGCTCCCGCGCCGCGGCGGCCGCTGTATTCTATGCTCCTGCCCCGGCGGCAGGTTCCAGGGGAACTCCCTTCCCCACTCCGGCATAGGATGAAGCGGCGGCCGGAATCTCCAGCCGCACTTTCCCGCCCCGTCCGGGGCGGCGCTAAGGAGTCTTTACTATGTCTATGCCCTCCTTTCCGCCCGGCGGAGCAAACCTGACCCGGGAGGAAGCCCTCACGATGATCATTGCGTCCATCGCCATGGAGGAGCTGGCCCTGAGTCATATTCTCAACGCCGAGGGTGAAAAGCTGCAATACATCCTCGGAACCCTGCCGGGATCAAAGCCTTGCGCCGGGCATCAGGATGTGCTGGCGGTCAACAAAAGCGTTGCCTCACTGCTGGACGTGGTGGCGCAAAACCAGATGCTGCTGAAAAGCAAGCTGGAAAAAGTGCTGGAGGTCTGCCCTCCTCCCGCACCTCCATGTCCCCCTCCTGCGCCTCCCTGCTGGAAACCGGAACCCATCCCACCCTGTAAGCCCCCCTGCGAAGGCCCGCACCGCGCAAAAAGCGTCCTTCAGCTGGCGCAGCGGCAGCCGGGACTGACCTGGGCCCGGAACTGCCGTCTCCCCTGGCGGCAGCTGGTCCAGAGGGGGGACGGCCTGTGCTGGAAGGAGCAGAGCCCCGACAAAATCTGTCTGAATCCGGAAAAGGCCTACGCGGTGCAGTATACGCTGAACATCCGCCGGGCGCACCTGGCGGAGGACGGCGGGGCCGTCCTCCTCAAGCAAACTCCCTGCGGCGCGTTTAGCGAGGCGCTCCCTTTATACTTTCAACTGGAGCGATGCAGGGACCGTACTCAGACGCTGCAATATGCCGCCGTGCTGTATCCACGCATGGGCTGCGGCAGCGAGGCGGAGCTGTCTCTGGTGTTGGAAGCTCCCAGCGTTGTGTGTGTAGAGCGGGCGATTCTGAATATTATGGAACTATGACTCCCGAAATCTCGGAAAAAGGAGCGTCGGAATCCCCGGCGCTCCTTCGTCTGCCGCAAATCCAGCGGTCATAGTTGACCTCCCTTCCTCATATCTTTCACTATCATCAGCGCGGCTGAGGCAAAGCCGCAGCGGCTATGGGATTTCCTGTGCCGGACATATGGGAGGACGCTATGGACAATTTGCAGATGGACGAGAAGCTGGCCCGGCTCCGGCGCTGCCGCCGGGACATGGACACGCTGAAACAAGAGGCGGAAGCCATCGAGGCGGAGGTCAAGGCGGAGTTGGAAGCCCGAGGCGCGGACCAGGCGGAAACGGCTCATTACAGGGTTTCCTGGAAAACCGTTTCCTCTACCCGCCTGGACGCCAAGGCCCTGAAAGCAGAGCGGCCGGAAATTTACGACCGCTACGCCGTCACCAGCACCACCAAACGCTTCACCGTTACCTGACCCCAAGACGCGCCGCAGACGTTTCCCTGTTTTTCCTGCACCGGCCCCCGGCTTTCGCCGGGGGTCACACCTTTTTTGCCTTCCAAGCGGAAAATTTACGGAATTAGCCCTTTACTTATGGGAAAACCGCCGTTATAATGGGGAAGGGAAACTTTGGGCCCCGCGAACTGCGGAGCCCTTCTTTTCGCTGGCCGGAGGCGTTGATTCGCCGCCGCCGGCGCCCCCGGGGCCGGACAGGCCCCCATCACCGGCTGGCCGCTGGCCGTGAGCAAGCGGAACGCCGCCCGTTCCCGGGCGGCGGCGCGGGGAGGTTTCATTATGTCAAATTGCGCCATTGTAGGCATCAACTGGGGCGACGAGGGCAAGGGCCGTATGGTGGACCTGGTCACCCAGGACTACGATGTGGTGGTCCGCTACCAGGGCGGCGGCAACGCCGGACACACCGTCGTCAACGAAAAGGGCAAGTTCGCCCTTCACCTGCTGCCCTCCGGCATCTTCCGGGACGGCGTGGTCAACATCCTGGGCAACGGCGTGGCCCTGGACTGCGAGAGCCTGTGGAAGGAACTGCAGGATGTGACCGCCCAGGGCGTTTCCATCACGCCGGACAACCTGATGATCAGCGACCGGGCTTCTTTGCTGCTGCCCTGGCACCGGGACCTGGACGGTCTGGAGGAGGCCCGCCTGAAAGACAAGAAATACGGCTCCACCAAGCAGGGCATTGCCCCCTTCTACTCCGACAAATTCCAAAAAAAGACCGTCATGGCCGGGGAGCTCCTCTATCCGGGGCAGCTTCGCTCTCACCTGGAGGACCTGCTGGAGTGGAAAAACCTGACCCTGACCAAGGTGTACAACGCCCAGCCCTATACCATCGAGCAGCTGATGGACTGGGTGGCAGACTACGGCGAGAAAATCCGCCCCTTCATCCGGGACACCGGCGCGTTTTTGCGCCAGGCCCAGACAGAAAACAAGCGCATTTTGTTCGAGGCCCAACTGGGAGCCCTTCGGGACCTGGACTACGGTATCTACCCCTACACCACCTCCTCCAACGCCGTGGCGGCTTACGCCCCTGTGGGTTCCGGCCTGCCCTCTGCCCGGATTGACGAGGTCATCGGCGTGGTCAAGGCCTACTCCTCCTGCGTGGGCGAAGGTCCCTTCACCTGCGAGTGGTTCGGCGAGGAGGCAGAGAAGCTCCGCCAGGCCGGAAACGAGTACGGCGCAAAGACCGGGCGGCCCCGCCGGGTGGGGCCCATCGACATTGTGGCTACCCGCTACGGTGTCCAGTGCCAGGCGGCCACCAACATCGCCCTGACCAAGCTGGACGTGCTGAGCTATCTGGATAAAATCCCCATCTGCGTCCGCTATGAGCTGGGCAGCCAGCAGACGGACCGATTCCCCTTCCCCGCCCTGCTGGCGGAGGCGAAGCCGGTGGTGGAGTATATGGACGGCTGGAAGTGCGACATCTCCGGCGTGCGGACCTGGAAGGACCTGCCCGAGGCCGCCCGGAAGTACGTGGAGTATATCGAGCGGGAGATCGGCTGCCGCATCGGCTACGTGTCCGTGGGGCCGGAGCGGGAGGCCATCATCCTGCGCTGACCTGGGGGGAGCACTATGGCACTGTTTGGTTTTGGAAAAAAGAAGCCTGAAAAGCAAGCCCAGCGCCAGGAGGAAACCGCCCGGCGCCGGCAGGACGCCTACCGGGCAAATCCCCAGGTCTATCAAAAGGAAGGGGCGCTTATGGGCAGCTGCACGCTGACGGAAAGCGTGGACACCCTGCTCCCGCTCCACCCCGAAGCCCAGTGGGCGGTGGACGGCCGGCCGATTGAGGACTGGATTCTCAGCCTTGTCAGCGTGACGGAGAAACGCGTCCTGGGGCACCTTGCCTACCAGACGGCCATGGAACGCCTGGCGCCCTTCTCCCTGACCGCGTCGGAGGGCTGGGTCCTGATTCGCGCCATGACGCATGCCGAGCTGGAAAGGCTTGCCGCGGACCTTCCCCAGCATCCGATTTGAAAGGAAACGGAGATATGCCTATGAAAGACCGCTACGAATCCCCCCTCTCCTCCCGGTACGCCTCGGAGTTCATGCTGACCCTCTTCTCCGCCGAAACCCGCATCCAGACCTGGCGGCGGCTGTGGGTGGCCCTGGCCCGGGCGGAGCATGAGCTGGGCCTCCCTGTGACGGCGGAGCAGGTGGCGGAGCTGGAAAACCATCTCACCGACATCGACTTCGACCTGGCCGCGGCCCGGGAGAAGGAGGTGCGCCATGACGTCATGGCCCACGTCTACGCCTATGGCAAGGCCGCTCCCTCCGCCGCCGGCATCATTCACCTGGGGGCCACAAGCTGCTATGTCACCGACAACGCGGACCTGATTCTCTACCGGGAGGGCCTTCGGTATCTGCGGAAGGGGTTGATTGCCCTGCTGGGAAATCTGGCGGCGTTCGCCCGGCAGTACGCGGACCTCCCCACCCTGGGGTACACCCATTATCAGCCCGCCCAGCTGGTCACCGTGGGCAAGCGGGCCACCCTTTGGATGCAGGATTTTCTGGCGGACCTGGAGGAGCTGGATTTTGTCCTGGAGAACCTGAGATTCCTGGGCTGCCGGGGCACCACCGGCACCGAGGCCAGTTTTATGGACCTCTTTGAGGGCGACGGGGACAAAATCGACGAGATGAACCGGAAGATTGCCGGGGAGTTCGGCTTTGACAAACCCTTTGCCGTCTGCGGCCAGACCTACCCCCGGAAGGTGGACAGCCGGATTTTAAACTGCCTTTCCGCCATAGCCCAAAGCGCCTATCGGATGGCCAACGACATCCGCCTCCTTCAGCACGACCGGCAGGTGGAAGAGCCCTTTGAGAAGAACCAGATTGGGTCCTCCGCCATGGCCTATAAACGCAATCCCATGCGCTGCGAGCGCATCTGCTCCCTGTCCCGCTACCTGATGGCGGACGCCCTCAACGCGCCCATGACGGCCTCCGTCCAGTGGCTGGAGCGGACTCTGGACGACTCCGCCAACCGGCGCATCTCCATGCCGGAGGGGTTCCTCTGCGCCGACGCAATCCTGCGCCTGGCCCGGAACGTCACCGACGGGCTCCGCGTCAATGAGAAGATTGTGGACCGGGCGGTCCGGGAGTACCTGCCCTTCATCGCCACGGAGAACCTGATGATGGAAGGGGTCAAGCGGGGCGGGGACCGGCAGGAGCTCCACGAGGTCATCCGTGCCTGCTCCATGGCCGCCACGGCCCGGATGAAGGAGGGGGAACCCTGCGACCTGCTGGCCCGCCTCGCGGCGGAGCCCGCGTTCGCCATGACGGAAGCGGAGATGGAGGCCGTTTTAGACCCGAAGCTGTACACCGGCCGCTGCGCTGCCCAAGTGGAGGCGTTCCTGGATGGCATCGCCCCTCTGCTGGCGCGGAGCGAAGACGGCGAAACGCCGGAAATCTGTGTCTGAACCGGCGGACAAATCTTTGCGAAGCGGTGCTTCTTTTGAAAACCGTTCTCCTATGCGGTTGATAATTTCTGGAAATATGGTATACTAAACAAAGAAGCGGCTGCCTCTTTACAATGCGGCAGTCAAAATCACGACAATGAATGGAGGAACGCGCTATGAAATACGGCCGCACCTACAACTTCTCCGCCGGACCCGCCATGATGCCGGAGCCCGTGCTGGAGGAGATCGCCGCCGAGATGATGAACTACCGCCAAAGCGGCATGTGCGTCATGGAGATGAGCCACCGGTCCAAGGTCTTCCAGCAGATCCGGGACGAGGCGGAAGCGGACCTGCGGAAGCTGATGGGCATTCCCGACAACTACAAGGTTCTTTTCATCCAGGGCGGCGGCACCGTTCAGTTTGCCATGGTGGCCATGAACCTGATGAAAAACGGCCTCGGGTGCTACGTGGAAACCGGCGCCTGGTCCAAAAAGGCCATCGCCGAGGCAAAAAAGTACGGCGAGGTTAAAATCGTGGCCTCCTCCGCCGACAAGAACTTCTCTTACATTCCCGACTGCTCCAACCTGGACATTCCGGAGAATGCAGACTACCTGTATATCTGCGAAAACGAGACCATTAACGGCACCACCTATTTCCAGCTTCCCGATACCAAGGGGAAGGTTCTGGTCTCCGACCAGTCCAGCATGTTCCTCTCCCGGCCCTGCGACGTTTCGAAGTACGGTCTCATCTGGGGCGGCGTGCAGAAAAACGTGGGCCCGGCGGGCATGGCGGTGGTCATCATCCGGGAGGACCTGCTCCGGGACGATCTGCCGGGGTTCGTGCCCACCTATATGAGCTACAAGACCCATGCGGACAACGATTCCCTGTACAACACCCCCAACTGCTGGGCCATCTACTGCTGCGGCAAGGTCTTCAAGTATCTGCTGGAAAACGGCGGGCTGGAGGCCATGCACCAGCGCAACGAGGAAAAGGCGAAGATTCTCTACGACTTCCTGGACCAGAGCAAGCTCTTCACCGGCGCCGTGCGGAAAGAGGACCGCTCGCTCATGAACGTGCCCTTCGTCACCCCCAGCAAGGAACAGGACGCCGACGTAGTGGCTGCCTCCAAGGCGGCAGGCTTTGACAACCTCAAGGGACATAAGAGTGTGGGCGGCCTCCGGGCTTCCATCTACAACGCCATGCCCAAGGAGGGAGTAGAGGCTTTGGTGGAGTTCCTCAAGAAGTACGAGACGGAGCACGCCTGAGAATCCGGATAAAACCGGCGGACGGGACGGCCAAAGGGGCCGTCCCCTACGGGATGTTTTCAATCTGTAGGGGCCGCCGCCCCCGGCGGCCCGTCCCCCAAACAGCCCGCCCATCCCCCAATGGGCAGAAGGGCTTCCCAAAATCAGCACCCCTGGGGTGTGCTTAGAGCAGAAGAAAGGGGTACTACACTATGTTAAAGCGCGTATTGGTCACCGACGGAATGGACGCCTCCGCCGTGGAAAAACTCCGTGCGGACGGCCACGAGGTAGTAGAGCAGTTCTACGAGCCCGACGCCCTGGGTCCCGCCCTGCGGGACTTCGACGCAGTAATCATCCGCTCCGCCACTAAAATCAAGGAGCCCCAGATTGACGCCGCCCGGGGCGGACGTCTCAAACTCATCGTCCGGGCCGGCGTGGGCATGGACAACATTGCCATTCCCTATGCCGAGGCGGCGGGCATCGCCGTGAAAAACACCCCCCGGGCCTCCTCCAATGCCGTGGCGGAGCTGGCCCTGGCCCTCCTTTTCTCCTGCGCCCGGAACATTTCCATTGCCGGGCACACCATGCGGGGAAACAAGTGGGAAAAGAAAGCCTATTCCAAGGGCTTCGAGCTGGCTGGAAAGACTGCCGGGATCATCGGCTACGGCCGCATCGGCCGGATGGTGGGTGATAAATGCCAGGCCCTGGGTATGAAGGTCCTCTCCACCGTCCACCGGAACAAGCCGGAGGGCTGTGAGTGCGAAACCATGAAATTTGTCTCCATGGACGAACTGCTGGCGGGGTCCGACGTCTTGATCCTCTGCGCCCCCGGCGGGGACAAGGCCCTGGTGGACCGGGAGAGTCTGGAAAAGATGAAAGACGGCGTAGTCGTCGTCAACGTCTCCCGGGGCAGCAACGTGGACGAGGCCGCCCTTCTGGAGGCCCTGGAGTCCGGCAAGGTCCGGGCGGCGGGGCTGGACGTGTGGCTGAGCGAGAAGGACCCCAATTGGACCCTGGCGCAGCACCCGGCGGTCTCCTGCACGCCTCACATCGGTGCGGGAACCAAGGAGGCCCAAAAACGCATCGGCCAGGAGCTGGTGGATATTGTCGAGGGCTTTTCGCTTTAACCGCCGTTTGCGCAAGGCGGACCGTTAAATCAGGAGTATCATGCCATGAAGTCCATTCACGACGTATACAAGGTTGGCCGGGGGCCTTCCAGCTCGCACACCATGGGTCCCGCCAGGGCCGCCGCCCTCTTCCGGGAGGAGACGCCCAACGCGGATTCCTACCGTGTGGTTCTCTATGGCTCGCTCTCCAAAACCGGAAAGGGCCATGGCACGGACCGGATTTTGACGGAGACCTTCGCCCCCCTTCCAACAGAAATCATCTTCTCCCATGAGACGGTGGAAAAGCACCCCAACACCATGGATTTGACCGCCCTAAAAGACGGCGGCGAGCTGCTCGTGCAGCGGGTTTACAGCATCGGCGGCGGGGATCTGGAGTTTGAAGGCCGCGCCGTTCCCAAGCAGGAGGGCGACGTCTATCTGGAAAACTCCTTTGCGGAAATCAAGCAGTTCTGCGAGTTCCGCTATATCAGCCTCACCGACTATGTGGAACTGAACGAGGGCGCGGGCATTTGGGACCACATGCTGGAAATCTGGTCCGTCATGCAAACCTCCATTCAGGAGGGCCTCGCCGCCTCCGGCGAGCTGCCCGGCGGGCTCCATATCCAGCGCAAGGCCAAATCCATTTACGACCACATTCTGGTTAATAAACACCCGGAAATTGTGGAGTGCCAGCGGGTCTGCTCTTACGCCTACGCCGTGTCGGAGCAGAACGCCGACAACGGTCTCATCGTTACCGCCCCTACCTGCGGCTCCTGCGGCGTCCTTCCGGCGGTTCTTTACTATTTTAAGGATAAGCGGAACCTCAGCGATATGGACATTGCCCACGCCCTGGGTGTGGCGGGTCTATTCGGGGGGCTTGCCAAGCACAACGCCTCGGTTTCCGGGGCGGAGTGCGGCTGCCAGGCGGAGATAGGCGTGGCCTGCGCCATGGCCGCCGCCGCCCTGGGCCAGCTCTTTGGGTACTCCATCAAGCGGATTGAATACGCCGCCGAGGTGGCGCTGGAGCATCACCTGGGACTAACCTGCGACCCAATCTGCGGCCTGGTTCAGATTCCCTGCATTGAGCGCAACGCTGTGGCGGCTATGCGGGCCATCAACTCCGCCAATCTGGCCTACTTCCTGGCGGATACCCGGCGCATCAGCTATGACATGGTCATTAAAACGATGTACGAAACCGGCATCCACTTGAACCGGAACTATCGTGAGACCTCCGAGGGTGGATTGGCCAGACTCTATTCCCGGCGGGGACAAACTTAAAACGAGTTCGGATATTCAAGGAGTGAAGCAGCCGGGGCTGCTTCACTCCTTGAATCGCGTTTGGAAGCGTTATAACCGCCGGTCTCCCCTTTTGCGTCACTCGATTCCAAACAGGGAATCCAGCACCAGCCAGACTTGCGAGAAAGGCCGCATGAGGTTCCAAAATCCCGCCCCTTGAAAGCCGTACTCGGCCACAAGCCGAAGCTTGGCTTCCATGCTCCGGGCGTCTTCAAACCAAACTTCATGAGCGGTTCCCCCGGCGTCGGTGTAGTGGAAGAAGGGGGACTGGGCCGTCTCGTCGTATTGAATGGGTACGCCGTACTGGACGGCCAACTCAATGGCCTGCTGGTTGGAAATGGACTGGGCCCTGGTCTCCCCTTGGATAAAGGGCAGGGGCCAATCGTACCCGTAGTTGGGCACGCCCAGGAAAATTTTTTCCGCAGGGATTTCCGTGACGGCATAGTCCAGCACCGCCCGGACGTTTGGGAGGGGGGCAACCGCCATGGGAGGGCCGTAGGTGTAGCCCCACTCATAGGTCATCAACAGCACCCCATCCACCGCCGCAGACACGGCGGCGTAATCATGCCCCTCGTACAAAAGCCCTCTCTGCCTCGTATTTGTCTTAGGCGCCAACGCCGCCCAGAGAAACCGCCCTTGCCCCGCCAGCAGCTGCCGCAGCCGCCCCAAAAACGCCGCGTAGGCCGCCGCCAGCTGTCCCGGCAGATACTCAAAGTCCACATCCAGTCCCGCAAAATTCTTTCGCAGCACCGTTTGCAGCACCTCCGCCGCCAGCCGCCCCTGCGCCTCGTAGTCCGTCAGGATAAACGCTGCGCGGCCCGTGTCAAACTGTCCCGCCTCCGTTAAGGTGGACAGGTGCATCACCGGCTTCGTCCCCCGTTCCCGGGCCGCCTCCAACATGGCTTCGTCGTCCAGGGGCAAAAGCCCCCCTTCCGCCGTGATGCCGTAAGTAAAGGGGGCCATCGTCGAAAGATAAGGCAGCTGCTCCGCCAGCAGATCTGGGGAAATAAAGGGGTAGGCGTAACCGTTGAACACGCCTTCCCCAATCTTCTCTCCAAAATACGAAACCACCAGCAGCTGTCCTGCCGTCAGCGCCTCCGCGCCGCCCAGGGCCCAATTGTTCCGCCAAAGCTGCCGGACGGTGGTCCCGTACTGCGCGGCGATAGAGGTCAAAGTCTCCCCCGCCGCCACCACATGGACCGCCCGGGGAAACCGAACCACCAGCGTCTGTCCCACCGCCAGGGCATAGTCCGGCGGCAGCTCATTGTCCGCCGCCAGCTGCTTGGGAGCCACGCCGTACCCGGCGGCAATGGAGTCCACGGTCTCCCCAGGACTCACCACATGAATCGTCATAAAATATCACCTCTTTCCCAAAACCCTATGTCCGCCTCTTTGTCCCCTATGCGAGTTTTCCCGCATACCCGGCGGCAGTTTGCCATATGTATGAGGCAAACGGACAAGGAGGCTTTGCAGATGAAAAAACGGTGGACCCGATACCTGACCCCCGGGCTGGTCTTTCAATCCGTGCTGATCGGAGGCGGCTACGGTACCGGCGCGGAAATCGCCCGGTACTTCGGGCGCCACGGACTGCTGGGGGGGCTGCTGGCCCTGGGGGCGGCGGCGGCGGCCTGGGCCCTGCTGTGCGCCGTCACCTTCGAGTTCGTCCGGGTCTTCCACACCTATGATTACGGTTCCATGATGCGCCGCCTCCTGGGCCGGGCCGGGGTTCTTTACGACCTTTGCTTTTACACCATGCTTCTCCTGGTCCTGGGGGTGGTCAACGCTACCGCCGCCGCCATGGTCCACGCCTTGACGGGCCTGCCTCCCTGGGTGGGAGTCGCCCTGCTCTCCCTCGGCGTGTCAGTCCTGGCGCTGGGGGGGACGGAGGCCATTGAAAAAGCCCTGTCTTTTTGGGCCTATGTGCTTTATGCCGTTTTCCTCCTCTTTCTCGCCGCCGTTTTCCTGCGCTTCGGGGATGCCGTCGCCGCTGAGCTCCAGCGGCGGGAAATCGGCCCCGGCTGGCTCTCCGGCGGCCTGCGCTACGCCTCTTACAACCTAGTCTGCGTCTCCATGATTCTCTACACCCTTCGGGATATAAGGTCCCGCCGAGAGGCCGTGACCTGCGGCGTTCTGGCGGGCATCCTGGGGGCCGCTCCCGCCCTGCCGCTGCTGCTGGCCATGGGCTGTGACCTTCCGGCAGCCCTGGCCTCAGAGACACCAGTGGCCGCCATCTTTGAGCGATTGGATCAGCCCTGGCTGTATCTCCTCTTTGAAATTGTTCTCTTCGGCACGCTGATTGAAACCGCCGCCGGCTTCATCAAGGCTCTGGAGGACCGAATTGAACGCGCCCTGTTTCAGGGCCGGTCCTTTGAACTTGCCCGGCCCCTGATTACCGGGGGGGTGACGGCTCTTGGAATCTATGTCTCCACCTTCGGCCTGACGGAGCTTATTGACAAGGGTTACGGCGCCGTCTGTTACGGCGCGCTGCTGCTGTTCGCCTTGCCTATGCTGACGGCGGGAGTCCGCATGATATGGCGCTCCAGGGGCTGAACTTCCTCTCCCCTCGACGGTACCCGCCTCCTTTCCCGCCCTCCCTTCCAAAATCCGCCCCCTTTTTTTGGCAGCTTAACAGGGAGTTTGTCCCCTTTCCGGGCTTGTAATCCCCGGCGGATTATGATATACTAACTTCAATTTCGCAAACGAGGTGAATGAAATGGCTTTTTTTGGAGGACAGCCCAAGACCGCCCCCGCGATGGAACCCCAGGCCACCAGCGAACGGGACGGCGCTGACATTCCGGAGCTTCCCGAGCCCCGAAGCAATACCGTCATTGCCAAGGACTTGATTGTCACCGGAAAGCTCAGCGGCGAGGGCGTAGTCCAAATCGAGGGTACTGTGGAAGGCGAAGTCAACCTGAAGGGCTATGTCATCGTGACGTCCACCGGCAGGGTAAAGGGTCCCGTAGAGGCTGACGTGATCCGCATCGCCGGACAGGTGGAGGGCAACCTGATTTCCCACGATCACGTACAGCTGGAGCGCACCGGCACCATCAACGGCGACGTGACCACGGTCTCCTTCGTCATCGAAAACGGCGGCCGCCTCAACGGTCGGACCACCATGGTCCCGGAGCAGGCCTCCACCCCCCACGTGGAGGGACTGGCCCCCTCCAAGACGGAGGACAAAGACAAGGAATCTGAGGACTAAGCGTTTACATCTGCCCTATAGAGCGAGCATGGAGCATGCCCCGTCCGGTGAAATACTTTTCGCCGGACGGGGCAAACTTGATTTGTTCACACTTTCCCTGTAAAATACTGTGAAAAGAGAACCAGAAAGGAGGGCCTCTTTATGCCCTTTACATTCCAGTTCGGGGACTCAAACGCCTTCGGCGGCGGATTCAATCCCGAAAGCTTCCAGGGCGGAAATCCCAATCCCCGCCCCCGGAAGCCCCGAAAGCCCCGCCGCGCCATGGGCAGCCCCTTCACCCGCACCCTCACCAACCTGGCGGTAACGCTGCTCTTCGGCCTGGCCTACTTCTATCTGGAGCTTCCTGCCCTGAATCTCCACGCCGAGGAGTTTTACGTGTTCGTCTTCCTCCTCTGCGCCGTCTACTGTATCTGCGCCATCTTTACCTCCGGCTTTCAGGGAGACGGCAGCGTCAAGGGCTACTTCCACTTCGTCCGCAAGCAGTGCGCCGTCCCCTTCCTGGCGGTGATGGCCCTGGTCGTCATTCTGGCCCTGGGGGCCTTGGCCAGCTGGGTGGTCCTCCGGGCGGGAAGCTATTCCAAGCTCCTCCCCATCCAGACCGGGGACTTCACCGCCGAGGTGGAGGAAATTTCTTACGACCAGATTCCCATGCTGGACGCGGATTCCGCCGCCCAGCTGGGCACCCGAAAGCTGGGCGAGCTGGCGGATATGGTGTCCCAGTTTGAGATCCTGCCCACGTACACCCAAATCAATTATCAGGGCCGCCCGGTCCGGGTGACCTCCCTGCGCTATGGGGACCTGATCAAATGGTTCACCAACCGCTCCAGCGGCCTGCCCGCCTATATCATTATCGACATGGTCAGCCAAGAGGCGGAGGTGGTCCGCCTGCCGGAGGGCATGCGGTACACCACTGCCGAGCACTTCGGCCGGAACCTCTACCGCCATCTTCGTTTCCACTACCCCACTATGATGTTTGACGAGCCGGTTTTCGAGATTGACGAAGCAGGCACCCCTTTCTGGGTCTGTCCCCGCATTGTGCGGACCATCGGCCTCTTCGGCGGCGTGGATGTGAAGGGTGCGGTGCTGGTAAACGCCGTCACCGGCGAAAGCGAATATTACGAGCAGGTCCCCAACTGGGTGGACCGGCTGTATTCCTATGACATCATCATGCAGCAGTACAACTTCTACGGCATGTACCACAACGGCTTCCTAAACTCCATGTTTGGCCAGAAGGATGTAACGGTCACTACCGAGGGCTGGAACTATATTGCCATAGACGACGATGTCTATATGTATACCGGCGTCACTTCCGTTACCTCGGACCAATCCAACATCGGCTTCATCCTCTCCAACCAGCGGACCAAGGAGACCAAGTTCTATCCCTGCGCCGGCGCCACGGAGCAATCCGCTCAGGAGTCCGCCCAAAGCCAGGTTCAGCAGATGAGCTATGAGGCCACCTTCCCTCTGCTGCTGAATATCGCGGGTCAGCCCTCCTACTTTATGGCCCTGAAGGGCAGGGACGGCCTGGTAAAGATGTTCGCCATGGTCAATGTCCAGCAGTACGACGTGGTTTCCACCGGAGCCACGGTAGCGGAGTGCGAGAGCAGCTACCGCCAGACCCTGGCCCATCGGGGCCTCATCGCCGCAGGTGAGCAGACTCCCGCCGCCGGGAACGCCCAAGAGCAGGACGGCGTGGTGACCGAAATTCGCAGCGCGGTCATCGGCGGCGACACCCACTACTATGTCCGTATGGAGAACAGCTTGGGCTACCTGGACTTCAATGCCTCGGAGGTACCTTTGGCGGTGCTGCTGAATGTCCGGGACCACATCCGCTACACCTTTGTGCTGGAGGGGGCGGAGTTCCCGGAGCACGGCATTGTCCCGGCCACGGGATTCGTGTTTGTAGACTGGGATAACTGATGTTTAAAAAAACAGGCGGCGGGTCCTGAGGCCCGCCGCCTGCTTTCGCTTATTTCCGCAAAAGAACCAATCCCAAGGTATTGGGGCCGCAATGGCAGAAGATGGTACAGCCCGCCTTGGCCTCCAGAATCTCGCCGAACCGGCCATCCTCTTGGAGTATCTCCCGGGCAATGCCCGCCAGCTCGTCCCCCGGGCAGGTATCCACCAGGAAAACCCGGCTGCAATCCAGGTCTGTCCGGTTCCGGATCCTCTCCCGCACGTAGTCCGCCACCACTTTTGCGATGTTCCCCCGATACTTTTTGGTCACGGACATTTTGCCGTCCATAACCTCCACGCAGGGGTGGAGCTTTAAGAGGTTCGCCCCCAGGGCAGTGACGGCGGAGCAGCGCCCTCCCTTTTTCATATAGTCCAGGCGGTCCAGGACAAAACTGGTCTCCAGCCGGGGGACCATTCCCTCCAGCAGGTCCAAGATCTCCGTAACGGACTTTCCCGCCCGGGCGGCGTCTGCGGCGGCCAGCACCATCATGCCGTGGCCCACAGTCAGGTTTCCGGAGTCCACCACATAGACCTCCGGCACCTCCTCCGCCGCCAGCTTGGCGTTCTGGCAGCAGCAGGAAAAACCACTGCCGATGTTCAGGTGAATTACCGCGTCATAACGCTCCGTCAGCGTCCGGAACACGTCCTCGTAATCCGCCGCGTTGACGGCGTTGGTGGTCGTAATCTCCCCTCCGGCGTCCACATGGGCGGCGATATCCGCCGTGCGGATGTCCACACCATCGTGGTAGAGTCTCCCATCCTTGACGATGCCCAGAGGGAAGACGGTGATGCCGTGTTGCTCCAGCAGCTGCTCCGGCAGGTCGCAGGTGCTGTCGGTAGTAATTTTAATCATACAGGGCTCCTCTTTCAGGCTTTGGAACGGCCGCGCAGCGCAGGAGCGCCGCGCGGCCGCAGATCATGCCGGCAGTCTCGGGGTCCTGAAACCCGCTTCCAAGCCTCCGGTGCGTTTTACAGGGTGTTTGCCTCGTCCACAACCTTCTTGATGGCTGCGGCGGCGTCGGCGGGCAGTTTATTAAAGCCGCCTTCCTCGGTGTCCAGGTTGGTGACATAATTCAGCCGGTCCTGCATGCGGGCCTTGAGCTGCTCAACATACGCCTTGTCACCCAGGTCAGGCACGAAGCCCTCCCACTTGAAGATCTCGATGTCCTCGAAGGGGCCCCAGCTTTCGAACTTGGCCTTGCCTTCCACCACGGCCTCCAAGATGCCCAGGGTGTCTTCCTTCTGGACCTTTTTGCCCATGAAGTCGCCGGTGTTGATAATATAGCAGGCCACGTTCTTTTCCGCTACCAGCTTCTTGAACTTCTCATAGTCGTTCACCAGAGGATAGGTGCGGAAGGGGTTGGCGTAGGGCTCCACCACCAGGGCGTTGGGATCCACGCCTTCCTTCAGCCGCTCGGCGCTGGAACGCTTGGTGGCCAGGGTAGCGCCCATGACGGAGGCCAGGGACGCGCCGCTGAGCTTCACGATGGGGGGAATGGTGGGGTCCTTCATAATCCAGAAGATGGCGTTGACGGGGGAGTCAATCTTATCCACCCGGTTGGGGGACCAGAGCTTGGACTTGATGGCCCGGCCGTTGCCGTTGCGCACGTCTTCGGTAACCAGAACGATCTTGCCCTCGTCGTCCAGGGTAGCGGAGCAGTTCTGGGCGGTCAGCAGGTACTTGTTGTCCTCGGAGGGGACGGGATAGTCGGCGGTCTTGTCGAAGTAGGTAGGCTCCAGGGCGATGGAAGCGCAGGTGTCGGAGTTGATGATGAAGGCGTCGTCGTGGAGCACCTTGATGGAGGGGTATTTCCCGCTGTGCTTGGCGTGGGTCAGGGTGGACTTGCCGGAACCGGAGAGGCCGAAGACCGCCGCCACGTACTTGCTGCCGTCGTCCAAGGTGTACTCTTTCTGGCCGCCGTGGCAGGAGGCGTAGCCGTTCCGGTTGGCGATGGCCCAGGCCAGGGTCAGGGTGCCCTTCTTGTGCTCGCCGAAATAGCGCATACCCAGGATGGCGGCGCAGTTGGTGTCCGTGTTGAAGTAGCACAGGCACTTGGGATCGCAGATGTCCTCCCGTCCCGGTGCGCCGGTCCACTGGGGATCGGAGAAGATATAGATGTCGGGCTCGGCGCCGCCGCCCACGGGATTGGACTTCTTGTACATCTTGACGTACTCGTCGGACTGGTACTGGAAGTTCAGCATCCAGTTATAGAGGAGGTTCTCCTCCCCCTCGGGAATGAGCAGGTGCGCCTTGACCATGAACTCGGGGTCCAGGCCGATGAAGACCTCGGCGTGGTACATGGTCTTCCAGCGGCTGTCATAGACGGCGTCCATGACGATTTTATCCAGTTCCGCAGTGTTCACGCCGGGCTTTCCGGTGATGCGGCGGGCGGCGGCATAGCGGCCGGTGATGGATCCGTCATTGAACAGCAGAACCTTGGCGTCGGGCTCCAGACCGAACTCCTCGCCCCGGTAGACGGGCATGTCGGTGACCACGGTGCCGGGGGAGTTCTTGGCCATGTCATAGGCTTCGCGGAGGGAGTTGATCTTCACGACATTGTTGCCGTAGAAGGGAGCCTCGATGATGGAGCGGGTCTTGGAGAACCCAACTTTGCCGGGCCCAATCTCAGTTCTGGGGTAATAGGCTTTCGTAGACATATCTGTTCCTCCTTCAAAATTTCCAAGCGCCTGCGCGGCAGAGCGTCAGGTTGGCTGCGCGTACCCTGTTAATATACCCTGTTTCTTTCCAAAATGCAAGAGTGAAAACGGCTCTTGTGAAAAAAATAGCAGCCGGGCGAACATACCTTTTTCCTGGTCCATGCGCTTGTCTGCGCCTGCCCGGAGTTTTTTCAGTGTGCCGTGCTTTTCCAAGAACTCCCCCCTTCCCTTTCCCGAGAATATAGACCGCGTTCGCGTTTTCGTCCATACTTTCCGGGGGAAATTGCGGCCCTTCGCAGGGAAACGGGCATTACGGCGCCACGGGAATTTCCAAGTCTGCCGGGATTTCTAAGGGTTTTTCCATATCCGCCCCTTGCAATTTTATGTGAGCGTGCTACAATAAACGGCATAGTAAACCAGTGGAACATGGCGAAACAATCTATAAGAGAGGGTGACACAAGCGACATGGAATGGACAATGACGGCCGACTCTCCCGGCGCCGTCGCACTGATGCAGGGCAACGAGGCCATTGTGCGGGGCGCGGTGGAGGCCGGAATCAACTTTGCCGCCTCCTATCCCGGCTCCCCCTCCTCCCAGGTGCTGGGGATGCTGGGTAAAATTGCCCGGGAGCGGGGCTTTTACGCGGAGTGGTCCGCCAACGAGGTCTGCGCCTTCCAGGCCTGCACCGGCGCATCCCTGGCCAATGGCCGGGCGCTGTGCGTGGTAAAGCAGAACGGTCTTTTGTGCGTGGCGGACGCGCTCCACTGCGCCGCTCAGGCCGGCGTGAAGGGGGGCCTGGTCATCGTCTCCAGCGACGACCCCAGCGCCCACTCCTCCACCAACGAATTTGACTCCCGCTGGCAGGCGATGTCCGCAGGCATCCCCCTGCTGGAACCCACCACCATGCAAGAGGCCAAGGACATGATCCCCTACGCCTTCGAACTCAGCGAGGCGGTGGGCCAGGTGGTGCTGGTCCGGGTAACCACCCGGGTCTGCCACGGCCGGGGCAACGTGGTGCTGGGCCCTCTGCCGGACAAGCCCCGGCCCCTGGAGCGGGTGAAGGAGTGGGACCGGATGGTCTGCGTCTCCTACATGCACGGCCCTGCCCTCCAGAAGCTGGAAAAGCTCCGGGGCCTTTTTGAGGACAGCCCCTGCAACCACTACGAGGGCCCGGAGACCCCGAAAAAGCTCGTCATCGCCGGGGGCACCGGGCGGCTCTACGGCCAGGAGGCCCTCCGCCGCCTGGGTATGGACCGGGAGACCGGCTTCATGGCCCTGGGAACCCTGTGGCCCCTGCCGGAGAACTACATATTATCCTATCTCCGCACGGCGGAGGAGGTCCTGATTCTGGAAGAAGTAGACCCCTTCCTGGAGCGGGCAGTCCAGGCCCTGGCGGGCCGGGAGGGCCTAAGCATCCGGTTCCTGGGCCGGGACAACGCCCTGCCTGCCGTGGGCGAGCTGGACCCGGACGTGGTTACCGCCGCCATCTGCCGCCTCACCGGCGCGGCCCTGCCCGAAAAGAAGGCCGCGGGCGAGCTGGAGCTCCCCGTCCGGGAGATGAGCTTCTGCGCGGGCTGTCCCCACCGGGCCACCTTCTACCTCCTGAAACGGGCCATGCGCCAGGAGAAGCACCCCGGCGTAGTCGTCGGCGACATCGGCTGCTACTTCATGGCGGGC
>JAAWTB010000186.1 GCA_022801815.1 Oscillibacter sp. | reverse complement strand
GCTTCCCTTGGCCCGCTCCCTCAAACTGAGATCATGACAGGCTTCCCCGAAAAAGTATCCGATTGGACGGTCATTTACTTTTACCCCAGACACAAAAGCGTGCCTGGGGTGCAGCGATAAGCCTGTAAATGATATCCAATCTCTTTCGAGAAAGCCTGTTATAATGAAGACAATTATTTAAAATGTCTTTTCCAATCAATTGCTGTTGTATGTAGTATAACGCCAATTGGTGAATTTGTCAAGATGATAGAAGCACAGGTTGACAGCGTAGCAGCTGATAATCTGGAAAATTTATATTGCGGAAATTACAAAATTCATGTATGATTATAGTTAAATATGGCGAAACCGCACAGATGGAGGAATAGTCATGGCTGACATGAAGAAGGAACAGGAACGCGATGAGCTCCACCGGGCAATCTGGGCGATTGCTGATGAGCTGCGAGGTGCGGTGGACGGCTGGGACTTTAAGAATTATGTTCTTGGCACAATGTTCTACCGTTATATATCTGAAAATCTGGAGAGTTACATCAACCGGGGCGAATGGGATGCGGGGAATGCGGATTTCCATTATGCCGATATGCCGGACGGCGAGGCTGAAGAAGCGAGGGCCGGACTGGTGGAAGAAAAGGGCTTTTTCATCCTGCCCAGCGAGTTGTTCTGCAATGTCAGGAATAACGCACCCCAAGATGAAAACCTGAACGAAACCTTGGAGGCAGTTTTCCGCCATATTGAGGAATCCGCCAAGGGCAGCCAGTCTGAGAGCAGCTTTGCAGGTCTGTTTGACGACTATGATGTGAACAGCAACAAACTGGGCGCGACAGTGGCCAAACGCAACGAAAAGCTGGTTAAGCTCCTCAATGGCGTGGCGGAGATGAATTTGGGAGAGGTGAAGGATCATGATATTGATGCCTTTGGCGATGCCTATGAATATCTCATGACCATGTATGCCTCCAATGCAGGAAAATCCGGCGGCGAGTTCTTTACCCCTGCCGATGTGTCTGAGCTGCTGACCCGCCTTGGAACCGTGGGCAAAACGGAAATCAACAAGGTCTATGACCCCGCCTGCGGTTCCGGCTCTCTGCTGCTGAAAGCGGAAAAGGTGCTGGGTCGAGACGCCATTCGCAACGGCTTCTTTGGCCAGGAAATCAACATCACAACCTATAACCTCTGCCGCATCAATATGTTCCTCCACGATGTGGGCTTTGATAAGTTTGATATCGCCTGCGAGGATACCCTGACCGCGCCCCAGCACTGGGATGACGAGCCTTTTGAGTTGATCGTCTCCAATCCTCCATACTCCATCAAATGGGCGGGGGATGATGACCCCATTCTGATTAACGACCCCCGTTTCTCTCCTGCTGGAGTGCTGGCGCCGAAGTCTAAAGCAGACCTGGCCTTTATCATGCACTCCCTGTCCTGGCTGGCCTCCAACGGAACGGCGGCTATCGTCTGCTTCCCCGGCATCATGTACCGGAGCGGCGCGGAGCAGAAAATCCGGAAGTACCTGGTAGATAACAATTTTATTGACTGCGTGATTCAACTCCCGGCCAACCTGTTTTTCGGGACAAGCATCGCCACCTGCATCATGGTGTTAAAACGGGGCAAAGCAGACAACAAAACGCTGTTTATTGATGCCTCCGGCGAGTGTATCAAGGTGACGAACAACAACCGGTTGACGGCGGAGAACATCCAGCGCATCGTGTCTGTGTTTGCCAGGCGGGAGGAAATCAAACACTTCTCCCATCTGGCGGAGTACGGCGAGATTACAGAGAACAGCTATAACCTGTCCGTATCCGCTTATGTGGAAACGGAGGACACCCGGGAGAAGATCGACATTGTGAAGCTCAACGCCGAGATCGAAGCTATCGTAGCGCGGGAGCAGGTGCTGCGGGATGCGATTGCAAAAGTTATCACAGAAATTGAGGTGGGATCATGAAAAATTTATTTATTGACTCCAATATATGGCTATCGCTCTATCATTTTACCAACGATGACCTTGTGCAATTTGGGAAACTTAAGGAATTGAACGGAACAGATATCAAGCTGTTTGTCCCGCAGCAAGTTTATGATGAAGTTAAGAGGAATCGTGGGGCAAAACTCAAAGAGGCATTTAAGCAATTTGAAATTAGACCGATTCAGTTTCCAGTTTTTTGCAAGGATTATGAAGAATATGAGCAGTTTTCTAATGATTATAAGAGCATCATTCAACGACATAAGGCCTGGAAAGAAAAGATTGATACCGACATAAAAAATCAATCTTTGCCAGCAGACAAAACAATTAATGAAATTTTTGAAACAACTACATTGTTAGAATGCGATTCGGTGGTAGAAAAAGCGTTCAATAGGTATCGAATTGGTAATCCTCCAGGGAAAGACGACAAATATGGAGATGCAATTAATTGGGAGTGTTTGTTATCATCTATACCAGATGGAGAAGATTTGTACTTAATTAGTTCCGATAAAGATTATCGATCCGATTTATTTGACGATATGATAAATCCATTTCTCGAAGAAGAGTGGAAATGCAAAAAGCATTCAAATATTTTCTTTTACAAAAATCTGGTTCCATTTTTGAACGACCATTTTAGGGATATTCAACTGAGGAGTGAGCAGGAGAAGCAGGAGCTAATTTCAAAATTAACACATAGCCCCAATTTCTTATCGACACATGGTGTCATTGCAATGATGTGCAAATACGATGGATGGACAGAGTCACAAATTGAAGATATATGTTTAGCAGCGGAAACAAATTCGCAAGTTGGTTGGATACTTGGCGATACGGATGTTTTGGATTTCTATAGCCGTCTACTTTCAAGGGTGAAATATGAAGATTTAAGCGATTGTGCTACGAGCCGAGTAATGGAGACAGTGTTTGTTAGTGTTTCTCAAAGAGAAGCCGAGACAGAGGCAGATTATAAAGCCGAGGCCGATGAGGCCGCAGAAGAATTTTTTAGGCATTAAATTTTACCAGTTTTATATAGTGCGGAGGATAAAATGAATAAACTGGAGCAACTGTTAAGTGAGCTTTGCTCGGATGGGGTGGAATATAAAAAACTTGGTGAAATTGCGACAGACATATATCGGGGTTCTGGAATCAAGCGGGAACAGATCACCCCAACAGGAACTCCCTGTGTTCGTTATGGAGAAATTTACACGACATATGGGATCTGGTTTGATACGTGCATTTCACATACCGATGTCACTATAATCAACAGCCCAAAATATTTTGAGCATGGGGACATTTTATTTGTAATTACTGGGGAAAGCGTTGAAGATATTGCAAAATCCACCGCATATGTAGGGCATGAGCGATGCCTTGCAGGAGGAGATGTTGTTGTCCTGAAACATACACAAAACCCTAAATACCTCAGCTATGCTCTGGCAACGACAAATGCGCGAAAGCAAAAAAGCAGCGGTAAGGTAAAAAGCAAAGTCGTTCACTCCAGTGTTCCGGCTATCAAAGATATTGTCATCCCCGTCCCCCCTCTGCAAGTGCAGAGTGAAATTGTCAAGATTCTTGACAATTTCACGGAGCTTACAGCGGAGCTTACAGCGGAGCTTACAGCGAGAAAACTTCAGTATAAGTATTATTGTAAAAAAATATTGAAGGAGGGGAAAAGTGCTGTTTCTACACCAATACGAAACTTGGGAAAGTGGACTGGCGGGTGCACTCCATCTATGGCCGAAACTGTATATTGGGAAAATGGAACGATTCCATGGATATCCTCTAAAGACATGAAAGTAGCAACGCTATTGGATACACAGGATCATATTACGGAGAAAGCTCTGGAAAGAACTCCAATTAAAATGTTGCCAGCAGATATCGTCGCTATTGTTGCACGGTCAGGAATCTTGAAGCATACTCTTCCAGTTGCTTATATTCCATTTGCGACAACGGTAAACCAAGACATTAAGGCATTGGTCACAGGTAAAAGCATTTTACCACGATATGCATATTTTGCAATCTTTGCGTTTAGCGATGACATATTGAAAAAGGCCAAAAAACAAGGCGGGACAGTTGACTCACTGGATGTGAAAGCCTTTATGAACTACGAAATTCCTGTTCCAGTTATGGAAGAACAGCAACGCATTGTTAATATACTGAATCGTTTTGACACCCTCTGCAACGACCTAACCTCCGGCCTGCCTGCCGAAATAGCTGCCCGCCAAAAGCAATATGAATACTACCGGGACAAATTGCTGACATTTGAGGAGAGGACATAAACATGGGAAAAGAGAAAAAAGCTGGTGTGATTTACATCCTGACAAATCCGTCTTTCCCAGACTATGTAAAAATAGGCTATGCGACAGATATTGAAAAAAGATTGGCACAGCTTAATCGAAGCGAGTGTATCCCTTTTGCGTTCCGGGTCTATGCGATTTATGAGGTATCGGCCCCGCTGCAAGATAAAGAACTGCACAGCCTGATTGACCGTCTGAACCCCGAACTGCGGGCAATCGACACCTTTGATGGGAAGACCAGGACAAAGGAATTTTACGCTATGTCTGCTGAAGACGCTTACGCGCTTCTGGAGAGCATCGCCAAACTCAGCGGCACCATGGATAAGCTGCGGCGGCTAACGCCGGAGGGACACGAGGTTTTGGATGAGGAAGTGGCCGCCGAGGTTCAGGCTGAGGCAAAAGAGAGAAAGGCCCCGTTTTCATTTTTCAAATGCGGGATCAATATTGGGGCTGAAATCGTTTTGGTTGGCCGTTCCGATATTGTCGCTACAGTAAGTGATGACCGCCAAATCGAGTATGAGGGACAAACTTATTCTTTATCCTCCCTTGCCCAGAAAATATTACAGACAGCCTATCCGTTGCAAGGCCCCGTTCATTGGACCTATCAGGGGAAAAAGCTGCGCGACATCCGTGAGGAAAGGGAGGCGCAGGGCCTTTATCAATAGCCGGACAGATGAGGTGAAACCATGTCATTTTTTAACATCGTTGCCGCCAGCAATGAAAGCACGGTAGTTGCTGAATATACTCCCGAATCTGCCCGCTCCGATGCCTATCAGAGCGAGGCGGAGCTGGAACGGGAATTCACCCGAATATTAGCCGCACAAGGTTATGAATATCTGGATATTCATACGGAAACTGACTTGGTAGCCAATCTTCGCAAGCAGATAGAACAGCTTAATCAGTATGTATTTACGGATAGTGAGTGGGAACAGTTTTTTTCTGATTGCATTGCTAACAATAATGAGGGCATCGTAGAGAAAACTCGGAAAATTCAAACAGATCATGTCCAAGTGCTTCATCGGGATAACGGCATGACCAAAAATATCTCTCTTATTGACAAGAAAAACATCCACAACAACCGTTTGCAGGTCATCAATCAGTATGAGGTGGGCACGGCGGATGGGGCTAACCACGACAACCGCTATGACGTGACTATCCTGGTCAACGGCCTGCCCCTCATCCATGTGGAGTTGAAGCGCCGGGGTGTAGCCATCCGGGAAGCGTTCAACCAAATCAAGCGGTATCAGCGGGACAGCTTCTGGGCTGGCTGTGGGCTGTTTGAGTATGTGCAGATTTTTATAATCTCCAACGGAACGCACACCAAATATTACTCCAACACCACCCGTTCCAGCCATGTGAAAGAGATAAATGAGGCTGGTAGGCGGAAATCAAAGAAGACCAGCAACAGCTTTGAATTTACCTCTTTCTGGGCAGATGGAAACAATAAGGTTATTGCCGACCTGATTGACTTTACCAAGACCTTTCTTGCCAAGCATACCATTTTGAATGTGCTGGTTCGGTATTGCGTGTTTACCTCGGAAGATATGCTGATGGTCATGCGGCCCTATCAGATTGCGGCCACAGAGCGGATCTTGAGCCGTATTGAGGTTTCCACAAACTACAAAAAGATGGGGAGCATTGACGCAGGCGGCTACATCTGGCACACCACCGGCAGCGGCAAGACTCTGACCTCCTTCAAAACGGCGCAGCTTGCCTCTCAGCTCCCCTACATTGACAAAGTGCTTTTCGTGGTAGATCGTAAAGACCTGGACTACCAGACCATGAAGGAGTATGACCGCTTTGAGAAAGGGGCGGCCAACAGCAACAAATCAACGGCGGTTCTGCAGCGGCAGTTGGAAGACACAAAGGCCCATATTATCATTACGACCATCCAGAAGCTGGACAACTTCATCACGAAAAACAGAGGCCACACCGTATATGGAAAGCATTGCGTCATTATCTTCGATGAGTGCCACCGCAGTCAGTTCGGGGATATGCACGTGAAAATCGTCAAGGCGTTCAAGAATTATCACCTGTTCGGTTTTACTGGGACGCCGATTTTCGCCAAGAACGCCGCAAAGGGCAAGCATCTGGAGTTACTCACCACCCCGCAGACCTTCGGCGACCAGCTTCACACATATACTATCGTGGATGCTATCAACGATGGGAATGTCCTACCCTTCCGCATTGACTATGTGGATACGGTAAAAAAGAAGGACGATATCAAGGACAAGGATGTCCGGGCTATCGACATTGAAAAGGCGATGGGCGCCCCGGAGCGGGTGCAGGAGATTGTGAAGTACATCTTGGATCATTTTGACCAGAAAACTAAGCGCAGTAGCTATTACTCTTTGAAAGGCCAGCGCATGGCCGGCTTCAACTCCATCTTCGCAGTTAGCTCCATCCCTATGGCAATGAAGTATTACGCAGAATTCAAAAAGCAGCTTGCCCAGCAGAACCGGCAGTTCACGGTTGCCACCATTTTCAGCTATGCTGCCAATGAGGACGATCCAGATGATGTGCTGGGTGACGAAGGTTTTGACACCGATGCTCTTGACCAGACCTCCCGTGACTTTTTGGACAGCGCAATCAGGGATTACAATGCGGCATTTAACACCAACTTTGATACCTCCGCCGACAAATTCCAAAATTATTATAAGGATCTGTCCATGCGGGTGAAAAACCGGGAAGTTGATTTACTGATCGTGGTCAATATGTTCCTGACCGGCTTTGACGCCACTACACTGAACACCCTGTGGGTTGACAAAAATCTGAAAATGCACGGATTGATCCAGGCGTATTCCCGGACGAACCGCATCCTCAATTCCGTAAAAACCTATGGCAATATCGTCTGTTTCCGGGACTTGCAGCAGGCCACCAATGATGCCATCGCCTTGTTTGGGGATAAAAACGCCAATGGTATCGTGCTGCTCAGAAGCTTTGCGGACTATTATAACGGCTATGAGGATGACAACGGCAGACATCACCCCGGCTATGTGGACTTGATCGCAAAGCTGGGATCGGAATTCCCTCTGGATGCGGAAATTGTTGGAGAGCAAGCGGAAAAGGACTTTATTCGACTTTTTGGCAGTATTTTATCTCTGCGAAATATCCTGTCCTCGTTTGACCAGTTTGAAGAAATGCAGACTCATGCCGCACGGGATTTGCAGGATTATCAAAGCCGGTATATCGACCTGTATGACAAATATCGCCGGAAGGACGCCGGGGATAAAGAGAACATCAATGACGATATCGTCTTTGAGATTGAATTGATCAAGCAGGTAGAGGTCAATATCGACTATATCCTGATGTTGGTGGAGAAGTACCATGATGGGAACTGTGAGGACAAAGAAATCCTATCTACGATCCGCAAAGCTGTTGATGCTAGTATCCAACTCCGCAGTAAAAAGGAATTGATTGAACAGTTTATCCGTCAGGTCAATGTGGAGAGTTCCGTCCAGGGCGATTGGCGGCGATATGTTTCGGAACAGGAAGAATCTGATTTGGCGGAAATTATTGCAACTGAAAAACTCAAGCCGGAGGAAACCCGGAAATTCATGGAAAACGCATTTCGTGACGGAGCCATTAAAACCACTGGTACCGATATTGATAAGCTGATGCCGCCTGTTTCCCGTTTTGGAGGAGGAAATCGGTCAAAAAAGAAACAGGGCATTATCGAAAAATTCAAAGCGTTTTTTGAGAAGTATTTTGGGCTTGGCATTGCGGATTTTATAGATAGCTAACTATATGTACATCAGAATGGAGCCGGTATATGCAGACAATATATAGAACTCATTTAGATGCACTCCACCAGTGGATCAATGAAATAAACTCTTATCTTAGGCAAAACATAAATTTTATTATAACGCCAAGCATCGAAGCTAATGTTTTGAACGGAATTCAGTGTATTGCAAACTGCATTAATCTTGATTACCCTTTTTATTCTGCACAGCTCTACAGTATATCCTCTCAACTGTTTATTAGAAACCAACCACCCAGGTTTCAACCTAATCCAGCGTTGAATGTAACGATGTTTTCGGAACTCTCCGTAATTGAAAGGCATCTTTACAGTGAACCAATCAATATTCAATTTTTCTCAAAGATACATCCTCGCATTCAACGGATATCGGGTCCACTGTATGCTGATGGTCACTTTCCTTCAGCCGCTGAAAAAGCAATGAAAGAAGTAGAAAGCCGTCTGCGAGAGTTATTCTTAGAACTAAAACCAGGAGCCTCTCCGCCTCCGAATGCAGCAGGACTGATTGGTGCTCTTTTAAGTGAAAAAGGAGTATATACTTTTGCAAACGACACAACGGCGAGTGACCGCAATTACCGTCGCGGGATTCAATCTTTATTTGAAGGAGCTTTTGCCGCATATCGAAATCCAGCATCCCATGATAATCTGTATATTTCTCAGCGAGAAGCCTTGGAGCAGATTTTTTTGGCAAGCCAAATGATGTATGTGTTGGAATCAGGGGCACCAACTACAGCAAACGGGCAGCAATCATCATGATTGTTGCCCGTTTGTCCTGCTCTGAACGGTAGTTTTGTTGTTGTCCTTGTGCGGGGTAGCCCTTGCGGCTCTAAGGGGTGGTTGTGGTTGCGGAGACAGGACTTGAACCTGCGACCTCCGGGTTATGAGGAGCTTTTGACGAGTGGAACTGAGAGGAATGGAAAAGTTTGCAACTTCTCGGGCGAAAATGCGTTTGTTTTCTTGCATTTTCCGCTTTTTTAAACCCCTTGCAGCGGAGGGAATTGGCGTCCCGCCTATCTCCTGATGCTTTTGATAGACCTTTGATAGACGCCTGATAGACCTACTATCACCGTCTGCCCCGGACAGCCAGCGCCTCCGGCGCTGCTTGTCACCAGCCCGCGAACATGACGCGCTCCGCGCGTCATGCCCGTGGGCTTTCTTTTTGCGCTTCGCCGGAAAAGGCAGCTTTGGCGAATCATTTTTTTACGCTTTGCATATCAGGAAAGCGAATCCCACCCCTTGCATTTGCGTCCCGCCTATCGGTCCCGCGCGGTAAACCGCGCAAGGACCCTAGGCGGTACAGGCGCAAGCGCAAACTGCCACGCCCCAAACGCTTGCCGCCAAAGGCGGCGACGTGCCGGGGCAAATGCGGAGCGGGAGCGGGGGCCTCGCTCCGGGCGTCTGCCCTGCCCTGCGTATCACCCCCCGGCAACTCCGTCCGCCGGGAGCGTGACACTTGGACAGGCCGCGCGCCTGTTCTGCGGCTTTGCCTGGAACAAGCACGCTCTTGCAGCCGTCCGGCGGGAGTGCTTCACGGTTTGCCCTGTCGGGCAAGCCCTACACTCCCGCCCCCTCCGCTCGGCCCCCGCTGGGGAAGGACGGGAGACGAAAGGAGGCGCAAGCCATAGCCAAGCAGCACATTACGACCCTGTACCCCAGAGACATCCGCGCCCTGTCCGCCCTGGCCCGCTGCGGCTACGTCACAGCGGACCAGCTGCGGGAAAACGGTCTCCGGGACAAACGCATCCATTCCTATTGCAAGGACGGCCTTGTGGAGCGCGTCACCCATAGCCGCCCTGGGGGCCGGGAGGCCGACCGGGAGTGCTTCCGCCTGTCAAAAGCGGGCCGGGACCTCTGCCGGGAAGAATTGTCCTGCCGCCTGTACAACGCCCAGAACCCGGCCCATGACCTTTGCCTGTCCGACCGTTACCACGCAATCAGCCCGGAGGAACGGGCCACCTGGAAAACCGAAAGCGAGTGCCGGGATATTTTTACCGAACATATTCAGCAGTTACGGGACCAGGGGGAGGAAGAACGGGCGCAAGAGCTATGGGACAAATACCAGGACGGGCGGATAAGTATGCCGGACGCCATTTATACCCGCTCGGACGGCGTGACCGTGGCCTATGAGGTCATCACGAACCACTACGGCGAGGCGGAAATCTCCGCCAAGGAAGAAGCCGCCGAAGCCCTCGGCGCGACTATCGAATATTGCACAGCATGAAAGGAGGAACCCCCTTTGACCAAGCTGGAAGAAAAGCAAGCCCCATGCAATCGCCACCGGGCCTTGCTTGAAATTCTCTTGAAATATGGCACCAGCGGCGTCATGCCGCTGCCCCAACTGCGGGCCTTGTGCCTTGCCTGGGACCTGTACCCCAGCGCCCAGGCCGTCAACCGGGCAGTCCGGGAGCTGCGGGCCGCTGAAATCCTGAACCGTCAGACGTGGGTGGACAACAATTCAGATTTGTTACTCGCCCGGAAATTTGTCTGGCGCTACTTTGCGGGAAAAGACAGCCAGGAAGTAGCCACGCCCCGCCGCCCCGCGACCATGGCCCCCTATATCCAGCAAGCCCGGAAAATTGACTGGCTCCTGTCGCTCATAAAGCAAAAGCACCTTTCCACCATGGAGGCGGCGGAAACCTATCTGCGCCGCCATGGCTGCACCATGTTCCTGCGCCTGTCGGATTTGCCGGACTACTACCGCCGTCATGCCTCCACTTTTTCGGCAGAGCGCCCGGAGAACTACCGGGAACAGCTGGCCCGCCTGGACGCTGACGCCGCGCGAATCTCCGCCCTGGCCCTCCGCCAGCCGGAGGAAGAACCCCTGTCCCCGTCCGTGGCAACGCTGTCCCAGGCCCACAGGCGGGGTATTTATATCCTGGGATTCTCTCCCAGCCGCCGCGCGGTCGTGCTGGCCCTGTTTGCTGGGAGGCGCACAAAAGCCGCACGGGTTATGGATTGGCTCATAGACGCGCAAGCCTGGGTCAATTCCCTGTTTCCTTACTACTCCTGCCAGTTGGTGATTTACGCCCTGGACGATGCCCACAGGGCCGCTTTGCGGGCCGCTCTGACGGCCCCGGCGCCAGGGCGGAAGATTACCCCCTACTGGCAGGAACGCCTCATACAGCGCCACCTGGACGGCCTTGCGCGGCTTTCCGTCAAGGACACCGATTTCATTGCCCGCTGGTGCGGCGGAATCCATAGAACCGACTGTTTTTAGAATGGAGGTATTCCCTTGAACAAACTGATTTTAACTTTTCTGGGCGCGGCCCACGAGCAATTTTATGATGATATTCTGCGGGACCTGGAAGGGGCCGAAGGCCCCCATACCCGGCCCATGGTCTACCTGCTGGCGGCGTCTGACATTCTGCGGGCGCATTTCTGGGAGGTCTACGATAACCGCGCCCACGGCATCAAGCCCGGCTGCTGGCGGGCCTCCTGGAACACCCCGGAAACCCGCCTGTTGATTGCCCTTGCCGCGAGGATTGCCGGGGAACCGGAGGCCGGGGCCGCGCCCCTGGCCCCGGTCATGATGGACGCCCTGGCCTGGGGCCAAAGGCTGGATGAAGCCATGGGCTTTTCCCCCTATGAGCCGGAGGACCCGTTAATATAGAGTATACCGTAACTTTACAATGCGGAAGGGCGGGAAAGCTGTCAATTTAGACCGCCTTTCCGCATTGTTTTACAGATTGCAAGCCAAGCCTGATTTCAAATTTACAAGGAGGGATTACCCCATGTCAAAAGTTGCTTATGTGCGCGTCAGCACGGCGGAGCAGAACGAGGCCCGCCAGAGGGAGGCCCTGGCCGTCCGGGGGATTGATAAATGGTTTATCGAAAAGGCCAGCGGCAAGAATACGGACCGCCCGGAGTTTCAAAAAATGCTGGATTGGGTCCGGGAGGGGGATACTATTTATATTCATGACCTGTCCCGTATCGCCAGAAGCACAAAGGACCTGTTGGACCTGCTGGACGTTCTGCGGGAAAAGGGCGTGGCCCTGGTGAGCGACAAGGAGAGCATCGACACCAGCACTGCCACGGGAAAACTGCTGGTGACTATGGTTGCGGCTATCAACGAGTTTGAGCGGGCAAACCTGCTGGAGCGCCAGCGGGAGGGTATCGCCATAGCCAAGCGGGAGGGGAAGTATAAGGGCCGCAAGGCCGTGACGGTCCCGGACCTGCCCCGGCATTATGACCGCTGGCAGCGCCGTGAGGTCAGCAAGGCCGCCCTTGCGCGGGAATTGGGAATTTCCCGGCCTACACTGGACAGATTATTCTCCGATTATAATAACAAGTGCGCTATATTATTGTCAAATGAGGGTTGAACATTATTCGGATTGATGCTATACTTTGAACATATCAAAGGCAAATCGAAAGCCAAAGGAGATAATACAAATGTCATTTGAAGCAGAAGTAATTCCCCTTTTCATTGGTGGGGTATTAGTTGTAAGTATCATGGAACTAATCGTTGGTTGCGTTTTTCTGAAAGATAAAAAAATTGCCCGAAAAAAATTTATCCTTCATGTCATAACCATGCTGATTGCCTTTGTTTTTTTAGTTCGTAGTATGTTTGCAAATTGGCTTAACATAAAATATAACATTGCGTCAATATCCAATTCAGTAAATATCGGATTGTTCGGTATATTGTGGTGTATCAGCGTAATTTGCGTTGTTTCTTGCATTCAGGAATGCTTGAATAAGGAAAACTGATTTTTAAAAAATTGGAAAAAGTCTTGACATATCTAGGTTTATTGAGCAGTTGTTTGTAAAGGCGACTGCTCGATTTTTTTGTAGTCAAGCGGGCATGAAGCACTATGGAGCCGGGAGGCCCGCCACGGGCGCGGGCTGGGCGGTCACGGACAGCCCGCGCAAGGCGGGGAATAAGGTTGGCCCCGCTCCATGGCAATCCTCCGCCGGAGGTCCGGCAAAGTCCGCCAGCAGGTCCCCGTGAGGATTGCCGTCGCTGTCATGCCTGCGGGCATAGGATAGGGGCGGGAGGCTTTGGCCTCCCGCCCCTGCTTTTTTGCTGTGTCGGTCTGCGGGGGAATCTTCCCGGCACGGCCTGAACCGTCTCCTTTTGCCAAACCAAAAACGGTCCGGCCTCTGTTCGGACGGCTTGTCCAAACGGACCGATTTTGCAATGTTACAAGTTTGTTACATTTCTTTTCCAAGGCTTTGGGGGCGGTCCCCGGCTTTGGCGGAGAAATGTACAAATTTTTTTCGGCTATTGCGAGAACATACGTTCTAATTCGGCTAAAAAAGTACAAGAAACTGCAAAAACCCGTGTTGTTATGGGTTTCCCCTTCCTTCGCATACAATGGCCCACTTTTGCCTGATTTCGGAGTTTTCCGGCGTTCTCCCCCTCCCTTTTGACCTCCTGAACGCGGTCCGGGGCGGGGCTGGCTGGCGGGTTTTTTACCTGTTCCGGGCTTTGAGAGTACCCGCCGAACGTGAAAATTCGGGCAGAGGAAAAGTCAATTTGAAAGGGGAACCTCACATATGCACACCTTACTGCTTGTTTTCTCCCTGCGCTTTGGCATGGCGGATTTTGCCGACCGTATGCGCCACCTCTGCTGGGTCCTGGAACGCGGTTTACCCTCCGCGCCGGGAATCACCGTCAGCATGGTGTACCACAAGCCAAAGAAAAGTATCTTCTTCCAGGGGGCGGATATTCGCGTATTCGTGGACTGCCTGAACCATCTGAACAAGACAAACATGGCCCCGTCAGACATTCCCATTATCCGCGCCGCCATTTTGGATGTAATCGCGCCCCTGGGGATTTCCATGGAGGAATTGGCCCTGGAGCGCATCGACTATTGTCAAAATGTCGTTGTCATGGACCCAAAGGAGCGGCGGCTTGCCATGCGCCTGTGGCATAAAACCTCCAGGCATTTCCTGAAAGCCGAGAGGATGGACCCCAAGCACAGCGAAAACGAGAACAGGCTTTATTACAAGTGCCGGGATGATTTTTACCGGGTCCAGCTGTACAACAAGCAGACCGAACGGGAGGACAAGGGCCTCGCCGCTGAATCCTACGAGTTAGGCGTCCTGCGCCTGGAATACCAGCTGCGGAGGGACCACCTGCTCTATCACTGGCAGAGGTATGGAACGCCTTGCAGCTTTGACGCCTGGGCGGATTGGAGCCTCCGGGCCACATACCTCAAGCAGACGGAACGCCTGTTTTTCCGTGGGGACTTTTACACCCTCCGCCGGGCGGAAACCCTCTTGCGAAAAGCGGGCTTGCCCTCAAAGGATTTTCAGGGAATCCGGCAATTCATGACGAACATTTCCAGGTCCGGCATGGATTGCGCCGTCAGGCAAGCCGGGTCCAGGTATCTTGCAAATAAGTACACAAACACGTTGACAGACCTGGGAATCTGCCCCATTCCCATCCCGCAAAATGCAAGGACGCCGTTTTTAGAAAACCCGTTTCGGGAGTTCTATGAGCGGGATTGCCGTTAAGTTATCAAATAGCGGCCTCCCGCCTTTTTGGGAGAGAGGCTGCGCAATTCTATACAAAATCAAATTTTCCAGCTTTGCATATCATACTCCACCAACTGAAAAGGAGTGTGTTCCACCATGACGGAAAATACTATCCAGGAGCGGCCCCAAATCCTCACCGGCTGCCGCTCTGTTATGACCGTAGAACAATGCGCCGAGGCGCTTCAACTATGTACAAAGCAAATACGCATCTTGTACCATGCAAAGGAAATCCAGGGGTTTCAGGTGGGCCGCGCTATTCGTATTCTGCGGTCCTCCGTGGAGGATTATATCCTCCGTCAGATGAAACGAGCGGGGTAACAGCGCCCCTCCCTCCTGCCGCCAGGAGAACGCCTGTAAAGGGGCCTGACGGCGGGAGGGAGAGGCGCGAGCCTCCAAGGTGCCATATCTGCGGCATCTGCCTGAAAAGGAATCATTGAAAGTGAGGATTTATCATGAAAAGGTTGAAAAAGACGTATTCCCTAACGGTAAAGCGTGGGATTTATCAGGCTGTTATCTACTTTCCCCAGCCGGACGGCAAGCGTAAGGCGAAATGGATTTCTTTAGGAATCCGGGAGGATGAAAAAGGAGCATTGAAGCGGGCGAAGGAAAAGTTTGAGCAAATCCGGCAAGAGTATGACGGCGTAGAAAGCGCCGACCCGCTGACAACTCCCTTTTCCGACTACCTCCTGAAATGGATAGAGGGGCTTCGAGGCCACCGCTCCAACACGACCGTTGATGAGTATGAGCGCATGGCCCACCGCTACATAAATCCATACTTTGACGGCCGAGGCGTTACGCTGGCAGACCTGACAGCCGGGGACCTGGACGACTACTATTCGGAGTTGATAAAGAGAGGGCTTTCCCCTTCATCTGTTATCAAGCAGCACGCCATTATCCGCTCCACCCTGCAATGGGCGCGTAAACACCGCTGGGTGAGGGAGAACGTGGCAGATTTGGCAGACAAGCCGAGCAAGGGGAAACCCCAGATAGAGCAACCCTATGCCGAGGTGGAAGTTGCGGAGCTTCTGAAAGCTCTGGCAGGGGACCCGCTTTATGTTCCGGTCCTGCTGGCGGCTGTATTCGGCTTGCGCCGTTCGGAGGCCCTGGGCTTGCGTTGGTCCGCTATCGACTTTGAAGCCCGGACCTTTACCATTGATACCACGGTTGTACGCCAGCATCAGGACGGCAAGCTGGTCACAACGATACGGGAGGGGACCACCAAGACCGAAAGCAGCGCCCGGACGCTGCCACTGAATGACTTTGCCATGAAGCAGCTGCGGCACATCAAGGAGCGGCAGGACCATTTCAGGACCATTTGCGGCGATTGCTATGATACCTGGTATCTGGATTTTGTGTGCGTAAACAAAATGGGGACCCTTATCAACCCTGACTATGTGTCCCAGACCTTTGCAAAGCAGCTGAAAAAGAACGGTTTGCGGCACATTCGCTATCACGATTTAAGGCATAGCTGCGCGTCTATCCTCTATGGCCTGGGGTATTCCTTGAAGGATATTCAAACCTGGTTGGGCCACAGCAACTATAAATTTACGGCTGATACCTACGTCCACACGGAGCAGGGCGCACACGCCGCCATGTCGGAGCGGTACGGCAAGGACCTGGAAAAGCTGTTGGCGGGCTGAAATCGGCGTTGATAGACGTTTGATAGACGCGCCAGGGGAAAACGGCTGCAAAAGTTAGAAAAACAGCCGGTTTTGAATCAAACCCGGCTGTTTTGTGGAATCCTCGAACAATCTGGATATTTCTCCTTAGGAGGGAATGCATATACATTTGTGGAATAGGACTGTGATGCTGCTTTCCTAAGAATCTCCTTTTCCCTTGGGGCTCAGCCCTAAAACATATGGAAAGATGTCTATTTTACCATCCCAGGAATCTGATAATATTTCTGTCCTGTTGTATAGTTAAGATTCGCTTTCACAATTTCAACTGAATCTTTCCACTTAGCTTAACCAAGGAATTCTAATAGTTCTCTAACTTCTTCGCTTTTTATATATTCTTTCAATGATTCGATATCTTCTTCAACTTTCTTTCGGTGCTTTAGAAATGTTGTCCCTGTCAGCATTGGTAGCAAGGAATTCAGATAATCAATACGGCGCTGTATATTAGGAATCAAACTCCCCCAGCCAGTGTATGTGAGACTTAAAAGAGGCAGCTTTTCAAACAAAGCATAATCACTATTTAACTCCAAGAATCTTTTAAGTGCATTCTTTCTTCGATCAGGACCTTGTTCAGCAACTGCGCAAAAAAGATGATAGATACTTTGCTCGTCCGTGTACTTTGCTTTCGATTGTAGTTTGAATCCAGAGTTCTTGTTTGCTTGCAGTGTCTGCATTGTCATGATATCACTAAGGGTAAAAATAGTCAAGTCGACTTGCGTTCCTGTTTCATATCGAACCCGTTATTTTCAGATCCACGATAACACTGTAACGACGGTCAACGGCCTTGACAATGGACTCGTAGACCGCTTTTACTATTTTGACGGCAAGGGCATCTGCGGCCCACTCGTTTGCCGCAGTATCGAATTTCTCCTCCAGCCGGTATGTCCTGCTCAAAGGCGGTGTAGTCCACCACTTTCGGCTTGATGTTCTCTCGGGCTAACAGGCTTTCTTGTTCATCCTCTATGATGATTTGGCCCGGATCGATCTCAATGGCTCGCAAATAGGCGTAGTCGATGCGGATGATAACCGTCTTCGCGCTGTGGTCCTCGATGACATTGGCGGCGGTCAAATGGTCCAGGTTCGCAAGGAAGTACTCCGTTCCTGTGTAGGACGTCGTTTGGGTTTTTCAGGAAGTCAAAGTCCAGTTGCTTGATGAGGCGGTCCGTCAGCTTTGTGGAGGTGTTGCCAGTTTGTGTGCTGGCGTTCAGGTTTCGGGGCTCGTTTTGACCCGGGCAGATAACATCGGAGAAGCCGACTTCCACACTGCTGAAATGAAGGTAGATCGAGGCCAGATCGCCGGATTCGATGCCGTCGGAAACCTGGGTATGTAAAGAGCTGGTGCCATGTAGGATGCCCCAGAGGACCACTGCGGCGAGCAGTGCGGTAAGCATGCTGGCAGTAGTATTTAAACGTTTCTGACGGTTTTTCATGGCCGATTTCCTCCCGCGGGCTCCAATTCCAAAGCGGTTTCCCGGCGCACTCCCGCCGATGGCATGGGAAGTGCGATTTGAAACCGTTCTCACAGCATCCATTTGCGGATGAAGAACATCAGCAACGGCATGAGACAGTTGGTCATGATCAGGGTGGCGATGGAATTCACATACTTGCGAAGGTGTTCTGGAAATAGAGCAGCAGATCCGAGAGATCGCGTATGACCGTCTGGAAGAGGTCCGACAGCTTTTCGAAAATGGTTTTCTCTCCGCCGCCTTCCATGGCCTCCTGGAGCTTGCCGGTGCCGCCCTCTATTTCTTCAATTGTGCCCCAGAAATAGGCCGTGAGGTCGAACGCGACAATGTCGGTAATATGGGTGTTGCACGGAATGATGAACGCCACCGCCAGGACCAAGACGCAAAGCCGGATCGCCAGGCTTTTCAGGAGATTTCTCCTGGTAACAGCAAACAGGACCACCAGGCGGGCCGATGGGATGAGGACTGCTAGAGATGTCGCGAAGTCATCCGGCAGTGTGGAAATTGCCGGGGAGGCGGAAAGAGTAGCGGCGGAACACTTTGTCGCCATATCGCTGCCGACCTCTACGCTTTTAAGGAAGTCCTTCACAAAATCGGACTCCAGAAGCTTACGGTGGCAACGAAGAATGAGAGTGCGGTTATGAGGGCCGGCGGTAGAATCCGAATTGCCAGTGCGGTTTGATTCGGAGATAGCATGTTGCGTTCCTCTTTGAAATACGCAAAAAGCCTTGCGGATGCGCATTTCGATCCGGTGTGCAGTATCTGCTTTTTGCGTTTCCGGGGTTCCGACCCCGAGGCCTCTGGGATAACCAGGGCCCCCCGGCCTGTTCGCTTCCGCTGTTTTTGAAAGGCTTAATACCAGACTGAGTTCCACAACAGGTGTTTGTCAATATCCGGGTGCTCTGACTCCTGATAGGCCCGCTGGATGCTGCCGAGCTTTTTCAAAGGCAAGTTGCCGCGCCGGTAGGGATAGGAGAGGAGCTTTCCAACCAAGTCCAGCACACATTTCCGGTCGTCCTCCAGAAGGGCCAGATAAAGCGCTTGCTCGTGATATTGAATCCATGCCGCTTGCTGGACTCGCACATTCGGATCGGGCTTCTCGTTGAAAATTTCCCAAGCATGCGTCAGTTTTTCCAATGTTTTCCGTCCTAGTTTCAGGTCTTCGCTCCGATTGGCATGGACCATCTCGAAATAAACCATGTGAAAACGGCGAAAAGAATCCTCTCCTTCCTCAAGCGCGACGGCGTCCCTATAATATGCTAAAGCTTCTTCCAACTCCTCCGGAACGGACGTCCCCTTTTCCCAAATATCCAGCTGATCCGCGCAGAATATTCTTAAGAAGAATCTGTAATACCAACTCTTTCGGTATTCCGGCAGCTTCTTAATTCGGTTCTCCAGATCCTCCACGAGTGTCTCCAGTTTTTCTCGATTCCCGGCACGGATTCGCGCTTTATACAGATAAATTCCGCATTCTATGAGCCCTTTTTCCGAAAGATGCTCTTTACCATGGCGGTAGGAATTCGTAAGCCAGGAGTCCGCCAGCGCGTATTTGCCGTGGAGTATCAGTATTTGGCCGTACCACTCTCCGAATCGAACGCTGAGCTCGGAGTCGTTCTTCTTAATATACGGCGCCAGCCGGAGGCAAATCCGGTTCGCGCTCTGATCCTCGTCAATGGAGTCCTTATACTTATAATAGGCCGCCAGCGACATTCCGTTCCAATATGTTGCCTCCGGGGACTTGCCGGACAAGCCCAGCATTCCGCCCTCATCGGCCTCCAGCTCAAACACCGCCGTCAGCATTTCGACGTCCTTTTTACTGTCCGCGCGATGGAAAATGTCCGTTGCCTCCTCCAGCTTTGAGCGTACACTGAGATAAAAACGGGGCGGCTGGTTAAACTCTTTCCAACTCTGATTCAACTGGTACAGCTCCAGATGGGCCTGACTGTAGTTGGACGTTTTCACATAGACGCGGGCCACGGAGAGTTTCTCGGAACAGAGGCGGTCCTGTACGATCCGGCAGAAAGAGCCGTCGGCAGATTGAATATGGATCCAGCCCAGGAACAGGCCAGAGAGAGCGTCCAGAATGTTTTCCAAAACCGGGTCAGATTCGTTTGCGTACAGCATCTCCAGCCATTTCATATTACGGCATTGCCGCAGCGTCTCCTGGTCGCGCAGGGGGAGCTCGCTGATGTGCAGGGTTTTGATCCGTTCCAGAGGAGTGACTCCCACCGCATAGAGGAGGCGGTCCCAGCCGGTTCCGCTCAGGTCCAGCTTCCCGCTGTCAATCAGTGCCTCCAAAGCCTTCTGCGTAAAATCCTGGCCCCGGTATTGGAAACGTTGAATGCAGGGCAGGTATTCCAGGATTTCCACCAGGGAAATCTCCGGTTCGTCGTGCAGGTCCATCCACCCCTCTTTTTCCAAGAACAGGCATTTGGACAACGTCAGATTCCCCTTTGACACGATGTACTTCGCGCTGTTGGTGATTTGGTCGTTCAATTCTTCCGTCCGGCAGAGAATCGAATAATACATGGTCCGCAGGTAATCCGATCCGGAGGAGGAGTAAAGAAGCTCTTTGCGGCGATGGTAATCCGCCTTTTCAAACAGATGCTTTGCCAGGAAATACTCATAAAATGTGTGGTGGCAGAAGAAAAAACACGTACCCTCGTCGTCCGAGGACATGAAGCAGTGGGCTATAGCCAAGCGGCTGACTTCGCTGCCAAAATAATGCCGGACAATGGCCTGGAACTGCTCCTTCGGCAAGTACCGTTCCTTGTTCTCCAGCAGTTTCAGGACCAGAGCCTCCGCGCAGTTCTCAATCCGCTGCTTAAACTGCTCCATTTCCTTCGGGTTTTTCCTGGCGGATTTGTTTTCAAAGTAAATATGGTATTCCCATTTGATAATCGCGTCCAGCAGGATATCGAAGGAAACCGCGATGTTGTTGCGGAATTCCCGCGGGTCCTCCAGCTCCCAGTACCGCTTCATAAAGGCATATGCGTAGCGGATGTACATGGGATAATGAAACAGGCTGTTTGGATTCTGTTTCAAAATATGCCGGAGCAGCCAAGTATAATAGGGTGCTTTCCACCAGGAGGGATACCGGTCCTGGTGCCGCGGTTCCATCTCATTTTTCCGGGCCTCAATGCTCTTCAGGCTCCGCAGGGACTTAAAAATTTTGATTACGTCACGGTCCGACAGCGGCAGAATTTTATATACGTTGGAATAGATATTTTTATGCTGGAGCTCCGTCAGGCTCCGGGTAGAGCGCTCCAGAAACTCCGGCCGGAGGCTGACCACGGTACACTCCAGATTCAGCCCGTGGGCTTGAAACAGCTTGTCCATATCTGAGTTACCGCCGAAAAAGAACATAGACCGGAACGCCTCTTCCATGGAATCCAGGTTTTCTTTCTGAAAGAACACATGCGCCTCGTCCAACCCGTCGAAAAAGGCAACCACAGAGTCTCTGTTCCCAAAATGGTTTTCCGCTTTTTGCTTCTCCAAATAGCTGCCGAGCTTATCCATACTCGTGACATCCTGCATCTGAAAATAGACGCATTTTCGTCCCCTCGACAACTTGCAGTAAAGGTAGCGCATTGTCGTTGTTTTTCCGCACGCGGGAGCTCCTATCACGGAAAAGACGGCGGCCGCCTCCTGCTTTTCCCCGGAGCAGGCCTTGATTTGCCTGAACAGCTTTCGGATGGTTTTCCGATCTTCAAAACACGGCGGCAAATAGTTCAGGATCTGATAGACCACCTCCGACTTTGAGACGACAGAATGGGCGATCAAAGCCTTGTACAGCCGGTCCACTGGCTTTTGCTGCGTGAGCCTGCGCAGGCCGCGGTAAATACATTTAGCGCCGGCAACCGCAGCCAGGAAGATTGCCACAAGCGATGCGACCGCGCTCAGCGGGGAATCCAGATGCTTCAGGGCGGTAAATACCTCGTTTACAATCAAGCTGATCATCCGTCTCTCTCCTTTGTGTTCCCGTTTCACCCGCATTGATAAGCTGGGGGAAAGGTCCGCATCCTTCCAGATTCTTCTATTTTTAGAATAGCATATTTTTCCTGCTTTTTCAATCCAAAATGTCGAAAGCACTGGCTTCCTGCCGAACCATTTTCCGAAAACCTTCGAAAAAAGGTATGCGGGGCGAACAGAAGAAGCTACGCGCCTCTCCGGACCTCCGCCCCGGGAGACCGTCGGGCGGCAAGCGGCGGAAGGGGGCCTCCTGGCGGGGTTTGCCCGACACGATCCCTTTTGCACGTAGATGTTTCAAAAATTAGGCGCAGAAGAGCAACTCGAAAAGTTCTTGCGTTTGCGTGACCCCCAGCACAAAGCGGCTCCCGTTTTCCGACCGGGAGATCGAAAAGCGGGAGCCGCATAGGCGTGGACCCGGGCCTACGCCAGACCGTTCAGTTTGCGGTATAGTTCTTCTGAGGAGGCGTCCTTCACAAGGGTGCCGGTGTCCGCCTCGGTTTTGGCCGCCTCTGTGATGCAGTTCAGGATTTCCAGGTGCTCCTCTCTCTTGGGGGCGATGCAAGTCACCAGTTGGACTTTCTCGCCATCCCAATCAATGCTGTCCAGATAAGTCAGAACCACAAGCCCCGTCCGCTTGACAAATTTCATGGACTCTGCGGTGCCGTGAGAAATGGCCACATTGTTTTCAATGGGCACGGAATCGCGCTGGTTCCGCTCCAGCATGATATTGCTGTCATTATCAGTATATTCCTATAGTCTACGGGCTTTTTGATGTTCATGATTTTCTTCTCTCTGGTTGGCTTGTAAAAATATATTGGAAATTTGGAATAGAAATTATATCTGAGGCATAGCAGGTGAGACATACCGGGTTTCTTTTCTCGGTGTACCCGCTTTATCATAGTCGACATTGCAACGGTTGGCTTTTTCATATTGCGCACTGGCATAGGATTCAAAACCAACAATAGCAATGTACTTGGAGTTGGAGAGAAGGTGATCCACGGCGGCGCGGGTCCATTTCGCTTTCCCAGTCGGAGCGGGTATCTGCTTTGCGTAAAGCATGTTTACCACCTTTCCCAGACTTGCTTCGGCCAGATAGTTGTCGAAAATCATGCGGATATTGGAGGCTTCATTTTTGTTAACCTCGAGTACTCCATTGTTTACGAGGTTAAATCCATACGGTATTCTCATGTTTGACACTCCTTAAAAAATTTCCTATGTTGATATCTCCGATCAGGGGCTAAAACATAGGAATAAAAGATAATTTATTTGAGAAGGGCTATCGCTTTTTACAATATCTTAGCCATAGATTTGTAAGCTCTGCCAAAGAGACAGCAAAACTCGAGTATAACCATGTTATACTCGAGTCAGCCTGTCGAAAAGAGGCCTGTCTGTCTTCATTACCAGACAGGCCACAAAGTTAATGAGGGATAAAATGTAGGAAGTGGCAGAGGAGGAGGGAGCAA
>JAAWTB010000012.1 GCA_022801815.1 Oscillibacter sp. | reverse complement strand
ACGAAGAAGCACAGCAGCAGCGTCACCATGTCGCCGTAGGTGTCCATCCAGTTCGCGCCGCCGCCGCCGCTTTTTTTCTTTTTAATTGCCATTGCCGTCTCACCTTACCTTTCGGCCTGTCATTTTGCCTCGCCGCCTCCGGCGCCCTCGCCGCCCATTTCGCGCTGCTTCTGGGACATGTAGGTCAGAAGCCGCTCCCGCAGGGACTTGGGGTTCTCGCCGGCCTGGATGGCCATGACGCCCTCCACGATGATCTGCTTGCAGAGGACCTCCTCGCTGTCCCGCCCCCGGAGAAGCTGGGCCACAGGGCCAAAAATCACGTGGGCCAGCAAGCAGCCGTAGAGGGTAGTGATCATGGCGGTGCCCATGCTGGTGCCCAGGGAGTCGGCTCCGCCGTCGCCGCTGAGGTTCATGGACATCAGCATGTTGATCAGGCCCACCAGCGTACCCACCATGCCGAAAGCCGGGGCCACGCTGGACGCCTTGTCGTACAGCGCGGCGGCGTCCTCATGCCGGGCGGACATGCACTCGATGTCGTTTTCCAAAATGCCCCGGACCTTATCCTGGTCGTTGGCGTCCACGATGAGCATGATGGCCTGTTTAAAGAAGGGGTCGGTCTGCTCGTTGGCCTTCTCCTCCAGGGACAAAAGGCCGTTCTTACGGGCGATCTGGGCCAGCTCTACCAGCTGGTCAATGTACCCCTTGGGGTCAAACATTTTGTTGTTCAAGATGATCTTGAAGTGCTTGGGCATGGCCTTGAGCATGGACCCGGGGAAGCTGGCGACCACAATGAAGATCGTACACCCGATGGTGATGAAGATAGAGGCCGCGTCGAAGAAGTTCCAGAGGTTGGCCAGCTCGAACGTAATCGGGGGCTTTCCCGCCGCTTTGGGGCCGATGTTGATGCCCATGACGCAGCCCAGCAAGAACACGCCGAACGCGCCGACAATGCCGATGATATAGTTTATATTCATGAAGAAATGCCTCGCTCCCTCGGCCGGACATCGTTCCCCGGCCTGTGAATTTTATCTATATTCCATCAACGCTTGTCCGATACCGCGATCTCGCGGTGGATATCCTGAACCTTGGCGTTGTACTCCGCGATTTTATGGATAATTTCCTCCACGCTCTCCCGAACCAGGTAGTAATCGTGGTTCATCATGGTGATTTTCGTCTCGGGAATGCACTCAATATGTTCAATCTGCCGGTGATTTACCAGAAGCTTGTCGTGATTTCTCTTGGTCAAAAGGATCATAATAGACCGCCCTTTCCTGCCCCGCCGGGGCCCCCGGCCCCGGCGGGCAACTGTTTTTCTCAGCAGTTTGATGAGCGTTCCGCTCGGTAATCAAAGGTCAGCTAGGCTCAGCGCTTCATGTTGACCAGCTCTTCCAGCATGGAATCGGTGACGGTGATGATGCGGGTGTTGGCCTGATAGCCCCGCTGGGTGGTGATCAGCTCGGCGATTTCCTCCGCCAGGTCCACGTTGGGGGCCTCCAGGAAGCCCACCATCATTTCGGTGGCTCCGGTACCCACGACGTCGGTGCCGGGCGCGTACTCCGGCGTGCCGGCGGCGGGGTCGTTCGGGTTCGCCCCGCCGGCCGGGGCCATGGAGCCGTTGACCTGGCTGATGCCCAGGTCCTTCTGCACTCCGCCCAGCATGGAAACGCTCAGCGCGCCCGCGCCCTCCTGGCACTTGTAGTAGGAGTTTCCGATATGGGTTACGCCGTTGGGGTTTGCTACGCTGCCGATGGCCAGGTAGCCGATGACAATCGGCTTGTCGTCCGCTTTGCTGATTCCGCTGATACAGCCCGTTTTGGAATCGATGCTGATGCTGCTCAGCTGGGCGAACTCATACTCCGCGTCCACGGCGGTCGCGTCCGCGTCCCCCTGGTTTCCGCCTTGGTTTCCGCCGTCCTCCGTATTGTAAATCGGCTTGTCGTCCACCAGCTTATTGGCGGGCTTTCCGGCCGCGTCTTCAACGGGCTTGCCGTCGGGGCCGATGTCCGTCCGGGCGTAGTGGATGATATAGGAAACCTTTTCCTCGCCGTTGACGGTTTCCACCTTTTTCTCCCACCTGGGGAGGCGGATGGGCACCAGCTGGTCGCTGACCTTCTGCCGCTTGGCAGGCTTGCCGTCCGCGCCCACATATTCTTCCACCTCGCTGGTGGACATGAAGCCGTAGACCACGTTGCCCTTGCTGTCCACCAGGTAGTTGTCGGGGCCGATTTTGAAGTCGCCCACCCGGGTGAGGTTCAGGGATTTCAGGTTATCCGCACTGAAGTCCGCGTAATCCTCCGGGTTGGTGCTGTTGGCCGTGTCCTTGGTGCCCACCAGGAAGAACCCGTCGCCCACCAGCGCGCAGTCCATGGGGTTGCCGGGGTTATAGCTGGAGGAGGACATGTTCAAGTCGATGCTGCCCACCATAGAGCCGTAGCCCAGCTGGGAGGGGTTCATGCCGCCCACGCTCATAGAGCCGTTGGAACCGGCGGAGTACATGCTGTACACGCTGTCCCGGAAAACGGTCCTCTGCTTTTTATAGCCCTGGGTGTTGACGTTGGCCACGTTGTTGCCGATAACAGTCAGCTTCTGCATGTGGGCCTTCAGGCCCGCCACAGATGCGTACATTGATCCGGTCATAGGAAAATTGAACTCCTTTCGAATCCTTGGCGCCGCCCGGGCCCCGTCAGTCGGACGGGACCCGATGGCCTCCGAACATCCGGTCCTGCCATTTCACTTACAGGAACACGGCGCCGTCGATGTTGGTAAATACGCTGTCCTTCATTTCGTCCTGGGTGATCGCCGTAATGACTCTGGCATGGGGGACGTTGATAATGAAGGCCTTTTCAGTGTCCATCGCCAGGATATTGGTCGCGCCCTTGGCCTGGGCCCGCACCATGCTGCCCTTGATCTGGTCAATAAGGCCCGGGGTAATCTCAATGCCCCGCTCCTCCGCCCGGGTAATGGCATGCTTGGAGAACTCAACCTCCTGCCCGGCCCTGCCCAGCTCCGCCTGCAAAGCCATGGCGAAACCGCCCGCAGCCGTTCGCTTCCCTGCGTCCTGAATCTGCTGGATTTGGCTCTGTCTTGTTACGCGTTCGATCACGTTGGAATCACCTCAGCCTTCGCCGCCTGTGGGTGCGCCATTCTCTCCGCCGGGGTCCGGGGTCTCCGTCCCGCCGTCGGGATTTTCGGGTTTTTGAATCTCGTCCGGGTTTTCGGGCTTTTCCGCCCCGTCTGGATTTTCAGGCTTCTCCGCCCCGTCGGGGTTTTCGGGCTTTTCCGTCCCGTCCACCTTGTCGTCCTCTTCAGGGGGGGGCAGCTTGCCCACGGCCATGATTTCGCTGAGGTAGTAATACTCCTTGTCGTCCAGGAATATCACCTGCTGGCCGTTGATGGTGCCGGTTCCGGTAACCGTGCCGTAAATCTCCTGGAGCTTTCCATCCTCGCCGTACTTGCCCACGGTCACCTTCTGGTTTACCAGGGAGGCGGCGTAATTCATAGTCACGGCGTCGGTCATGTTGACCATGGAGGTAATCATCTGCATCTGTACCATCTGGTTCAGCATCTCGGAGGTATCCATGGTATTGTCGATGCCCTGGCTGGTCAATTGAGTAATCATCAGCTGGATGAAACTCGTCATGTCCAGGTCCAGGTTGCTGCCCTTTTTGGCGATGGTGACCTCGTTGCCCAGATCAGTTTTATGGGTGCCGTACAGACTGCTGACGTCCCGCATTAAATCGCTCACTGCTTCACTTCCTTTCCAAAGGAAATTACTCCCCGTCCAGGGGAATCAGTCCCAGCCGGAGCTGCTGGAGGAAATCCTCGCCGCCGGCCTGCTGTCTTTGGCGCTGCTCCTGCTGTCTTCTCTGGTGGCGCTCCTGCTGCTGCTCGTAAAGGTCCTGCCGCTGGCTTTCCTCCTGCCGGGGGACTTCCACCCGGACCTCCTGCTGCGCCTCCCGGCCAAGCAGCTGCTCCAGCCCTGCGGTGTTCTTGCCAAGAAGCTCCTGGGTGCTCCGGTTCTCGGCGTGCAGCTGAACCACCAGCCCGCCGTCCTTGCTCCAGGTCATCTCCACGGTGACCTTGCCCAGATTCTCCGGGGTCAGCTGAAGCTCCACCCGGGTCTCGCCGTTTCGCAGGGCCTCCGTCAGCTTGGGGGCAATCTGCTTTTCCACGGGCTCCTCGGTCTCCGGGGCCTTGGGGGCCTCGCCCACCTTCACCGGAACGGCCTTCACATCCTCAAAAACCTGGGTTTCCATTTCCGCGTCCTGCATCTCGGGAGTTTCCGCCGTGTCGGGAGTCTCCTCCGCGTCCGGGGCCTCGGCCCTGCCGGTTTCCACCTTCACCTCCACGGTCCGCTCCTCCGTATTCTGGGGAGCCTCCGGGGCCTCGATGGTCTGGGGCAGTTCCTCCGCCTGGCGCGCGGCTTCGTTTCCGCCCTCCGCCAGGGGGGCTTCCAGGGTCTCCGTCTCCGGGGCAAGCCGCTTCTCCTCCGGGTTTAGAAGCGTCTCCGCCGCCAGGGGGGCAATTTCATCCGCAATGGCCTCAGCCGGGACCTCCTCCGGCATTGCAGCCTGCTCTGCAGGCACTACCGGGGTCTGCATCATCGCCATGGCCGCCAGGACCATCTGCTCCTCCAGCTCCTTGCCGTCCATTACAACGGGTTGGCTCTGTCCGTCCGCCGTCTCCCCGGCGCCCTGAGCCTCCTGGGGGTTTTGCGCGGCTTCGGCCTCCTCCGGCTTGCGGGTCTGGTCCGTCTGCTTCTGCTCCAGCAGCTTTTGGAAGCCGTCCTTCTGCGCGGAGGACTCGCCCTTCTTCGCCGCCGGGGCCGCCTGAGGAATCTGCGTGTTTGCCAGCATGGTGTTGATTAACTGTTCCATACGCTTGTTCACCTCCTTGTTATACAAGATTATCTATTTCTAAACGGCGCGGACGCGCCGCTCAGAACAAATTTACGAGGCCGCGTGGGCCCGGGCGGAGCTGACGAATTCCTCGATAAACAGCTCCTCGCTTTTGGCCTCCGCCTTGTGGTAGGCGTCCAGCTTCTTCTCCTTCAGCTTTTCAATGGAGGAGGTTTCTTTTTTCGCCTCCACCATGGCCTCCCGGCGCTTTTCCGCCTCGGCCTCCAGCTCTTCCAGGCGCTTCGTCTCCCGCTGGATTTCCTGTTCAGCGGCCCGGAGGGCGCTTTGGTACATCAGCGCCTCCGTCACGGGCATGCCCTCCAGCGCCCTGTCCCGGTAATCCTCGTTGCAGTCCCGGTACTCCCGCCAGAGCTTTTCCAGCAGCTCCTCCTGGGCCCGGACCCGGGCCGCAGCCTCGGCGTGCTCCCCTTGGAGTACGCCCAGCACCTGCTGCTTGTAAGAAAGAACGGTATCCAAAGCGAACTTGAACTTTTTCACAGGGCGGTTCTCCTTTGGTTCGGTTAGTTCAGAATCTTCTTCAGCTGCTGGATGCACTGATCATAGCTGAAGGCCTCGTTGATGTCCTGGGTTAAAAACCCGTTTACCGCCTCAATTTTGCTCAAGGCGTAGTCCAGATTCCGGTTGCTGCCCGGCTTATAAGCGCCAATGGCCACCAGGTCTTGGTTCTTCTCGTAGGTGCTCAGGATATCCCGCAGCCGGGAAGCCAGCTGCCGGTGCTCCGGGGAAACGATTTCCACCATCAGCCGGGAAATGCTGGCGGAGACGTCGATGGCCGGATAGTGGTTGCTGTTGGCCAGGGCCCGGGAGAGGACAATGTGCCCGTCCAGAATGCCCCGGACTGTGTCTGCGATGGGCTCGTTGGTGTCATCGCCCTCCACCAGCACGGTGTACACACCGGTGATGGAACCTTTATCGAAATTGCCGCTTCGCTCCAAGAGCTTGGGCATTTCCGCGTACATGGAAGGGGTGTAGCCCCGGCTCACCGGCGGCTCGCCGATGGCCAGGCCGATTTCCCGCTGGGCCATGGCGAACCGGGTCAGGGAGTCCATCATGAGAAGCACGTCGTAGCCCTGGTCCCGGAAATACTCCGCGATGCCCGTGGCCACGCTGGGGCACTTCATCCGCAGCATGGCGGGCTGGTCGGAGGTTGCCACCACCAATACGGAGCGGCGCATGCCTTCCTCGCCCAGGTCCTTCTGGACGAACTCCAAAACCTCCCGGCCCCGCTCGCCCACCAGGGCGATGACGTTGATGTCCGCCTTGACGTTTTTCGCGATCATGCCCATCAGCGTGGATTTTCCCACGCCGGAGCCGGCGAAGATGCCGATGCGCTGGCCTTTCCCAATGGTAATGGTGCCGTCAATGGCCTTCACGCCAAACTCCATCCGCTCCCGGATCGGGGGGCGGCGGAGGGGATTGATATAAGAACCGCCCACGCAGTAGGCGTCTCCCCCCTCGAAGGGGGGCTTGCCGTCAATGGGCTGGCCCATGGCGTTGATAATGCGCCCCCGGAGGAACTCGCCCACCCGCAGCGTCAGCTGCCGCCCGGTATTCCGGACGAAGTTGCCCGCCGAGATGCCCGCCATGTCGGAATAGGGCATCAGCAGGATGTGGTCGTTTTTGAAGCCCACCACTTCGGCGGTGACCTGGCCGCCGGAGTCGCCGTTGTAAATCCGGCAGATGTCGCCCACGGCCGCCCGACCGCCGCTGGCCTCAATGGACATTCCGACAATATTTTCAATTTTCCCGGTCAGGCTGTAGGTGTCCGCGCTGTAAACCTGACGGATCATCTGCCGGAACATAAGCTACTCCTTTTACACGCCGCCGATGAAATTCAAGCCGCCGAAGCCGCCTTCCTCCACGGGGCCGGCATCGGACAGCAGGGTCCGGATGTGGTTCATCTGGGTGGCGGCGCTGGCGTCCACAATTTCATCCGGAGTCTCGATGATGCAGGTGCCCGCCTCGTCGTCCGCCATGGGGATGATGCGCACCCGGTCCGAAAGGGCCGCCAGCGCCGTCATCAGCGAAGCGGGCACCTTGGAAAGATGCTTGGCGTCGCATTCCGCGATATAGATGTGCGCCCACTCCCGGCGCTTGCGCTTATCAATGGCGGTTTGAATCATCCGGCAGATGACCTCGCTGCTGCTTTTCAGGCTGACGCAGACCACCTTCTCCGCAATGGCGATGGCCAAGTCCCGCAGATCATCCACGTTCTCGTCCATCTGGCGGTCCAGGGCCGCTCCGGCCCGTTCCAGGAATTTGTCAAAGTCCGCAGCCAGCTCTTCGGCCTGCCGCTGCCGGGCCCGCTGGCCCTCCTGAAGCGCTTGGGCGGCTCCCTCAGCCAGGCCCTCGGCCCGTCCGGCCTCCAGGCCGCTCTGGCGGGAGGACTCGAACAGCTCCTGTGCCTTCAGTTCCGCCTCCAGCCGGGCCTGGTCCAAAATGGCCTCGGCCCGCCGGTGGGCGTCTGCGATGATTTGCTCCGCCTGGATCTGGGCAAAGCTTACCGGGTCCGGCTTGGGTTCGGGTTCAGGCTCCGGCTCGGGAACCTTCTCTTCCGTCCGGATATCCAGCTCCGGCGCGTCCTCCCCGCCGTCCTCCCTGGGAGGGGGCGGGGGAGGCTCGGCCCCGGCGGGTGTTTCCTCTTCCAGGATCAGCTCTTCCGCCTTGGGGAAGTGATAGGGCTCGGCCTTGGGACGCATAATGGATTTCCAAATACTAGGCAATGATATCGTCCTTTCCGCCCTTCAGGATGATGATTTCACCCTTTTCCTCCAAACCGCGGATGATGCCGACGATGCGCTGCTGCGCTTCTTCCACGTCCTTCATGCGGACGTTGGAAGTAATTTCCAGGTCGTCCTTGATGCTTTGGGCCATGCGGCTGGACATATTGGCGAAGAGCTTGTTGGCCACCTCCGTATTGGCGGCCTTGAGGGCCAGCACCAGATCTCTGGGGTCGCAGTCCCGGACAAACCGCTGCACGGAACGGTCGTCCATAGTGATAATGTCCTCGAACACGAACATCCGCTTGCGGATCTCGTCCGCCAGGTCCGGATCGGACAGACCGTCGAAGATGTTTTTCTCGCTGGTCCGGTCCAGGTTGTTCATCACGTCCGCCACATAGTCTATGCCGCCGACCTTGATATTGGTATCTGTCATTATGTTGGAGAAGCGGTTGTGCATTTCGGCCTCCACAATCCGGATAGCCGCGGGAGAAACGCTGTCCAGTTTGGCGATGCTCTCCACCACCTGAATCTGCTTTCTCTCCTCCAGCTGGGCCACCACGCCCGCCGCCTTGTCCGCGTCCACATAGGAGAGGACCAAGGCGATGGTCTGGGGCCGCTCGCTCCGCAGGGCGGAGTACAGGGACTTGACATCCGCCTTGTCCATGAAGGCGAATTCCCGGTTTTTCAGGCTCTTGGTCACCTTGCCCAAAAGCTCCGCCGCCGCCTGCTCGCCATAGGCCTTCTCCAGGACGGCCCTGGCGTACTCCAGGCCGCCCTCGGTGACGGCCTTATTGGTCAGGCAGAGCTGGTAGAACTCATTAAGGACGTCCTCCGTCTGCTGGGTGCTCAGCACCCCCAGGCGGGCCACCTCCAGGGTGAGCTGCTCCACCTCCTCGTCCTCCATAAACTTATAGAGGAGAGACGCTTTTTCGGCCCCCAGGGCGATGATAACCGCCGCCGCCTTCTGCGGTGTTGAAAGCTCCACCGGGGGCTTGGCGTTTTTCGCCGCCTGGGGAGCGGCCTGAGGGGCCGCCGCCGTTGCTGTCTCAGGCATTGCCGTCGCCCCCTTTCAGCCAAACCTTGATCATCTGCGCCGCGATTTCCGGGTTGTCGCTGGCGAACTGGCGGATATCCTTCCGCAGTTCCATACTCCGTTCCAGCTCCAGGTCCATCACGTCGGCGCCACTCTCGGGCGCCTCGCCCTCCAGGCCCAGGCCAGCCACGCGCATCAGGGCTTCCGCCTCCTCGCGCCGCCGGGCTTCCTCTTCCTCCTGCTTCTTCCGCTTCTTCCTGCGCAGCAGGAGGATAACGGTCAGCAGAATGATGAACAGCAGCAGGCCGGCGCCCGCCGCGATCAGAACCCACAGGGGCACTCCCGTACCGCTGGGATCAATGCCGGGCTGAATGCCCACGTTGGGATCGAAGAACTCCATGGCCACCACGGAAATTTTGCCGTCCAATATCTCCTGGTTGGTAATGGGGTCCCGCTCGCCCTGGATGTTGGCGGCCCGGGCCACGTGCTGGCGGATGGACTCCACGCTGAAATCCCCCGCCGTCCGGGAGTTGATGGACACGGCCACGGAGCAGTCTGTCATTTTCACCGCTCCGTTGTTGTCAATATTGATGACACTGTGGGTGTTGTCGTAGTCAATCTGCTTGTTTGCGTAAATGCTGTTGTCCCCGTCCTCCAGGTCCAGGGCGGCTTCCACCTGCTCCGTCAGGTCCGAGTTGGACTCGGTGCCCACCAGGCCGCCCACAGGGTTGTCGCCGGGCCGGCCGATAAGGGCCTCGTGCCGCTCGACTCCGATCACGCCACGGCCGTCGGTGGACCCGTCCTGTGCCCACTCGGGAAGAATGGTCTCATTCCGCACCTCGGTGGTGCGATCCACCTCCACCTCGCAGGTCACGCCTACCCGGACGTTGTCCTCGCCGAAGAAGGGGGTCAGCACGTTCATGATCTGGGTGCGGATGCGGTTCTCCATACCCTGCTGAAGCTGCATCTTCAGGGCCGAAATCTCTCCGTTCAGCGCATCCTCCGTCAGGTAGACGTTGCCGGTGGTGTCGCTGATGCTGACGGAATCAATTTCCAGTCCCTGAACCGAATGGGACACGAACTGCTGGATGGCGGCGGCCTGCTCGTCGGTGAGCATCTGCCCCTCCATCATCGTCAGCATGACGGCTGCGCTGGCCTGGACTACGTTGTTGCTGTCCAATATGTACGCCCGGTTCTCCCCCGGGGTGATGTTCACCGTGGCGTCCACCACGTTGGGAAAGTTCCGGATGACCCCGGCCATTCTCAGCTCCAGGCTCGTCTTCTCGGCGTAGAGCCGCTCCTCGTTGGTGGAAAACGAACCCAGGTTCTCCGTGTAATAGTTGCCGGTCTGGTTCAGGTTCGCCATCAGGATACGGGCTTTCAGCGCCGACTCCTGCCCGGCGGGGACCAGCACGGTGTTTCCATCCTCCACCTTGTAATTGGCAACGCCCTGCTCGCTTAGGAAATTCAGGATGTTGGACGCCTCCGCGTCGCTCACCTGGGTAACCAGCACGGCGTAATCCTGCTTATTCAGCGTCAAGGCGACGGCGGCGGCCACAATCAGGACCACCAAAACAGCGGCAATGGCGATCCATACCTTTTTCGATACCGTTTTCAGGCGCTCCTTTGTCTTGTCAAGAAACGCCTTGGCCTTTTCCTTCACGTCGTTCAACCGCTGTCACCTCCTTCTCTTCGCCGCGGCCGCGGCGTCCTGTAGACATCTTTAGACATGATTCGTGCTGCCCTGGTCCATAGGGGCCGGGCAGCACAGGGGACCTCCCCCGCACGCCGCCGCTCTTACAGGTTGATCCTGCTCAGCTCGGAATATGCGTCCAGCGCCTTGTTCCGCAGCTGGACCAGCATATTTACTGCAGTCTGATTCTTATAAGCGGCAATCATGGTGGCGGCAGGGTTATCCAGCTGGCCTGTGGCCAGCAGATATTGTGACTCCTTCAGCTCTTCGTCCGTCTCCTTCACGTTGTCAATGGCGGAGCGAAAAATCGCGCCGAAGGGGCTTTCCTCCGGGGCGGAAGCCTCCTTTGCTCGGGCTTCCTTCAAATCCTGACTGAGCGGCGTCAGCGCCGTCAGCTTTTCCACCGGCGTCAGCATAAGCGCGCCTCCTCTCAAAATCTCAAATTATTTCCCGATCTGAAGCCCGTCGGTCACGACGGTTTTCATGGTATTGAACATGGTCACGTTGGCCGAGTAGGCCTGGGTGGCAGCCATGGCGTCGGCAATTTCCTTTACCATATCCACATTGGGGGTATCAACATAGCCGTCCTCGTCGGCGTCCGGGTGGGTAGGATCGTACACCCGCTTCATGGGGGACGGGTCATCCACGATCTGGGTCACCCGCACGCCGCCGGCGGTCTGCCCCCCCGGCACCATGCCGGTGGACGCCCGGGCCATGGCCCGGCGGAAGCCGTCCCGGCCGGTCTTGGCCTCAAAGACCACCATCTTCCGGCGGTAGGCCCCCTCGCCCCCCTCCACCCGGGTGGTAGTGGAGTTGGTTACGTTCTCCCCCACGATGTCCAGGCGGAGCTGCTGGGCCGTCAGGCCCGAGGCCACAATGTTCATAGAGCTTAAAAATGCCATAGGTCAAACTCTCCATTCCCCGCCGGGCATGCCCCGGCAATTCTGCGCGGGGCCGGAAAATCCGGTCCCGTAATCGTTTTCTTCATCCTGCGTCCCCACTCATTTAACAATGTGAAGCAGAAAAGCGTTTGCCGCGTCTTTCAGCGTTTGCCGCGTCTTTCAAAGAATGCCTCTCAAATCACTGTCCCCGAATGGCGGAATTCAGGATGGCCAGGTCCGTGTTGAGGGAGCTCATGACATAGCGCATCTGGTAAGCGTTGCGGATGGCCTCCGACATCTGGGCGGTGACATTGACGCCGTTGTCATCCATGCGGGTCTGAACCGTCTGCTCCGTCACGCCGAAGGGCGTTCCCTCCAGCACCTGGCGCATCGACTTTACCGGGGCCTCCTTCCGGGAGGCCAGCAGCAGCCTGCCCCGCAGGCTGTCCTCAAAGGTGACCACCTTTTCTTTATAGCCGGGGGTCTCCGCGTTGGCGATATTGTCCGCAATGGCCGCCTGCTTGGTCCACAGGTAGCTCAGGGACTTTTCCATCATTAACTGGGAATTGCTTGACAGGAAATCCATGTGACCCAAACCTCCATATCACGGCCGCCGGCCAGTCCCGATCCAGCGGGACGGCGGCCTGTTTTTCCAGTGAACGGCCCGAATCATCCGGGCAAGATAAACGCGCGGGTTGTCAGCCAAAGCACGCGCGCTTCCGTTTTCTTCTTATGAACGGCCCTTCATTCTATTCAGCGGATGCCGTTTTCATTCCGCCGGCCTTTTCTCCGCCGCTGTCTCTCATTCGCTTGCACATGTGCGTTTTGCAACAAATTCGTTTGTCCAGTCTAGTTGGGTATCCCCCATTATGAACCATTTCCCCAGAAAAATCAAGTATTTTTTTACCCAGCCTGTCTTCCATTTTCAAGAAAATTTCAATGTTTTTTACGGTTTTTTCTGGTTTCTCCAAAAATCACCGCCGGACTTTGTCCGCTCGTCTTATCCCTTGACGGCTGTTACAATTTTTTTGTCTATTTTTTGCCCTATTTTGTATAATGCGTCGATTCTTTTCCAAAAAATGGAGAACATTGGCCGCTGGCTTCCCCCGAACTTCTCTAAGGCTCTTACGGTTCGTTCTTGCTATTTCCGTTTTCCTGTGTTAAAATTATGATGTTGCAGTGTCGATATTTTCCGGCCCCGTTTCTGCGGGGCCGCCTTCAGCGGGCCGAACCGCCCGCCCCTCCCCCCGTCGGGTAGGAACCAGAGGACAAGGAAGTGATCTCTTTGAGTGCGGAACAAAAACCGAAGATTTTAATTGTAGATGATTCAGAACTGAACCGCGCCATTCTGGCCGACATGCTGGACGACGAGTATGAAATCGTCGAAGCCGAAAACGGCCTTCAGGGCGTGGGCCTGCTCCAGCAGCGGGGGAGCGAGATTTCCCTGGTCCTGCTGGACATCGTCATGCCCCAGATGGACGGCTTCGGTGTTTTGGAGGTCATGGCCCAGAACCAGTGGATTGAGGATATCCCCGTCATCATGATCTCCGCCGAAACCGGGTCCAGCCATATCGAGCGGGCCTATGAGCTGGGCGTCACCGATTTCATCTCCCGCCCCTTCGACGCGCTGATCGTCCACCGCCGGGTGGTGAACACCATCATGCTTTACGCCAAGCAAAAGCGGCTGGCCAACATGGTGGCGGACCAGATTTACGAAAACGAACAGCGCAGCAGCCTGCTCATCGACATCCTCAGCCACATTGTGGAATTCCGCAACGGCGAAAGCGGCCTCCACGTCCTTAATGTCCGCACCCTGACGGAGCTGATGCTGAACCACCTGGTGCAGAAAACGGACCGCTACCAGCTCTCCCCCACAGACATCTCCATGATCTGCACGGCCTCGGCCCTGCATGACATCGGCAAGATTTCTATAGATGAAAAAATACTCAACAAGCCCGGCCGCTTCACCGACGAGGAGTTCGCCATCATGAAGACCCATTCCATGGCCGGCGCGGAGATGCTGGAAAACCTCCCCATCCACCAGGATGACCCATTGGTTAAGGTGGCCTATGACATCTGCCGCTGGCACCACGAGCGCTGGGACGGCCGGGGTTATCCCGACGGGCTCCGGGGCGATGAGATTCCCATCGCCGCCCAGATCGTGGCCTTGGCGGACGTCTACGACGCCCTGACCTCCAAGCGCTGCTATAAGGATTCCTTTTCCCACAAAAAGGCGGTGGAGATGATCCTGGCCGGCCAGTGCGGTACCTTCAACCCCCTGCTGATGGACTGTCTGCGGGAGCTGTCTCCCGATCTGCCCGCGCTGATGAGCGGCAGCAACTCCGTCGCCCAGCGGGACCGGCGGGAAATGCGGAACGTGGCCCAGGAGATACGCCGCCACGAGGAGCTTACCGCCTCCGAGCGGACCCTTCAGCTCCTGGAGCATGAGCGGATGAAGTACAGCTTCTTTGCCGACATGAGCAAGGAAATTCAGTTCGAGTTCACGGTCTCCCCGCCTATGATCACCCTCTCCAACTGGGGCGCGGAGCATCTGGGGCTGGAGGAAATCATCATGGACCCCTATCACCACGCCGGGGCCCAGGCGGTCATGGACGCCGCAGACGTCCAGAACCTGGCCGGCGCCCTGCGCAGCACCAGCCCGGATCTGCCGGTGGTTACATACGACTGCAAAATGAATTACAAGGGCGCCTGGCGCTGGACCCAGATCGTGGCCCGGGCCACCTGGTCCAGCGACGAACCCCCCCGCTATACCGGCGCCATTGGCAAGGCCATCGACATTCACGATTCCCGGATGAAGCTGAACGCTCTGGAGCGCATGGCCTCCCACGACGCCCTCACCGGCCTTTTGAACCACGCCTACGCCAAAAAGCGCATCCTCGAGCGCATTGAGACCCGCCCCGCCGCATCCTATGCGCTGGTCATCTTCGACCTGGACCACTTTAAGTCCGCCAATGACACCTACGGCCACTCCTTCGGGGATCAGGTGCTGGTCCACCTGGCGGAGAAGCTCCGCCAATGCATCCGGGGCGGCGACATCGCCGCCCGGGTGGGCGGGGACGAGTTCCTCATTTTCCTGGAGTATAAGGACGACGTGGACGCCGTTCTCTCCCGCATCTTCCAGTCTCTCTGCGGCCGGTTTGAGCAGTTCCCCCTCTCCGTCAGCATGGGCGCGGCCCTGACGGCCACGGTCCCCGGCGGCTACGACGCCCTGTTCCACGCGGCGGACGCGGCCCTCTACACCGTCAAGCGGGGCGGACGGGGCCAGTACCGTTTCTATGACGAAACCATGCGCGACACCCTCTCCGTCATCTCCCCCATCGAGGACGGGCAGGACCCGGGGGAAGACGTTTTAAAATAAAGGAGGAGCATCCACATGACCTTACAGGAGTGCTACGCCGCCATGGGCGGCAACTATGACGACGCTCTCGGCCGCCTGCGCAGTGAACGGCTGGTGCAGAAATTTGTGCTGAAGTTCCTGAACGACGGCAGCTATGCCCTTCTCTGCCAATCTCTGGAGGAGAAGAATTACGAAGAGGCGTTCCGGGCCGCCCACACCATTAAGGGCGTATGCCAGAACCTGAGCATTGACAAGCTCCAAGCGTCCAGCAGCCGCCTCTGCGAATCTCTGCGGAACGGCTATACGCCGGAAGCCGATGCTTTGGCGGAGGAGGTGCGGGCAGATTACGCCCAGACCGCGGCCGCTATTCGGGCCTTCCAGGAAGAGAGCGCGGGATGAAAAAGCTGCTGAACAGCGCCACCCGCTTTCTCACTGTCAGCCTGGCGCTGGTTCTCCTGCTGACGGTGTGCATCTTCTCCTTTCTGGCCTTTTTCATGAGCCGGAAAAGCTCCGAGACCATCAGCGCCGTGGGCACCACCTACATGGCCGGCATGGGGGAGAAGGTCACCCAGCACTTTGCCACCACCATCGAGCTGCGTTTATCTCAGGTGGATTCCCTGGTGGGGAGCATCCCCCCGGACAGCGCCTCCGCCGCCTCCCTGCGGGCGGAGCTGGCCCGCAACGCCAAGGCCCGGGACTTTGTGGCCCTGGCCTACTACTCTCCCGCCGGCGAGTTTGACATGATCTACGGCGACGAGCCCGTTCTGGCGGACCCGGACTCCTTTCTGGCCTCTATGAACAACGGGGACAAAAAGGTGGCTGTGGCCTCTATCGCCACGGGGCAGAAGGACGTGCTCCTGGGCGTCTCCGCCGAATACCTCATGGCGGACGGGACCCTCTCCACCGCCCTGGTGGCCAGCCTCCCCGCCGACTACATCGCCGACACCCTCTCCCTGTACAGCGAGAACTCCCTGGTCTATTCCCACATCATCCGCCGGGACGGGTCCTTCGTCATCCGCAGCGGCGACGCCTTCCGGGAAAACTACTTCGACCGCATCCAGGCCCTCTTCGAGGGGCAGGGGGAAAGCGGGGAGCAGTACATCCGGGAGCTGGAGGCCGCCATGGATAAAGGCGAGGATTACTCCGCCCTCATGGTCTTCGGCAGCGAGCGGCGGCACCTGCAGTGCAACAAGCTGCCCTACTCCGAGTGGTACCTGGTGACGGTGCTGCCCTATGGCGAGCTGGACCAGGCCGTCAGCGACCTCAGCCACGCCTGGCTGTATCTGGTTTTCCTGGGCTGCGCCGTGGTGCTGCTGGCCCTGCTGCTGGTGTTCTGGCAGTATTCCCGGCTTCTCCGGGAACAGATGGTGGAGCTGGAGGCCGCCCGGAAGGAGGCCGTCCACGCCAACAAAGCCAAGAGCGAATTCCTCTCCAACATGTCCCACGACATCCGTACCCCCATGAACGCCATTGTGGGCATGACGGCCATCGCCACTGCAAACATTGATGATCCCCAGCAGGTCCAGAACTGCCTGAGAAAGATCACCCTTTCCAGCCGCCACCTTCTGGGCCTTATTAACGACGTTCTGGATATGAGCAAGATCGAAAGCGGCAAGCTGACGCTGAACATGGATCAGGTTTCCCTCCGGGAAGTGATGGACAGCATCGTCAGCATCGCCCAGCCCCAGGTCCGCTCCAAGCGCCAGCACTTCGACGTCTTCATTCACGACATTTCCACGGAGAACGTCTGCTGCGACAGCGTGCGGCTGAACCAGGTCCTGCTGAACATCCTGGGCAATGCCTTGAAATTCACCCCGGAGGGCGGATTGATCCAGATCTCCCTCTATGAGGAAGCCTCTCCTAATGGAGAGGACTACGTCCGCACCCACATCCTTGTAAAGGACAACGGCATCGGCATGACCCCGGAATTCAAGGAAAAGATTTTCGAGTCCTTCGTCCGGGAAGACAGCGCCCGGGTCCGCCGGACCGAGGGTTCCGGCCTGGGCATGGCCATTACCAAGTACATCGTGGACGCCATGGGCGGTTCCATCACGGTGGAAAGCGAACTGGGCAAGGGAAGCGAATTCCACGTCACCCTGGACCTCCAGCGGGCCGAAACTCTGGAGGAGGAGATGATCCTCCCCGAGTGGAACATTCTGGTGGTGGACGACGACCAGCAGCTTTGCGAGAGCACCACCGCCTCCCTGAAATCCATCGGCGTCAAGGCCGACTGGACCCCAACGGCAGAGGGGGCCCTGGAGATGCTGGAGCGCCGCGCCAGCGTGCACGACCACTATCACATCATCCTTCTGGACTGGAAGCTCCCGGACATGGACGGCATCGCCGCCGCCAAGGAAATCCGCCGCCGCTTCGGCAGCAACACCCCCATCATGCTCATCTCCGCCTACGACTGGAGTGAAATCGAGGCGGAGGCCAAGGACGCGGGCATTACCGGCTTCATTTCCAAGCCGCTGTTCCGTTCCACCCTCTTCTATGGACTGAAGCCCTTTGTCGACGGCGGCGGCGCTGTCGAACAGATCCGGGAAGAGAAGCGCGCCGACTTTACCGGATGCCACATCCTCCTGGCGGAGGACAACGACCTGAACTGGGAGATTGCCAACGAACTTCTGTCCGACCTGGGGATGGAGCTGGACTGGGCGGAAAACGGCCGCATCTGCGTGGACAAGTTTGAAAACTCCCCCGTGGGCTTCTACGACGCGGTGCTGATGGACCTCCGGATGCCGGTGATGACGGGCTACGAGGCCACGGCAGCCATCCGCGGTCTGGACAGGCCCGACAGGGATATTCCCATCATCGCCATGACCGCCGACGCCTTTTCCGAGGACATCAAAAAGTGCCTGGACGCGGGCATGAACGCCCACGTGGCCAAGCCCATCGACATCCGGGAGATCTCCCGCCTTTTGGAAAAATTCATCAGCGAGCGCCATTGAGCTGCGAAAAGGCGGCGGGGAAATTCCCCGCCGCCTTGCTTTTTTCAGCGGCTCAGCACTCCGCCGCTTCCCCGCCGGAATCCGGGGCCGCCGTCTCCGTGCCGGTCCCGCTCTCCCGGTCCTCGTCTTTCAATACAGACTCCCATTCCTTGGGTTTTTCCTTGGGCTTCCGGCAGACCAGCGCCAGTTTGTAGCCGTCCGGATCGTTCTCCATCAGATACCGCTCATCCTGGGGCGGCACCTTGTCGCCCCGCATGATGCGCTGGGCAATTTTCCGGCAGTTTTCCATGGTCTTCAGGGCCTTGGTCAGCGCGTCCAGCTCCCCGCTTCCCCGCTGCTTGGCCTCCAGCAGCTTTCGCTGTTTTTCCATATCCTGGCGGTTGACCTCCTGAAGGAAGGACAGCGCCTGCCGGGACCAGGACAGCTTGTCGGTTTTCGGTTTTTGAAGCGCGGTTTTCCCCGCCGCCGGGGTCTTCGCTTCCACTTGCGGCGCGGCCTTCGCCGCCTGGGCGGCCCGCCGCCGCTGCCCGTTGACGCTCAGCTCCATGGTCCGTCTCCTTTCCCTCATCCGTCCTTTAGGGCATCTTTACGTATACCATAACATAAAATTCAGCGGAACACAAGGCCATTTTCCTTGTGAAATCTTCCACTTCCCTTTCCTCCCGGAATATGATATGATCAGTTTATCCAAAATAAGTCATACCTTTTCGCTCATCACAAAGGAGGGCCCGCTATGCACGTTCCGTCCGACATCGAGATTGCCCAGTCCTGTCCCATGCGTCCCATTGGTGAAATCGCCTCCGCCGCCGGAGTGGCCCCCCAATATCTGGAGTTCTATGGCAGCTGCAAGGCCAAGGTGGACCCCCGCCTCCTGCGGGAGAACCAGCGGAAGGACGGGAAGCTGATCTTGGTCACCGCCATCAATCCCACTCCCGCCGGAGAGGGGAAAACCACCACCACCGTGGGCCTGGCCGATGCTCTCCGCCGCCTGGGAAAAAACGCCCTGGTGGCCCTGCGGGAACCGTCCCTGGGACCGGTCTTCGGTGTGAAGGGCGGCGCGGCCGGGGGCGGATATGCCCAGGTGGTGCCCATGGAGGACATCAACCTCCACTTCACCGGGGACTTCCACGCCATCGGCGCGGCCAATAACCTACTGGCCGCTATGCTGGACAACCACATCCAACAGGGCAATGCCCTGGGAATTGACGGGAAGAACATCACCTGGCGGCGCTGCGTGGACATGAATGACCGCCAGCTTCGCAATATTGTGGACGGCCTGGGGGGCCGGATGCAGGGCGTGCCCCGGGAGGACGGCTTTGACATCACGGTAGCCAGCGAGATTATGGCGGTGCTGTGCCTGTCCAGCGGCATCCTGGACCTGAAAGAGCGCCTTGGCCGGATGGTGGTGGCCTACACCTGTGACGGCAAGCCCGTCACCGCCCACGACCTGAAGGCCGAGGGGGCCATGGCGGCCCTTCTCAAGGACGCCCTCAAGCCCAACCTGGTCCAGACCCTGGAGGGGACCCCCGCCTTTATCCACGGCGGGCCCTTCGCCAACATCGCCCACGGCTGCAACTCCGTCATGGCCACCCGGATGGCCATGAAGCTGGCGGACTACGCCGTTACAGAGGCAGGCTTCGGCGCGGACCTGGGGGCGGAGAAATTCCTGGATATCAAGTGCCGCCTGGCGGGCCTCCGGCCCTCCGCCGTGGTGGTGGTAGCCACCGTTCGGGCTCTGAAAAACCACGGCGGCGTCCCCAAGGCGGAGCTGAACGCCGAAAACCTGGAGGCGCTGGAAAAGGGCCTGCCCAACCTTCTCCAGCACGTGGACAACATCCAAAGCGTCTACGGCCTGCCCTGCGCCGTCGCTGTCAACGCCTTCCCCACGGACACCGCCGCGGAACTGAAGCTGGTGGAGGATAAGTGCCGGGAGCTGGGCGTGCGCGTTGCCCTCAGCGAGGTTTGGGCCAAGGGCGGCGAGGGCGGCACGGCCCTGGCCGAGGAGGTTCTGCGCCTCTGTGAGGAGCCGGGTGACTTCCGGTTTGCCTACGACACGGAAGACACGATTGAAAACAAGATCAACGCCATCGCGAAAAAGATTTACCGCGCCGACGGGGCCGTTCTGACCCCCGCCGCCAGGAAGCAGCTCACGGAGCTGGAGGCCCTGGGCTTCGGCCGTCTCCCCGTCTGCATGGCGAAGACCCAGTACAGCTTTTCCGACGACCCGGCCCTGCTGGGGGCCCCCAGGAACTTTATCATTACCGTGCGGAATTTGAAGGTCTCCGCCGGGGCGGGTTTCCTGGTGGCCCTGACCGGGGACATCATGACCATGCCGGGCCTGCCCAAGGTCCCCGCCGCTGAGAACATCGACGTGGACGAAAACGGAACCATTACCGGGCTGTTCTAACTGGATCTCTTAAGGAAAGGGGTGGAATCTTGCATTACCTTGTTCCCAATGAATTTCTGGAGCGCTATGCCGCCTCCGGAACGGTGAAAACGCAGAAGAGCGCCGGAACGCTCCTGGCCCTGTCGGTTCTGGCGGGGGCCCTCATCGCCCTGGGCTGCGCCGCCACCAACACCGCCGTTCACGGCATGGACAACGTGGGCCTGGCCCGGACGGTCTCCGGCCTCCTGTTCCCCTTTGGCCTGTGCATGGTCATCGTCACCGGGGCGGAGCTGTTCACCGGGAACAGCCTGCTGGTCCTCTCTCTGCTGGAGAAAAAATGCACTCTCCCCGGCCTCCTGCGGAACTGGTGTTTGGTCTACCTGGGGAACTTCCTGGGGGCCCTTCTGACGGCGGCGGGCTGCGTGTGGTTCGGGCAGCTGAACTACTCCGCCGGGGGACTGGCGGTCTACACCATCCGCCTGGCCGCCGGGAAGTGCGGAATCTCCTTTTTAAGCGGCTTCGGCCTGGGGATTTTCTGCAACATCCTGGTGTGCCTGGGGGTTCTTCTGGCCCTCTCCGCCCAGGACGCCGCCGGCCGCCTCATGGGGGCTTTTCTGCCGGTGTGCTACTTCGTCCTCTGCGGCTTTGAGCACTGCGTGGCCAATATGTATTACATCTCCGCCGGGCTTCTGGCCGTCCGGAATCCCCAGTACCTCCAGCTGGCCCAGGAGGCGGGGGTGGACCTTGGCGCCCTGACCCTCTCCGGCTTTCTCCTGGGGAACCTCCTTCCCGTCACCCTGGGGAATATCCTGGGCGGCGCGGGATTGGGGGCGCTGCTGTGGTACGCTCATGTAAAAAAGAAGTAAACAGTGCGCCCTGCGGGGCGCACTGTTTCATGGTCCGGCGGGTATAAGCTCCCCCGCTTTGGGAAATACTGCCTGCACACTACAAAACAGGAGGCAGTATTCCCATGTCCAAATCCTTCAAAGAGAGCGAGACCCTGAAAAATCTGATGCGGGCCTTCGCCGGCGAGAGCCAGGCCCGGAACCGCTACACCTTCGCCGCCAGCCTTTGCCAAAAGCAGCAGCTCCACGTTCTGGAGGCCGTTTTCACCTTCACCGCCAACCAGGAGAAGGAGCACGCCGAAATCTTCTACAATCACATGAAGGAGGTGGCGGGAGAAACCGTTCACATTGACGGCGGTTACCCCGTGGACCTGACCAACGATGTGGCGAAGCTCCTTCGAATGGCACAGCACAACGAGTTTGAGGAGTTCGACCCCGTCTACCCCAGCTTCGCCCAGACCGCCCGGCAGGAGGGCTTCCCCCAGGCGGCGGCCTCCTTCGAGCAGATTGCCAAAATCGAAAAGGCCCACGGAAACCGCTTCCAGCGCTTCGCGGAACTGCTGGAGGGCGGGAAGCTCTTCGTCTCCGACGCCAACTGCGGCTGGCTGTGCCTGAACTGCGGCCATATTCACGAAGGGCTCCAGGCCCCCAAGGCCTGCCCCGTCTGCTCCCACGACCAGGGCTTTTTCATCCGCCTGGAAATGGCCCCCTACGGCGGGGAGATTTTAAAGGGGTAAGCCGTTACCCGGCGGCCTCCTCCGCCCAGGCGTAATCGCAGGAGCCAAACACCGGCTGCTCCTCCCGCAGGCTGTTCACCGCCGCCGCCAGCGCTTCGGCAAACCGGTCTTCGGATAAAACCGCCTCGTCCGGGCGGACCACGGCAGTCATGGCCTCCTCTCCGTCTCCGGCGGTGAGGAGCAGCTGGGGCGGGTCCTCCAGGGCGGCGCAGTCCGCCATAGGGAGGAACGCCACATCCACGCCCCCCTCCCGCACCGCCTGGGCCATGGCCGCCGGGGAGGACCCTATGGAGACCGTTACCGTCTCCGCCTCCACTCCCCGGTCCGCCAGGGCCGCCTTCAACTCCTCCGGCAGTTCCCGGGCGGCCCGGGCCAGCTCCTGGGCGGACAGCTCTCCCCGGGAAACCTCCACGGACAGGGCTTCCAATGTAAGGGGCCCTGGATCCGGGGGCTGTGGGGATATGTCACTTTCCGCCGGTCCGCAGGCGGCCAGCAGCAGCGCCCACGCCAAAGCCCATAGGATGCATACGCGTCGTTTCATAGAAACTCCTTTTCCCATCCGGCGGAAAACCGCCGATTTTTTGTGGACAATCCGCCAAACCTTTGGTATAGTATTAGCAACAGCCCAGGCGGCGGCGTTCCTATTTTACCACGTCCCCGCCTGGCGCGCAAGGGCGGAGCCCCATCCCCTTCAGGGAGCCGCGATACGCCGAACACCCGAAACGGCCATTGGACCCCGGGGAATCTGGAGAGCCTCCCCTCTTCGCCGTCCCACCAAATCACGACAAAGGAGAATCACCATGGAAGAAGCAGGCATCGTCTCCATCTGGCTTGGCAGCTTTGAGAGCCGGGAAGCCCTGGCGTTTTACGCCGAGAACCGTTTTAAACGGAACGAGAACGGCGAGAAGGTCCCTTCCTTCACCCAGGATTTTTTCAACGGCGATCTCTGGCCCTTTGAGCCGGACGTGTTTGACTACGAATTCAACGCCGCCCCCTCTCAGGACCCGGCCGTCGTAGCCGCTCCCTTGGGCGAAGAGCTGTCCCGCTCCCTGGCGGACCTCTATTCCAAGGGCTTCGACCAGCCCTACAACGCCGTGCTCGCGGTGTATGACTATCAGTTTGAGGGCAGCCGCTACGTCCCCGGCGCGCCGGCGCGGTTCGTGGGGTCCTTTTCCTACATAGAGCGTTGAGCCGTCCCTAAAAGCCGCCCCGGATTCTCCCAAGGGAATCCGGGGCTTTTTTTCTTTTTTTAGAAAAATTTTTTTAGGCTGAAAGTTTCCGCCGCCCCAAATCGTATCCATTACGAGAGCGCTCCAAAGGAGTTGATACCATGAACATAAACCACCAGGCGGAGCGGCTGGCAAACGCCTACGCCGACGCGATTCTCCGCCTCAGCTACACTTATTTGAAAAACACCTACGACGCCCAGGACGTCTGCCAGACGGTTTTCGTCAAGCTCCTGACGGAGCCCCGGGAATTCGACAGCGCCGAGCATGAGCGGGCCTATGTCCTCCGCATGGCGGCCAACGCCTGCAAGGACCTTTTGAAAAGCCCCTGGCGGAAGCGGACCTGCGGCCTGGAAACCGTGCTGGAGGTCCCCGCCCCGGAGGCGGGGGACGGCTCC
>JAAWTB010000011.1 GCA_022801815.1 Oscillibacter sp. | reverse complement strand
GTCATGGCCCCCATGGTCCACTGGCCGGAGGTCATGGTCACCTATGACGCCGCGGAGAAGGTCCTCTTCTCCGCCGACGCCTTCGGCACCTTCGGCGCGCTGAACGGGAATATTTTCGCGGACGAGGTGAACTTCAAAACCGAGTGGCTTCCCGATGCCCGGCGGTATTACACCAACATCGTGGGCAAGTACGGCGCCCAGGTCCAGACCCTGCTGAAAAAGGCGGCGGGACTGGATATCCAATATCTCTGCCCCCTCCACGGCCCCATCTGGCGGAAGGACATCGGGTGGTTCGTGGAGAAGTACCAGCGCTGGAGCAGCTACACCCCAGAGGACAAGACCGCCGCCATCTTCTGCGGCTCCATCTACGGCAACACGGAAAACGCCGCCGAGATTCTCGCCGCCCGGCTGGCGGAGAAGGGGGTGCGGGACGTGCGGCTTTACGACGTGTCCCACACCCACGTCTCCGAGCTGGTGGCGGAGGCCTTCCGGTGCAGCCATCTGGTCTTTGCCTCCGCCACGTACAACGGGGAGATTTACACCCCCATGGAGAATTTCCTGCGGGATTTGAAGTCCCACGGCCTGCGGAACCGGACGGTGGGCCTCATTGAAAACGGCACCTGGGCTCCCGTGTCCGGCAAGCAGATGGCGGAGCTGCTGGGGGCCATGAAGGACATGACCGTGCTGGAGGGGACCGTCACCCTGAAATCTTCCGTGAAGGAGGCCCAGCGGCAGGGACTGGAGGCTCTGGCGGACGCCATCGCGGCGGATATTCTGGCGTAACAGGCTATCCGGAAAAGCCTCCGGTTTGCCAACAGGATGATCGCGGCAGACGGCAGCCATGGAACGTGAGCCGCGCCGCTGGCCGGACTGCCTCGTATGTGCAGAAAATTTGGAGCACAGCGCGGTAATGAGAACCGAAAAAGGGACCGGCGTGAAATTCACGCCGGTCCCTTTCTGCGTTACCGATTGCTCAGTCCATGATATCGACGGAGACCTTGACGCCGTCCCGTTGGGCGCGGGAGCGGATCACGGTGCGGATTTCCTTAGCGATGCGGCCCTGCCGCCCGATGACCTTACCCATGTCGTCGGGGGCGACGCGCAACTCCAGAGTCAGCTCCTGATTGCCGGAGGCGGTTTCTGTGACCGTAACCGCCTCCGGGTCGTCCACCAGGTTCCGGGCGATATAGAGCAGCAAGTCCTTCATGCGCCGCCCTCCGGATTAGAGGACGTCCACTTTTTTCAGCAGCGCCCGGACGGTGTCGGTGGGCTGGGCGCCGGACTTGATCCACGCCTGGGCCCGCTCCGCGTCGATCTTGATGGCGGCGGGGGAAACGCAGGGGTTATACGTACCGATCTCCTCGATGAAGCGGCCGTCCCGGGGGAAACGGGAGTCCGCCACCACGACCCGGTAGAAGGGAGCCTTCTTCGCGCCCATGCGGCGCAGTCTGATCTTGACCATGTTGCTGTACCTCCAAAAGTTTTAAAATAGATTGATTTATTATAAATGCCGCATTTCAGCTTCGTGAATGCTCCGCACTTATAGCTTAGCGAAACCGCTTCTTCCGGCCGAAGCCGTGAAGGCGGGAGGGGGCTTTTCCCATGCCGCCGAGACCGGGCATCCGTCCGCCCTTGGTCATCTGGCGGGTGAGCTCCCGCATCATGTCGAACTGCTTCAAAAGCCGGTTTACGTCCACCACTTCCAGGCCGCAGCCGGCGGCGACACGCTTTTTTCGGCTGGCGTTCAGCACCTGGGGATTCTCCCGCTCCATGGGGGTCATGGAGAGGATGATGGCCTCCGTCCGGGCCATGGCCTTTTCGTCGATGGACGCGCCCTGCATCTGCTTGCCTAAGGCCCCCGGCATCATGCCCAGGAGCTGGCTCAGATCCCCCATGTTTTTCAGCTGCTGGAGCTGGTCGTAGTAGTCCTGGAGGGTAAAGCGGTTCTTCCGCAGCTTCTCCTCGATTTTGGCGGCCTGCTTTTCGTCATAGGCCTGCTCCGCCTTCTCAATGAAGGACAGCATGTCGCCCATGCCCAAGATGCGGGAGGCCATGCGGTCCGGGTGGAAGGGCTCAATCATGTCCAGCTTCTCGCCGGTGCCCGCGAACTTGATGGGCTTGCCCGTGGCAGCCCGGATGGACAGGGCCGCGCCGCCCCGGGCGTCGCCGTCCAGCTTGGTGAGAATGACGCCGTCAATGCCCAGGGCCTCGTCAAAGGCGCCGGCGGCGTTTACCGCGTCCTGGCCCGTCATGGCGTCTACTACCAGCAAAATCTCGTTGGGGTGGACGGCGGCTTTCATTCGCTTGAGCTCGTCCATCAGATTCTCGTCCACATGGAGCCGCCCGGCGGTGTCCAAAAACACCATGTCGCTGCCGTGGTCCCGGGCGTGGCGGATGGCATGTTCGGCGATCTTCACCGGGTCGCCCTGCCCCTCCTCAAAGACCGGGAGGTCCATCTGCCCGCCCACGACCTTCAGCTGCTCGATGGCGGCGGGGCGGTACACGTCGCAGGCGGCCAGCAGGGGCCGCTTCTGATACTGCCTGCGCATCAATCCGCCCAGCTTGGCGGTGGTGGTGGTTTTGCCCGCGCCCTGAAGGCCCACCATCATGACCACGGTGGGGCCGTTGTTGGCCATGGCGATTTTGGCCCCGGCGCCGCCCATGAGGCTGGTCAGTTCCTCGTTGACGATTTTCACCACCTGCTGGGCGGGGGTGAGGCTGTCCAGCACGTCGCTGCCCACGGCCCGCTCCGTAACGGAGGCCACAAAGTCCTTGACCACCTTATAGCTCACGTCGGCCTCCAGCAGGGCCAGGCGGACCTCCCGCATGGCCTCCCGGACGTCGTTTTCCGTCAGGCGTCCCTTGCCCCGGAGGCGCTTAAAGGCGGCGTTCAGTTTTTCGGTTAATCCTTCAAATGCCATAAGCTCATTCCTTTAAGGCGGCGGCTTCCCGGCGGATCTGATCCGCCAGTTCCGTCAGGCGCCGGTCCTCGTAATAGCGGTAGTTCAGGGTGGAGATCTCCTCAGCGGCGGCGGTAATGGCGTCCACATGGGCGCTTCGGGTGAGGAAGCGCTTGATGATGCCGGTTTTGTCCTCCACCTCCTGCATGGCGGCCTCCGCCCGGACGATGACGTCCCGGACGCCCTGGCGGGAGATGCCGGCGTTTTCGGCAATCTCGGCCAGCGAGAGGTCCTCATTATAATAGAGGTCAAAGAACTCCTTCTGCCGCTCGGTCAGGAGCTCGCCGTAAAAATCGAAGAGCATCGTCATGCGATAGGTCTGATTCTTCACAAGCAGGGCCCCCCTCTGTCATGTAAAGTCCACACGCTTTACAACGTTGCTTAGTTTACAGGAAAAACGGGGAATTGTCAAGGGGGAAATGGGGGGGATTTTGAAAAAGCAGGGCCCACTTGGTTCCATGCGGCGGCGTACAGAGGATTTCTCTGCCCTTTGCTACTTGCAGCCAGCGGATTTTTATGATATATATGACGAAGAGTAACATATGTAACAAGGGTAAAGGGGCATGCCTGTGGAAATCAATTTGGAAAAGCAGAAACGGCTGGCCTATGTGGCCCGGCGTTATTACCTGGAGGACCAGAAGCAAAGCGACATCGCCCGGGAGCTGGGAGTGTCCCGCCCCCTGGTTAGCCGGATGCTGTCCGAGGCCCGGGAGCTGGGGCTGGTGGAGATCACCGTCCATGAGCCGGGAGCACGGGCGGCGAAGCTGCTGGATCGCCTGTCCGGCTCGGTCCGGGGCGGCGTCCTGGTGGAGGAGGGGGCGGACAACGACGAGACAAACCGGTTTCTCTCCCAAGGGGCCATGGAACTGCTGGAGCAGCTGGGGACCCGCCGCCTGGGGGTGGGCTGGGGCTATCTCATCGGCCAGCTGGTGACTTGGCTGGAACGCCATCCTCAGCCAAACAGCGCCGTCACCGACATCTGCCCCCTGGTGGGCAATGCCAGCATCCCCGCGCGGAATTACCAGTCCAACGAGAACGTCCGCCTCATGGCCCAGCAGCTGGGCGCTATCCCCCACTTCCTCTATCTCCCCGCTCTGCCGGAGAGTTTGGAGGAAAAACAGCTCCTGTGCACCACCGAGGTCTACCGGCAGATTGAGCAGCAGTGGGCCCGGCTGGACACCGCCCTGGTGAACATCGGGGACTATCCGTCCAGCCCCGACTTTGCCTCCCTAGTGCGGTATGGCAGTCTGCTCCAGCGCCACCGCGCCTGCGGCCGGATGCTGATCTATTATTTCAATGAAGAAGGCGCTCTTATCCAGTCCGACCAGGACTTTGCCGTTCAGATTCCCCTGGATACCCTGAGGCGCTGCCCCAACATTATCGGCGTCTGCTCCGCCAACACCAGCGCCAAAGCTCTGGGCGGCGCCCTGAAATCCGGCATGTTCACCCACATTGTAGCCCGCCAGGAGCTGGTGCGGGAATGGCTGGAATCATAGTGTCCCGAAATACGGCTTCTCAGGTACTGCCGGTACTTGAGAAGCCTTTTGTGCATAATGGATAAATTTCCGCCCGTTCTTGCGCGGATTGTGAGAATCTTGTTTATTCGTTGACTTATGTAACTCATTATGTTATCATGATTAACATACGTAACAAGCCGAGAAGGAGGCGGATGCATATGACAAAGGAGGAGTTTGCCGCGCGGCTGAAGAGCGCCTGTGCGGCGGTGGCAGAAGCGGAGGCGGAGCTGACGGAGATCGACTCCCGTTTCGGCGACGCGGACCACGGGCTTACCATGGCCAAGATCGCTGGGGCCATCTCCGGGGCGGCGGACCGGGGGGAAGGAGGGGTGCGGGCCATGCTGGACGATGCGGCCTGCGCAGTCATGACCCTCAACGGCGGCAGCGCCGTGCCCCTGTGGAACACCTGGCTGGACGGCATGCAGGAGGCGGCTCCGGAGGGCGGAGACATTGACCTCCCGGGACTCCGGGCTATCTTTGCCAAGGGGCTGGATGAGCTTGCCGGCATGTCCGGCGCCCAGGTGGGAGACAAGACCATGATGGATGCCCTGATCCCTGCCAGCGAAGCCATTGCCGCCTACGAAGGGTCGGATGAGGGCGGTTTGTTTACCGCCGCCGCCCAGGCCGCCATGGAGGGGGCCCAGGCCACCCGTCAGTTCGTGTCCAAATTTGGCCGGGCCAAGAGCTACGGCGAAAAAACCATCGGAACCCCGGACGCCGGGGCCATGTCCATGGCCTATTTCTTCCAGGGACTGGCACGGCCCTGAACCCATGGTCAACAACATTTAGGAGGTACCCGCATGAAAATGAAGAAGTTTATTAACGCGCCGGAAACCATCACCGATGAGGAACTGACGGGCCTGGGCCTGGCCTACCCCGACATCCTGGACGTGGACGGACACCTGGTCATCAGCAAGGACCTGGCCGGCGCCGACCGGGTGACCATTGTCACCTACGGCGGCTCCGGTCACGAGCCCGCTCAGGCCGGCTTTGTGGGCAAGGGGATGCTGGACGTCCAGGCGGTGGGCGATATCTTCGCCGCCCCCAATGGCCAGCTGGTGTTTGACGCCATGAAGCTGGCCGACAAGGGCCACGGCGTGCTGCTGCTGACCCTGAATTACGCCGGGGACCAGCTGGCGGGCAAACAGGCCATGAAGCTGGCCCAGAAAGCGGGCCTCAATGTCCGGCAGGTGGTCACCGGGGAGGAAATCCAGTACGACCCCAACGGCGAGGACAACAAGCGGGGCCTGGCGGGGGCCGTGGCCCTGTACCACATCGCCGCCGCCGCGGCGCGGGAGGGCAAGAGCCTGGATGAGGTGGCCGCCATCGCCCAACGCTATGCCGACAGCATGGCCTCCGTCACCGTGAAGTCCACCGATGCCACCCACCCCCAGAACGGCATGTCCTTCGGCGACCTGGGGGAGACGGACCTGATGGAGATCGGCGCCGGTCAGCACGGCGAGGGCGGCGGCGTCCGGGTGCCTATGATGAGCTCCAAGGAGACCGTGGCCACCGTGGCCCAGGCCCTGTGCAAAAACTTGGCTCTGAAATCCGGCGACCGGGCCTTCGTCATGATCAACGGCTGCGGGGCCACCACCATGATGGAGCTGCTGGTGCTGTTCAAAGACACCGCGGAGTTCCTGAAGAATATGGGCGTGGAGGTTGTGGCCAGCATGGTGGGCGAAATTCTCACCGTACAAGAGGCCGCCGGCTTCCAGATGAACATCGCCAAGTGGGACGATGAGTTTATCCGGCTCTGGAAGGCCCCCTGCCATACCCCCGCCTACAGCAAGGAGTAAGGCATGGCGGACAACATTGGAAACAAGGCCGCCCACGACTATCACCTGGACGTCCCCGCCGCCCAGGAGGGCTTTTACGTCAAGGGCGCGGCCCACTGCGGCTGGGGCATGAAGGCCCGGCTGGCCAGGATGTTTGACCCCAAATCCGGGAATACCGTCATGCTGGCCTTTGACCACGGCTACATTATGGGGCCCACCGCCGGGCTGGAGCGCATTGACCTGGCAATCCCGCCCCTGATTCCCTATGTAAATGTGCTGATGGGCACACGCGGGATATTCCAGTCCTGCATTTCCCCTGCCGCTCAGGTGGGCCGGTGCCTCCGGGTGACCTATGATTCCACCGTGCTGTACGACGACATGTCCAACGGCGGGGGCTTTGCCAGCGACATGGAACATGCCCTGCGGATGAACGCCGACTGTGTGGCGGTGCAGACGTTCATCGGCTCTCCCGGCGAAAGCCGGTCCCTGGAGCTCCTCTGCCGGGCTGCCGATGCCGGGGCCCGGTACGGCGTGCCCACTCTGGGCGTGGTGGCCGTGGGCAAGGAGATGGAGCGCACGGAGAAGTTTTTCCTGCTGGCCGCAAGGGCGCTGGCGGAGAACGGGGCCAACATCGTCAAGAGCTACTACTGCCAGGGCTTTGAGCGGGTGGCCGCTGCCTGTCCCGTGCCCATTGTCATTGCCGGCGGCAAGAAGCTGCCGGAGATGGAGGCCCTGGAGATGGCCTGCAGAGCCATCCAGGAGGGGGCTCATGGGGTGGATATGGGGCGGAATATCTTCCAGTCCGACTGCCCCGCCGGCATGGCCCAGGCCATCGGCAAGGTGGTCCATCAGGGCTATACGCCGCAGCAGGCCTACGAAGTTTACCAGGAGGTCAAACATCAAAAATAGGAGGTAACGCCATGTCCGCCGAGTATATGCACATTGGAATCCCCGTCACCAACCGCAAGCCCAATATGACCTATAACGAGGGAGCCAAATTCTGGGTCAGCAATGTGGACGACTATGATTACAAGATCGAGTATCTGAAATTTGAGGAGGGCACCCCCTTCCCGGAGGAGATCCACCGCCATCCCCACGTGGCCTACAAGGTGGACGACCTGGAGAAATACATAGCCGACGCCGACAGCGTGATCTGCGGCCCCATGACCGCTAACGACAAGGGAGACCGGCTGGCCTTCGTCTGGAAGGACGGGGCAATACTGGAGCTCTATCAGGAGGCGTAACGTTGACTTGGTGAAGGCAGTTTGGGCAGTTTTTCCGGACGCCCAAACTGCCTTTGCTATTCCTGTGCGCCGCAAGGTTTTTGGGAGCTGTTGGGACGCAGCGACAGGAAGCATGCGTGTTTCAAGAATAGGCAAAGCCGCTGAAATTCTATGAATTTCAGCGGCTTAGCATTTTGTGCTTTTTGGGGCGGAAGGCACGGTTTGAGCGTTATAGCCCCGGCTTGCGCCCCCGGCTGGATTGCCACCAAGCTAACAAAGGCGGTTGTGGAGGATCCTGTCCGCACAGAAGAAATTATGGGCCGTTTGCCTGCCGGACGCTGGGGGCAGCCCGATGATTTCAAGGGGCCGGTGATTTTCTTGGCACCTGCTGCATCCGATTACCTCAGCGGTGCGGTGATTTCGGTAGACGGCGGCTATCTCACCCGATAAGCGGTGAAAGTGAAGCGTTGCGCTTCCCTGGCATTTCTCATGGATGCTTGTAAAACCCAGCTGCTAGACCTTGTTTGAAAATTGGCGGAATGCCCGCACCGAGGCGCGATAACTAAAAACATTTTAAGCGAGGGCCAGCGCAGCTTGCGCCAGCCCCCGCTTGAGTTTTGTTTTGCCGATTTGACGCTCGCTGCCGGGGAAGGCGGACCTCTCCGCCCTCTCAGCGCGGCGAACCGGCGGAAGTATACCCGGGACGGTTTGTGAAATGCAGGCACTTCTGCGGGCAGGCGTCGGCGCACTTCCCGCAGCGGATGCACTCCGGGGAACGGGAAATCTCCTGTAAGGACAACGCCACCGGGCAGGCTCTCTCACAGGCTCCGCAGGAGACGCACCTCTCTTGCTCCCAGTGAATCTGCACGAGACTGAAATGGTTGAACCAGCCGTAAATGGCCCCCAGCGGGCACAGGTACTGACAGAAGGGACGGTAGACCTTTATGGAGAGCAGCAGAATTCCAAGCAGGATGCCCAGCTTCCAGAGGAACAGCCCGCCGGCCTGATTTCGCAGCGGCTCGTTTGTCCCCAGCAGGGGAAGCGCGCCCAACAGGGTGCCGGAGGGACACAGGTATTTACAAAACGCCGGGACCTTGGCGAAGCCCCCAAAGAGAAACATGGAACCGGCTCCTACCAGCAGGACCAGCACCGCGTATTTTCCGTGTTTCAAAACGCGGTGACCAGGCAGCCGCTTTTTCTTTCGGAACAGAGGAAGTTTATGCAGCAGATCCTGCACCAGTCCAAAGGGGCACAGCCAGCCGCAGACAAAGCGCCCCAGCACACTCCCAAACACAAAGAACACGCCCAAGGCGGCGAAGGGAACCTGAAAGCCCCTTTGATTCAGCAGGGCCTGCAAGGCACCGATGGGGCAGGAGGCCATCGCCCCGGGGCAGGAGTAGCAGTTCAATCCCGGAACACAGGCGTATTTCAGACTGCCCCGATAGATTTTTCCATGCAGAAAGCCGTACAGATATCCGTTTGTCACGATGGTAAACAGCAGCTGCACCGTCAGTCGAAGCTTGTTTCCCATAGCTCACCCGATCCCAATGCACTCCAGGCAGATCATCACCGCCTTTTTCCAGATCACGGCGAACTGTCCTTGAGCGGCCCCCAGCCCCAGGAAAAGGACCCCGGCCAGCGTGCCCGGAATCCAGGCGCGGCGGCTATTGTTCTTCCAAAAGTTCATGGATGAGATCCTCCCAGTCTGATTTTTCCGCAGAGCCCACAACACCGCCCAGGTACGCCCCCTCCTGGTCAAAGAAGAAGGTAGTGGGCACGGCGTCCACGCTGGACAAAATCGCTTGTCCAATGGAGTCATTTGCCAGCAGATGGGTATACTGCGCGCCTGTCTGCTGGACCAGGCTTTCCACAAGCGTCTGATCCTCCCCTTCCGTGACATCGCTGACGACGCCGATGATCTGGAACTCCGACCGGTCATACTCTGCCGCCAGTTCACCTAGTCCCGGCATTTCCCGCAGGCAGGGATTGCAGTAGGTGGCCCACACGTTGACCATGGTGAGCTTGGATTGAGAGAAGTCCTCTTGTGAGACCGTGTTCCCCTCCAGATCGGTCCCCTCGAAAGTGATAAAGACGGGGGCGGCTTCTTCCTCGGAAGGCGGTGCGGACTCGGAAGGCGATTCCTCTTGGACGGCGGGACCGCCTGCGGCTTCGGTTTCCGTTTGGAGCGGGGCCTCAGATTCACCGCTGTCTCCGGCGCAGCCGCACAGCAGGGCCAGCGGCAGCAGAATTCCCAAAAGCATCTTGAAACGTTTATTCATGTCGGCTCCTCCGCGTTTTATAATTTCATCTTTTCCCATTTATTGATATTATAATGGCTTTGGCAGGAATAATCAAGGGCTTGCAAATCATGATCCGCTGTGCTTCCATTACCAGAGCCGCTTCAAGGTAATGAAAAAAGAATATTGATAGAATTCACCTCTTGATTTTTCATAAGTTTCATGATATACTTATTTCCAGAATTTTTGAATGCTCCATGCAGTCCTCCCCCTATCGCCGGGAGAGGACTGCCGATTACCTTCCAAGGCGGAGCGTTGCAGAAAGTTTAGCAAAGAAATAGGCCGGTGTGATGGAATTGGTAGACGTAGCGGATTCAAAATCCGCCGGTGGCGACACCGTGTGGGTTCGAGTCCCACCACCGGCACCAGTTCAGAAATTCCCACCATCGCTCCGTTTCCGGTTTCGCCGAAAACTGCGCGATGGCGGGAATTTCTTCGTCTTCGGACCCGATTCGCTTCGCTGGATTCGGGTCCGAGAGGAAGGAGGGATGCGGGTTTGGAGCTGTATCTTTTTTATCAAGAATCCACATGATAAGTTGACAAACCCGAGGGCTTGAAAGTGCCTGTTTGCATGGGTTTGTCAGCTTTTATTTTACTCATAAGCACGGATCAACCGGCAAAAACACATGCTGGGGGATTTGAACTCCCTACCGAACAAATTTTTTGACCATTTCTTGAATTTGGCGTTTCCCAACAGGCAGAATCTGTTTAATGCGATGCAGTAATGTTTTAAAATCTGTTTGCCGCAGTTTTCCTCCGGCGTACGTCACAAAACCACGGCAATAACTTTATATGAAATATCTAAAATGGCGATTATTAGACAGACAGGTTTCTACATCCAAGCCAACAACCAGACAACTTTATTTCTTTTCTTTCAAAAGCTGTTGAATCATGTATAACTTTATGTTACATTTTCAATATACAGATGTTGGAAAATGACCTGGACCTCATCTGATACATAACAGAAAAGGAGCGAGATTATGAAAAGAAGAATTCTCAGCATTGCACTGCTTGCCGCCATGTGCGCAGCCCTGCTGGCGGGCTGCGGCCAGAAGTCCGCAACCTGGAAAGTGACCTGCCCCTGGGCCCCCTCCGGCGTGGCCGCCATGGTGAGCCAGCAGGCGGCGACCAAGTCCACCAGCTACTCCGACACCATCACCCTGGTGGCCGAGGCCATCAAGGGAGACGCCGCCACCGTAAACACCTGGGTAGCCGACACCAAGGCCAACGATACCGAGCTGGTCTTCGTGGGCGAGGGCCTGCTGTCCATCACCTCCATCCTGGACCCGGCGAAGATGCAGTTCGGCTATGAGGACTTTGTGTTTGTGGAAAACCTGTATTCCTCCATCTTCGTCCTCTCCGCCGACGCCAAGCTGAACATCGGCAGCGTGGCCGACCTGGAAGCTTATGTCCAGCAGGGAACGGAAATCAGCGTGGCCGTCAACGGCGCCACCAGCTCCGAGGCTTTCTTGGCCGCGGCTTTGTTCGGCTCCATGGGCGCGGGAGACCAGCTGAAGCTGACCCCCTATCAGTCTGCCGCCGAGGCCGCTCAGGCCGTGGCCCGGGGCGAGACCCAGTTCGCCGTCTCCCACCAGTCCCAGATTTTGGAGACCTATCAGCAAAAGAGCGTAACCATTGTCTGCGCCTTTGACGAGGGCAACATTGAAAACGGTCCCTTCGCCGGCGTAGAGGGCGTGGGCCAGCATGGCTATCCCTACTTCCGCAACCGCTGCTTTGTCATGGCCCGGGCCGGCACCGACGAGAAGAAGGTCGCTGAGCTGAAGGAGCTCTACGGCAAGATTCTGGCGGACGCGGAGGTCGTGGAGTGGCTCCAGGACACCATGCTGCTGGAAGTGGACACCATGTCCGTGGCGGATGTGGAGGCCCATGTGGAAAACGTGAAGAGCATCGTCAACGAATATAAGGATATCGTCGCGGGCTGATCGCAGCGCTCCATACGGGGGAATGGGATAGGGCAGAGGTCCCGCCCATTCCCCCTTTTATTCCCCGAATATTGAAAGGAGGATCCCTATGAAACAGTGGGTAGAGCAGTTCAACGGCCGCATGGACGCCTGGGGCCGGAAGCTGCACGAAAAAGAAATCCGCATCCCCATTGACCTGGTTACCGGCCTGGCGTTCGCGCTCTTTGCCCTGGCAATTCTGCTGGTCATGCCGGATCAGGTGGCAATTTCTGAAAAAGACGTGGTCAACGGCCGGGCGTTTCCCACCCTGCTGATGACGGTCATGCTGTTGTGCTGTGCCATGCTGATTGGCAAGGAGATCTATAAGCTGGCCACAAAGCAGCCCTTGAATTGGAAGGTCATCAACATCCAGGTGGAAGCCAAGGCGCTGGCAATTCTGGGCATTCTGCTGGGCACCTATTTCCTCAGCAAGTGGACCGGCCTGTTTGTGGTGGGCGCGGTGTTCTGCTGCCTGGGCTTTTTGCTCTATTTCCGCTGCCGGAAGAAATCCTACTACGTCATTACCCTGGTCGTTGCGGTAGCCATCTGGGCGGCCTTCCGCTTTGCCCTGGGCGTGGACTTTTAAGGAGGGGGATTTATGTTACAGTATATTGCCCCGGCCACCGGCCTTTTGTTTACGCTGGAAAACATCCTATGGATTAACATCGGCGTGTTTATCGGCTCGGTTTTCGCGGCTATCCCCGGGCTGAGCGTCATCCTGTGCGTGATTTTGTTCCTGCCCGTCACCTACTCCATGACGGCCATTCCCGGCATGATGTTCCTGCTTGGCATCTACTGCGCCGGGGGCTATGGCGGCAGCGTGTCCGCCATCCTCATTAATACCCCCGGCACCCCTCACGCGGCGGCCACCATGCTGGACGGGCATCCCCTGTCGGAGCAGGGCCGGACCAAGGCCGCGCTGAAAATCGCCCTGTACGCCTCCACCTTCGGCGGAATCTTCTCCGCCCTGATGCTGCTGTTTCTGGGGCCCCAGGTGGCCCGGGTGGCCGCCCAGCTGGGCACTGCGGAGTACTTCATGGTCTGCGTCTTTGGCCTGACCATCATCGCCGGCGTATCGGGCAAGAGCATGATCAAGGGCTTAATTTCCGCCTGCCTGGGACTGCTTATCTCCTGCGTGGGCTCCGACCCCATGACCAGCTATGACCGCTTTACCTTCGGCATTTCCCGGCTGTACCTGGGCCTGGACCTGGCGGTCTGCCTCATTGGCCTTTTCGCCCTGGTGGAGATCATGTCCAAGGCGGAGAAGCGGCTGGACCGCCTGAATCTGGATACCACCCAAATCAAGGACGACGGCGTCATTACCAAGGAGGAATACAAGCGCATGGCCCGTCCGGTGCTGCTGTCCTCCATCATCGGCGTAATGGTGGGCATCATCCCCGGCACCGGGGCCTCGGAGGCCTCCTGGTTCAGCTATAACACCGCCAAAAACATGTCCAAACACCCGGAGGAGTTCGGGCACGGCTCCGTAGAGGGCATTGCCGCCGCCGAATCGGCCAACAACGCCGTTACCGGCGCGACCCTGATTCCCCTGCTCACCTTGGGCATTCCAGGAGACGGCACGGTAGCCATCATGCTTTCCGCCCTGATGATCAACGGCCTGAATCCCGGCCTCAGCCTCTTCACCACCCAGGGAGACATCATGTACGCCATTATGCTGGGACTGATTCTGGTAAATGTATTCATGTTCCTGCAGGGCAAGTTCCTCACCACCCTCTTTGCCAAGGTGGTGTCCATTCCCCAGGAAATCCTTACCCCCATCATCGTCATCTTCTGCTTTGCCGGGGCCTATTCCGTGAATGAGAATTTCTTCGACGTGGGCGTGGCCCTGATTTTCGGCATACTGGCCTGGATTCTGCGGAAGCTGGAGCTTCCCCCGGTGCCCATTCTCCTGGGGCTGGTGCTGGGCAGCATGACGGAGACAAATTTCCGCCGGGCGCTGTTGATCTCCAACGGAAGCCCTAAAATCTTTTTCAGCAGCGTGTACTGCATCATCTTCCTGGTTTTGATTCTGCTGGCGGTGGGTACCATCGTCCGGGGCAAGATGAAGGAACGCGGCACGCAGAAGGAGGACTGACCATGCCCAACAACATCATTTTTTACTTCACCGACCAGCAGCGCTGGGACACCTGCGGCTGCTTCGGCCAGCCCCTGGACATCACACCCAATCTGGATGCCCTGGCCCGGGAGGGCGTGAAGTTTGACAACGCCTTCTCCCCCCAGCCGGTGTGCGGCCCCTGCCGGGCCCTGTTCCAGACCGGAAAGTATCCCACGGAGACCGGCTGCTTCCGAAACAACATCATGCTGCCCGCCGGCGTCAAGACCCTGGGCCAGTACATTGAGGAAGCGGGCTATGAAACCGCCTACATCGGCAAGTGGCACCTGGCCAGCGACGGGGAGCTGGAAAAGCCCCCCACCATTGACTATACCGTCACCGCCATTCCCCGGGAGCTGCGGGGGGGCTATACCGGCTTCTGGCGCACCGCCGACGTGCTGGAGTTCACCTCCCACGGTTACGACGGCTTCGTCTTTGACGAAAACAACCGGCGGGTTGATTTCAAGGGCTACCGGGCCGACTGCATCAACGACATGGCCCTGGAATTTTTGGACGGCTACACGGGAGAAAAGCCCTTCTTCATGACCGTCTCCCAAATCGAGCCCCACCACCAGAACGACCGCAAGCACTACGAGGGGCCGGAGGGCTCCAAGGAGCGGTTCCGGGACTTCATTCTGCCCGAGGACCTGAAGGCCCTGGGGGGCAACGCCGCTGAGGAGTATCCGGATTACCTGGGCCAGTGCGCCAGCCTGGACGAAAACCTGGGGCGGCTGGTGGCGAAGCTGAAGGAAAAGGGACTGTATGAGAATACGGTGATTCTCTTCGCCTCGGACCACGGTTCCCACTTCCTCACCCGAAACCGGGACGATCATCTCAACGGCTACGACGACTATAAGCGCTCCTGCCACGACGCCTGTCTCCATGTGCCCCTGGTTATTGCCGGCGGGCCCTACCGGGGCGGCCGGGCAGTGGAGGAGCTGGTAAGTACCGCCAGCCTGCCCAAGACCATCCTGGCCCTGGCCGGCGTGGACGTGGGAGACGCCATGATTGGCGAAAACCTCCTTGACGTTGTGGAGAAAAAGGCGGATAATAGGCCCAATGAGATTTTCGCGCAGATTTCCGAGAGCCGGGTGGGCCGCTGCATCCGCACGGCGCGCTATACCTACTCCGTCTATGCCCCCGGCGTGAACGGCGGCGCAGCGGCGGCCTCGGACCGCTATGCGGACGATTTCCTCTACGATATGGAACAGGACCCCCACCAGCTGAACAATGTGGTGGCCGATCCCGCCTACGCCCAAGTAAAGGCGGAGCTGCGGGAACGTCTGCTGGACTGGATCTGGCAGGCGGAAGGGGCACGTCCTATCATTACGGACTGAGGATCTCTGCGCGATTCCCGGGAGGGCGCCATGAAGGAACTGGACCGAAAGTCGGAAATGGTCTACCGCTGGGTACGGGCCTACATTGAGGAAAACAAGTTTTCCAGCAATACGAAGATTCCATCCGAAACGGTTCTGACCCGAAAACTCTCCGTCAGCCGGGAAACCGTGCGCCGGGCCCTGAGCCGGCTGACGGAGGAGGGGCTTCTCCTTCGGGTAAAGGGAAGCGGAACCTATATCAACAAAGAGGTGGCCCTGTCCTGGGAATTGGGGGGCAGCGAGGGAAGGACCAAAATCGGGCTGATCCTCCAGGGGCAGGACGGGAACGCCAACTCCAGTCTGATGGACGGTATCCGAAGCATCCTGCCTCCAGATCAGGTGGACTTGCGTACCTTTCTCACAGACAACAAGTTTGCCAACGAGCGCCGCTGCCTCCAGGCCGTGCTCAACCAGGGTTTTCAGGGCTTCATTGTAGACGGCGTGAAGGCCAGCTTGCTGAACCCCAACCTGGACTATTATCAGAAAATTTACCAAAAGCGGATTCCCGTCATTTTTTACAATAATTATTATAAGAATCTGAAATGCCCCCGGGTGGTGGTCAACGACCTGCGCTGCGCCGAGGAACTGATCAGCCTGTTGATTCGCCAGGGACACCGGCACATTGCCGGGATTTTTCTCTCTGACAATTATCAGAGCATTGAGAAGTTCCAAGGGATGGCTGCCACCCTCCAGAAAAACGGGGTGGACTATCAGGACGATTACGTCAAATGGTGCGCCTCCAGCGAGGCGTACGACGCCCGTTCCATCGGGCGGTTTTTAAAGCGCCTGCCCCGTTATACGGCGGTGGTCTGCTGCAACTACATGATCTTCCAGCTGACCCGGCAGGTGCTGGAGCAGCAGGGGAAGCGGGTGCCGGAGGACTGCTCCCTGGTGTGCTTCGACTACTCCAGCGACGACTGGGAGGCGGAGGGAGTCACCTGCTCTGTTCATCAGGGCTACCGCATTGGCCAGGAGGTGGCTGCCCGGCTGATGCGCATGATCCGAAACCGGGATTGCGACGATAAGGGTTACACCTATGTCTTGCCGCCGGAGATTTACCTGGGAAGGACGGTAGGACCCGCAAGAGAGGCAAGGTAAGCGGCGCGCCGCTTCGGAAGGAAAGGAGGGCGTTCTATGCCGCCCCTGAGCATTTTACTAAAGCCAGCTTCCAGCGGATGCAATCTGCGCTGCGCGTATTGCTTTTATGCCGACGAGGCAAAGGCCCGCACGATTCCCAATTACGGCCGGATGCCGGAGGCGGTGAGCCATGCCCTGATCGAAAAGGCGGTGAAGGCGGCCGAGGGATCGGTCACATTCCTGTTCCAGGGAGGGGAACCCACCCTGGCGGGATTGGATTTTTTCCGGGATTTCGTCGCCCATGTAAAAAAAACCGCCCCTCCCAGCCTGACGGTCTACTATGCCATCCAAACGAATGGAACGCTGCTGGATGAGGAGTGGTGCCGCTTTTTCAAAGAGAACCGCTTTCTGGCGGGCCTGTCCCTGGACGGCAGCCGGGAGTGCCACAACCGTTTTCGTTTGGACGGAGCGGGAAAGGGAACCTATGACCGGGTGCGGCAGGCGGCCCGCCGGCTGGAACAGGCCGGTGTGGAGTACAATGTCCTGACCGTAGTGACCGGCTATCTGGCCCGGCATATCCAGAGCGTTTTTTCCAGCCTGTGCAGGGAGGGTTTCCGGTTCCAGCAATACATTCCCTGCCTGGACCCGTTGGAAGAGGAACGAAGCGGTCAGGAATACTCCCTTTCTCCGGCCCAGTATGAGGAGTTTTTGAAAAAGCTGTTTGACCTGTGGTACCGGGAGCTGGAACAGGGACGCTACTGGTCCGTACGCTATTTTGACAATCTGCTCTGGATGCTGGAGGGGCACGCTCCGGAGCAGTGTTCTATGCGTGGGTACTGCGGCTTGCAGTATCTGGTGGAGGCGGACGGCAGCGTCTACCCCTGTGATTTTTACGGGCTGGACGCATACCGCCTTGGGAATATCCGGAACGACGCCTGGGACAACTTGGACCGTGCCAGAGAGGCATTGGGCTTTGTGGAAGCCTCCCGGCGCATACCGGAAAAATGCGGTCATTGCCGGTGGTATCCCTTGTGCCGGAACGGATGCCGGCGAGACCGGGTTCTTGAGGGCGAGCAATTGGGATGCAGCTATTATTGTGAGGCCTATGCCGGCTTTTTCGCCTATGCCCTTCCCCGGCTGGGCCGGGCGCGGCTCCTGTTGCGCCGTATCCAGGCTCCGTGAAGCGCCGGAAAGGCTGTATCTGACCAGTGAGAAGGAGACAGGGCATTTTCCCCGTGCGCTCCGCAAGGACCCGGAGCATACATTAAGCTGTGAGGAACCAACATGCTGATCTTTTTTCTTGTGGCCCTGACGGCCAGCGTCGCAGGGGCAATCTGCGGCATCGGCGGCGGCGTGATCATCAAGCCGGTGCTGGACCTGCTTCATCTGGAGACGGTAACGGCCATCAGCTTTCTGTCGGGCTGTACGGTGTTGTCCATGAGCTGCTATTCGGTGGGAAAGTCCCTTCTGGCAAAAGAGCACAGCGTTTCCTTGAAAGTGGGGACGCCGCTGGCCCTTGGCGCGGCGGCGGGCGGACTGGCGGGAAATCAGCTGTTTGCCGCTGTGCGGGAGCTGTCCGGCTCGCCGGACACGGTGGGGGCGGTTCAGGCCGCCTGTCTGGCCGTGGTGACTGCGGGGACGCTGCTGTATACGGTCAATAAGTCCCGCATTTCCACACGCCGCGTTCAAAATTTTGCCGCCTGCGTGGTCATCGGGCTGGCGCTGGGGGCAATGTCCAGCTTTTTGGGTATCGGCGGCGGGCCTATCAATCTTGTGGTGCTGTACTATTTTTTCAGCATGGACACCAAGACCGCCGCCGCCAACAGCCTGTATATCATCCTGTTCAGCCAGATATGCAATCTGCTCACCACGCTTTGCACCGGCGCGGTCCCTCTGTTCCGCTGGCCCGTACTGGCACTGATGGCGGCGGGCGGCATCGGCGGCGGAATCATCGGCAGGAAGCTGAACCGCCAAATGGCGAATCAGTCGGTGGAACGGCTGTTTATCGGCCTGATGGGGGTTATTATCTGTATCAGCCTGTTCAATACATGGAGGTATGCGGGCTGGTAGATGCGGGCCGGTTTCCCGGTGCTGCGTCATTATTCATAAAAACGGACATCTGGCGTCAAAAGGTTTTCAGCAGCATCTTTTTTGTCAGCACTAGATAACTAGAGCAGCGCCCAAAAATCATGAGAACTGCTTTAGATAAGCTGAATGACCCCATCCAATCTGAACAAGTTTTAAAACTTGGCAGATTGGGTGGGGCCTTTTCCTGTAAACGCCTTGTGTATCAAGGGGTTCGCCTTTATGATTCCAGAAGTAAACATTCCTAACCATACCTTTAGGGGGACGGGAGGCGGAGGGCCCTATGCCGGAGGAGGAACCCATCACCATCCCTTTCGGCGATATGTGCCTGGCCTCTTCGGAGGGTATGCCCCTGAATCCCTGCGGCAGAGAGGGCTTAGGCGTGGACGAACCGCGCTGCCTGCTTGGAACAGGGAGTGGCAGGCCAGAACCGGTATGGCGTCTCCACCCATCAGAAGGGCATTGGCTGGGGGCGGTCAGGGACGGTATCGAATTTACTATGCTCCGCCTGGAACACCGGAAATACGCAGAAGGAATCCCTGTTTCTGGCCTGACGGACACCCTGCGCAAACCGGCAGGATGGCAGCCGGATCGGCGAGGGGGAAATTCGCAGAATTTTGTCAAAAGGCTCTTGCCAGTTTCCCATTTTTATCTTACACTATGTCATATATCATCAAAATCTGCGGAAAGCGGGGGACTGCATTAAGGAGGCCTCTATCATTGGGAAGGACTACGCCATCCGCACCCTAATCTATATGGACCAGGACGGCGGCTATTACAGACAGCGGCTCTGTGCAGCGCGAAGCTGGGTCCGGCCTTGGCTGACCGGTATGCCAGCCGGACCCGAAGACCGTGGAAGAGGGGGAAGAAGACGTCTTTTTCCCGCTGGCCCTGTTGGAAATCCGGTAAGAATCCAACTGGGGTCATATTTGGACACTGCTGGAAGAGGCGGAAGGGCGGCGTCCATTCCCTCCGGACTGTCTCCCCAGACAGTGCGCGGCCATCTGCAAACATACTAAAAACAGGAGGATATCCCCTATGAGCAATCAACGTCATGGCGTAACCGACCTTCCCATCCGGTGGGACCGGGAGGAGGAAGACCTGCTCAATATCAGCCGTTATCTCCAGGGCCTGAAACGCTATGTCCGCAATTGCCCGACCCCTCTGTCCATTGCCGTTCAGGGGGATTGGGGGACCGGCAAGACCTCCGTGCTCAGTTACTTGATGCAGGAGCTGGGTAAGGATCCTGACGTACAGACCGTTTACTTCAATACCTGGCAATATTCCCAATTCGACATGGGCAGGAATCTCTATTTTTCCTTTCTGTCCACCCTGTCCCAGGCCATCTCGGACCCTTCGCTGAAGGATTTGGGCAAACGGCTGGTCCGGTTTGCCGCAGGGGCTGGCAAGCTCTTTGTGGGCGCCGCCACCAATATAGACATGGACCAGGTGGATGAGGTGGTGGACTCCGTGTTCAAACGCCAGAGCGAAAGCGTGGAGGAAATTTCTGCTTTCCATGACGGCTTCGCACAGGCGGTCCGGACCTCTCTGGAGCGCCGGAAAAAGGAACGGCTGGTAATCTTTGTGGACGACCTGGACCGGCTGGAGCCTCATGTGGCCATCAGCCTGCTGGAGGTCCTGAAACTGTTTACCGACGTGGAACAGTGTGTGTTTGTGATGGCGATTGACTACGAGGTGGTGGTTCAGGGCGTGCGCCAGAAGTATAGCGGCGATATCCCGCTGTCCAAGTGCCGGAGCTTCTTCGATAAGATTATCCAGCTCTCTTTCCGGATGCCTGTGGAGCACTATGATCTGGCGGGGCTGATCCGAACCTACCTGTCCGGTGTGGTGGCGGATGTCTTTTATCCCACAGTTACCAGCTTTACTGCCCAAACCATCGGGAAAAATCCCCGGGCTTTCAAGCGGATGCTGAACTCGTTCCTCCTTATTTGCAGTATTTATGAGCAGGAGGGCACTTTGCGGGAGGAGGAACGCGCGGCCCTGTTCTGCTGTCTCTGCATCCAGAACAGTTCAGAGGAAACCTATGGCCTTCTGCTCAGCGACTACTTCTGGGGCGAGAATGGGGAACCTCTGCTCTGCGGTTCAAACCTGTCCTCGGAGGATATTGAGCAGCAAATGAAGGAACTGTATCCCCAGGAGGGACGAATTGACCCGGATATGGTTGTCCGCGCCAAGGCAATCCTTACGGCTTTCCCCAACATGGCCGAAGGGCTGTACGGGGACCGAAAGAAGGGGATGCAGAGCCTGCGGGATCTGCTGCAAAAGTCCTCCATTACGGCGGTCCATGCCACACCGGAAGCGGCTGCGGGCGCAAAGAAGTCTTCCAAAGTTTCCCGGATTATATTGGAGGGAATCGGCGCGGAGGTTCCCAGCACATCGGAAGCGCTGTTCAGGACCTACGCCTATTTTCTGAGCAAGGCGGATGTGGGCTATTCGCCGGATGAGCTGATAGAGAAGCTGCCGGTCTTGTGCAGAAAAGGGGAGCGGGACAACGGGTTCTTTCGGATCTTCCGGGAGATTTCGTATGGCGGCGAAGCCCTGTGGCTGGGGCTGTCCTCGTCCTCGGACGTGAAAAAGCGGCAGGTCCAGCAGCTGTGCCGTCTTCTGGGGCTTGCTGAGGACGCTGTGATGTGGTTTGAGGGGGCGGAACAGGTTTTTCCCGCTCCCTGACAGGCAGGGCCTTACAGCGGGGCAATCCCCTATGCTTTTTCAAATTCTCCGGCTGCTTCCCAGGTCAAGACGCCCGTTTTCAGCGCGTCCTCATACCGGGAGATTTTGTAGCTCAGGCGCTCCAGTGTCGCGCTGATTTGGCTCTGCTGGTCCAGCAAAACCCTCCTCTGCTTTTGCAGGAGAGCGAGCCGGTCCGGAATGGTGCTGTCGCCTTGCTGCGTCAGCCGCACATAGTTCGCAATGGCTTCCACGGGAAGCCCTGCGCTCCTCATGCAAAGCGCCAGCTCCACCCAGGACAGGTCTTCGTCCTGATAGTCCCGTATGCCTCCGGCGGTGCGGGAAACAGGCGGAATCATCCCCGCTTTCTCATAATAACGGAGCGTGTCCTGTGGAACGCCATATTTTGCGCTGACTTCTTTGATGGTCATTTGGTGTCACCGTCCTGCCGGTAGTTTTTGCTGTCATTATAAACGTTGGAGTTCACTCGAAGTCAAGAGGAAACCGAAAATTTTTCAAAGCCGTTTCTAATGTGTTCCAGCAAGCGAACGGGGCTGAAGCGCGGCGCTCCAGCCCCATCCTAGAGCAGTTCCCAGAAATCAAGAGAAAAAAGGAAGCGAGGGCAGGGAGCGCAGGGCAAGGCGGAGAACGCAGGCGGGCTGACGCCCGTCATGGACGGCAACGCAGCCCTGCGTTTCCTGGACCGCTGAACTTTTCTCATGATTTTTGGGTGCTGCTCAAATATTTTAAAGCGCGGTTTTCCGGCCGTCAATCATGGCCGCTTTTCCTGTCAAGCATGGAAGACATACTGATCCAGCCGGGCAAACGCCTCCTGGACCCGGCTTAAGGGTAGGGCCAGATTCATGCGCAGATGGCAGGGACCGTGGAACATCCGGCCGTCTTGAACCGCGACGCCCACAGCCCAGGCGGCGTGTTCCACCTCTTCAATGGTCTTGCCATGCTTCCCGCACCACTCGGAGCAATCTACAAACAGCATATAGGTGCCCTCGGGCTTTGTGACCTTTACGCCCTCAAAATGCTCCCTAATATAATCACAGGCAAAGTTGATGTTGCCCGACAGGGTTTCGCACAGCTCGTCCGCCCACTCATAGCCTTCCGGTTTGTAAGCTCCAATCAGGGCATGCATGGAGAGGACGTTCATGTCGTTATAGTGCGGTAGAGAGGATTCTTTTTCCACCCGGTCCCGAATTCGCTGGTTGTAGATGATGTGATAGCTGCCGATCAGGCCCGCCAGATTGAAGGTTTTGGAAGGGGCGTACATCGCTACAGCGCGGTTCCGGGCGTCCTCGCTTACACTCTGGGTTGGAGTGTGCTTATGCCCGTTCAGGAGGATGTCGGACCAGATTTCGTCGGACACCACATACACGTCATGCTTTTTGCAAAGCTCCATGAACGCTTCCACTTCCCATCGCTCCCAGACACGGCCACAAGGGTTGTGCGGCGAGCAGAAAACAGCGGCATGGATGCTGTTTTCCACAATCTTCTTTTCCATATCGGCAAAGTCCATTCGGTATATGCCGTCCCGGTCCTTAGCCAGCTCGCTGTGAACCATGTTGTAGCCGTTGTTGGTCAGGCTGCTGGTGAAGCCGATATAGGTGGGGGAATGGAGGAGCACGCGGTCTCCTTTGGAACAAAAGACATTCAGCGCACTGATCACACCGCCCAGGACTCCATTTTCATAACCGATGCACTCCTTTGTCAGGCCGGTGACGCCGTTGCGTTTTTCATGCCAGCGGATGATCGCGTTGAAATACTCCGCCGTCGGGTTGAAGTATCCATAAGCGGGATGTTTGGCCCGTTCGATAATGGCCTGCGGAATGGTGGGGACTGTGGGAAAGTTCATGTCCGCCACCCACATGGGAATAATGTCAAAGCCCTCCTTCGGAGGGTCCGGAGCAAAGTCGGGGATCTGGCCAAGGCCGCTGATGGCCAGGGCGTCTTTCCCCCGCCGGTCTATGATGGAGGTAAAATCGTATTTCATCTTTTCCGCATCCTTTCGTTTATCGTGCTATTTGTTCTTCCTCGCGGGTATCCATCGCCGCGTTTTACGCGGAAGGGTAAAACACGGCGATCCTATCCGTCACTGCGCGGAGCATTGCCGGACGCTGCGTTTATGCCGCCACTTATACGTTTAACTTACCACGTATATCCTCTGCGCACAATACTTAAATTTTAATATTGCCCCTGGCCAACGGATCAATTCCAAACCGCTTTTGCGGCCTTGGCGCCGAGAGCGGACTTCATCAGCCTGAAGGATGAATACCGGAACATGGCCGGCGACAAGCTGCCTCTGACCAATGATCCCCTGCCCAACATCCAGAC
>JAAWTB010000010.1 GCA_022801815.1 Oscillibacter sp. | reverse complement strand
GCGCGAGGCCCTGCTGGAAGCCAAGGAGGAGATCTTAAAAAACCGCAGCGAGTACGAAAAGGAAGTCAAGGAACGCCGCGCCGACCTTCAGCGGCAGGAAAACCGCCTGCAGCAAAAGGAGGAAAACCTCGACCGGAAAATTGAGGCCGTGGAAAAGAAAGAGGAGTCCCTGACGCAAAAACACGCCGCCATTGACAAGGAAACTGAGGAGATCAAGCTTGTCAAACGCGGCCAGACCGAAATGCTGGAGCGTATCTCCGGCTTTACCACCGAAGAGGCGAAGCAGTACCTCATCGATCAGGTGGAAGCAGAAGTTACCCACGAGACCGCCCTTAAAATCAAGGAGGTGGAGTCTCGGATGAAGGAAGAATGCGACGCCCGGGCCCGGGAGATTGTGGCTCAAGCTATCCAGCGCTGCGCCGCCGATCAGGTGGCCGATATGACCGTCAGTGTGGTACCCCTGCCCAATGACGAGATGAAAGGCCGGATTATCGGCCGGGAAGGCCGGAATATCCGTACCATCGAAACCCTAACAGGCGTCGATTTGATTATCGACGACACGCCGGAAGCCATCACTGTTTCCTGCTTTGAGCCGGTGCGCCGGGAAATCGCCCGGCTTGCCCTGGAAAAGCTCATTGCCGACGGGCGCATCCATCCCACCCACATTGAGGAGATGGTGGAAAAGGCCCGCCGGGAGGTGGACGCCACGATTAAGGCGGAGGGCGAGCGGGTTACCTTCGAGTGCGGCATCCGCAGCCTCCACCCGGAGCTGGTGAAGATGCTGGGCCGCCTGCACTACCGCACCAGCTATGGTCAAAACGTTCTCCAGCATTCTGTAGAGGTCAGCCACATCGCCGGTATGATGGCCGCAGAGCTGGGCGTGGACGTCCAGGCCGCCAAACGGGCGGGCCTGCTTCACGACCTGGGCAAATCCGTGGACCACGAGATGGAGGGCACCCATGTGGCCCTGGGCGTGGAATTTGCCCGGAAGTACAAGGAAAAAGAGGACATCATCCACGCCATCGAGGCCCACCACAATGATGTGGAACCCAGGACCATCGTCGCCTGCCTGGTTCAGGCCGCCGACGCGATTTCTGCCGCCCGGCCTGGCGCCCGCCGCGAGAACCTGGAGAACTACATCAAACGTCTGGAACAGCTGGAGACCATTACCGGCTCCTATCCCGGCGTGGATAAGGCCTTCGCCATTCAGGCGGGCCGAGAGGTCCGGGTCATGGTGAAGCCCGAACAGGTCAGCGAGGACCAGATGGTCATTCTGGCCCGGGATCTGGCCAAGAAGATTGAGGAGGAAATGGAGTACCCCGGTCAAATCAAGGTCCATGTTCTCCGGGAGACCAAGGTGGTCGAGTACGCGAAATAGGAAGCCCTTCGCAACGGACTGCGGAGGAGCAGAACGCAGGGAACAGAAAGCGGCCGTAACTTCGTCTTACTGCCGCTTTCTGCCTTTTTATAACACGATACCAAGAAAGGACGTTCCCCTATGAGCATTCAAAACCTTTTAAACACCCAGCCCCGGGCGGATAGCCATCGCCCTGCCTCCAGGCCCGGCGCGGCGCCCGGCGCCTCCTTCCAGGCTCAACTGGAGAAAACCGCTTCCAGCGTCTCCCCGCTCTCCTCTCCAAACGCCTCTGCCTTTGACCGCAGCAGCCTGGCGAAAAACAACCTTCTCTCCACCCTGGCCGACTTCCAGTCCTCCGCGCTGAGTCGGATGAAACAGGCTAAGGAGAATGAGGAGGAGCAGGAGGCCTGGGAGAAGCTCATGAAGTACCTGGATGCCTGGATTGCGTCCCTTCGGGAAGAAGCCGACGTTGAAAAAGTTGCCCGGGCCCACGCTGCCCTGGCCGCCTTGCAGTCGGATGCTGAAACGGACCGTCAGGATTCCGGAGACCTTCTTCTGGCACGTCTGACCGAGCTTCTGGCTGATTGATAAAAAGCCCCCGGCGCATCCGCGCTGGGGGCCTTTCCCGTTTAGGGATATGCGCTGGAAAACCAGGGCGCCGCACCCCACCGGAGGCCCGTCAACAGCGCAGGCAGCAGCCACAGGCTTCCTTTCGTCCGCCACATCACATACCCCAGTCCCGCCGCCAGAGCCGCTGACGACAAGGTCCCAATCCAGCGGACCGCCGTCTCCCCTGCCGCCGGCCCCCCCATCCAGGAGGTCAGCAGATACAGCGCCCGGCCTCCATCCAAGGGACGGATGGGCAAAAGATTGAAGGCGCACAGCGCCAAATTTGCCCCCACGGCAGCAAACCAGCGGTCCTTTCCCAGGATTGTCAGGGCCAGAGCCGCGCAAAAATTTGCGGTTGGCCCCGCCAGTACCGCCGCTAGCTCCCCGCCATAGGACAGCCGCCTTCTGTCCGTCTCCATTGCCGCCCCCAGAACGTTGAGGCGGACCGCCGTTATCTCTGCCCCTAAACGCCGGAGCACCATCCAGTGCCCCAGCTCGTGGACAGCGGCGGCCCCCAGCACCGTGGCCAGGGGCTCCCAGCCGTTGGCCAGAACAAACCAGGCGGCAAGAACAGCAAAGCCGCCGCTTACGCGAATTTTACAAGGAAGAAACATAGTAGATGGGATTCAGATAGGTACCCTCCCGCTGGAGCTCAAAGTGGAGATGGGGTCCTGTGGCCATGCCCGTCTCCCCCACCTCGGCAATTTTCTGCCCCCGGTTCACCGCCGTGCCGGAGGAAGCCGTGATGCGGCTGCAATGTGCGTAGAGGGTGGAATAGCCTCCCTCATGGGCCACAACGCAGTAGCGGCCATAGCTGCTGCTGTCCCCCACGGCAGTGACGGTTCCGTCGGCGAAGCAGCGCACTTCGGTTCCCGTGTCCGCCGCCAAATCCACACCGTAGTGAAACCGCTCCTCCCCCTCTGTGGGATGCTCCCGGTAGCCAAAATCGGAGCTGAGGGTCCCCTCCACCGGGGTACAATAGTCAAAGCCCAAAAGGGCTTGCTCCATACTGACCCCCTCGGGGAGGTTTTCCTGGGAATAGAGCACATAGGCCAGATTCGAGGCCGGCTGGGTCTGCGGCACTGAAGAACCCTCTGAGGCGGAGGCCTCCGGTTCCGTCCGAAAGCTCCTCAGACGGTCCAGAGCCGCGCCGTCCTGAATCTTCGGCGTGCGGGTGGTCATTTTTGCCTCCGGCGAGACACTTCCAGTGGGGACAGCCTCCTCCTGAGGATGGAACACCGCCTGATAGACCTCCTCCACAACGCCTGCCTCTCCGGAGAAGGCCCGGCCCACGGCGGAAAACACTGCCTGAACATCCATATTCCGCTCCATGGCGGCGGAGAGCTTTTCGTTAAAGCCCGCCATCTTTGCTGGAAGCAGCAGCTTCGCCGCCACCAGCGCTACAAAGATACCGCCGCAGGCCACCAGCCGCAGCATCAGCCGCAGGTCCTTTGCCGTCAGCGGCTCGCTCTTTCGGGTTCTGCTGCGGACGCTCTGCACGCTCCGCCGCCGCGCCTGTGCGTTCATCAGCCTCCGTCCCGCCTGCCTTGAGGTCATACCTGTCCCCTCCTTCTGGAGTCTTAATACAGCTTATCTCCCTGTATTTTATGAGCCTCAGCCCGGAAAAATGCCGGAAAATCCAAACGGCGGCCTCCCCGGTATATAGGCTTTCTTTTCTATATTTCAGAATCTTATAAAAATATGAAAAAAAAACCTTGCTTTTTGGAGCTTTCCCTGCTAGAATATAGGTCTGTACGGTAGGACTTGTCTTGCCCACATGAAATCAACGGCCAAAGGAGGTGTTTGGTTTGCCGAATATTAAGTCTGCCAAGAAGCGCGTCCTCATCGGAAAGGCGAGGAACGCCCGCAACAAGGCCACGAAGTCCGATCTCAAAACCGCGATCAAAAAATTCGAGGCCGCCGCGGCGGAGGGCAATCGCACCGATGCCGATGGCGCTTACAAGGTTGCGGTGAAAAAGGTCGATCAGGCTGTGGCGAAGGGCGTTCTCCACAAGAACACGGCCGCTCACAAAAAGAGCGCCATGACCCTGAAGCTCAATCGGATCGGTTGACACAAACATATCCCCGTTTCCGGGGAAATGACGCTTCCGTGTGAATGCCCGGAGGCCGTCAGGCCAAAAGGGCATCCGTTCGGATGTCCTTTTTGTTTTTCCAGGAGGTTCTTTCATGCCTATTTTTGACACCCATGCCCATTATGACTCCAGTGGCTTTCACGCTGACCGGGACGAAGTCCTCTCTGCCCTCCCCGCCGCCGGGGTGGGTCTGGTGGTGGACCCGGGCTGTGATCTGGCGAGCTCCCGGGCCGCCCTGGCCTTGGCGGAGCGGTACCCGTTTGTTTACGCCGCCGCCGGCATTCACCCCTCCGACTGCGCCGGGACGGGGGAGGCGGAGTTCACCGCCCTCCGGTCGCTGTGCGGGCGCCAAAAGGTGGTGGCTGTGGGGGAAATCGGCTTGGACTACTATTGGAAGGACAACCCTCCCCGGGACTTCCAGCAAATGGTATTCCGGCGGCAGATGGAGTTGGCGGTGGAATTAAACCTCCCCGTCATCGTCCATGATCGGGAGGCCCATGGGGACTCTCTCGCCATGGTTCTGGAGTATCCCGAAGTTCGGGGGGTCTTTCACTGCTTCTCTGGCAGTCCCGAAATGGCGGAGGCGCTGCTGGGACGGGGGTGGTATCTGGGGTTTGACGGGCCTATCACCTACAAGAACGCCCAGAAGGCCCCCGAGGTGGCCGCCATCACGCCCCTGGACCGTATCGTGGTAGAAACGGATTCCCCCTACCTCTCCCCAGTTCCCCTGCGGGGAAAGCGAAACGACAGCCGGAACCTGCCCTATATCCTTGAGAAGCTGGCAGAGTGGAAAGGCGTCTCGCCGGAGGAAATGACCCGGATAACCTGGGAAAATGGGCTGCGGCTGTTTCCAAGCATCCATTTAGAAACGGAGGCATCCTGTCATGTATGAAAACCAGACCGCCGTCTTAAACTGCCCCTGTAAGGAATTTTCCCCCATGACGGACCCTGCTCCTATCCTGGCGGCCTACCAAAAGGCCCGGAGCCGGGCGGAACGGGGGTCTGCCTCCCGCTGGCCGGGCGTCTTCCAGAGCTTGTTTAAGAAGCCCCAGGAATCGCAGGATGGTTTTCTCCCCGTCCTGATTGCCGCCGGAGAGGATTCCCCCCTGGAGGGCTTCGAATGGCTGAAGGGCGAAACGCCGGAGGAATACCGGCAAAAGCTCCTCTCCCAGCCTGTGGAAGATGGCCGGACCCTCCTTACCCGCATGGCGGCGCAGCGGAAGGAGTTCGCGGCGGAGAACGACTGGGATTGGCCTGGCGAGGATGTCTTGGGCCCTATGGAAGGCGGCGAGGCCATCGACCATTTCCTAGGCATCTCGGATTTTCATGGGAAAACCATTCCCCTGGTATTGGCCGAGATTCCGGTCCAGCATCCCTGGGAGGTCTTCGCCTATGTTCCCTTCGGCGGCTGGAACGAGTGCCCCAGCAGCCAGGAGCACATGGCCGCCGCCAAATACTGGTATGAGAAGTTCGGCGCTGTTCCAGCGGTTATCACTCGGGACGTGCTGGAATACGACCTCCCCGTCCCGGTGAAACGGGAGGAAGCCATGGCTCTGGCTTTGGAGCAGTACGCTTTCTGCCCGGATATTGTGGACCAGGGCTGTCAGTCCGTGGGTTACCTGGCGGACACCCTTGCAATGTCCACGAAATGGTATTTCTGGTGGGATTGAGGGAACCATAAAAGGCGCTGTCTTCCGTGTTGCCGGCCCCGGCTCTTTTGTGCGGCTGCGGCGGAAACTTGGAACCAGAACTGGACAGGCCCCCGGCAGACAGCGGCGCCCTCCGCCATGCCATACAGCGAGGAAATCCGCCCAAATCCTCCATCAGGGCGGCACATTTACCCCGCAAGATTTTTGCTTTACAGTTATGACCAATAAAGGAGTACCAGCTATGGAAAAAGGTTTTACCATCACCTATGAGTACGGGGAAAACCTGTATGTCAACACAACCAACCGCTGCAACTTCAACTGCGAGTTTTGCCTTCGGCATAACGGGCATGGCGGAAGTATCTACACCCATAACCTGTGGCTGGAGCGGGAACCCACCCGGGAGGAAATCCTGGCAGACATCGAGAGCCGGGACCTGTCCCGGTACAAGCAGCTGGTGTTCTGCGGCTTCGGAGAACCCAGCTACCGCATTGACGACATCTGCTGGGTCATCGACCAGCTCAAGGCCAAGGGCAAAAAGCCCTTCATACGCATGGACACCAACGGCACCGGAAACCTGATTCACAGCCGGGACATCTGCCCGGATTTCGCCGGACGGTTCGACATGGTGTCCATCTCCCTGAACACCGACACAGCCGAGAAGTACGACGCACTTTGCCACCCGGTCCAAAATGGGGCCTACGAGGCCATGAAATCCTTTGCCAAAGAACTGCGGCAATACGTACCCACGGTGATGATGACGGTGGTGGACACAATTCCCAAAGAGGAAATTGAGAGCTGCCGGAAAATCTGCGAGGAAGAGATTGGCGCGGTTTACCGGGTTCGAGAATATATTGAAGATTGAAGGAGCGTGTGACCATGTTTTTCTTTGGACTGCTGGGTTCCCTGATTATGGGTGCGCTGGTGGGCTGGATTGCCGGGAAACTGATGGATGCGGAAGGCAGCCTGCTTCGCAATATTCTAATCGGTATTGTCGGTTCCGCTGTGGGCGGCACCGTGTTCAGCCTTTTGGGCTTTTATGCTCACGGCTGGATAGCCAACTTGATCGTCAGTATTGCAGGCGCGTGCCTGTTCATTTGGCTTGGGCGGAAATTATTCCATTAACAAGGCCGGGTATGGAAAAGAGCTTTCGCATTTATGCGAAAGCTCTTTTCCTTTACAGCATTTGCAGCAGTTCAATTTGCTCTCCGGAAGGTCCTGCAAAAAACCAGTTCTGCAAACCTCCGAACAGGTCCGGCAGAACCTTCTTCTCCGGCGACAGGAATTGGATTCCCGCCGTCTGAACCGCCGCAGCGGCAGCGTCCAAATCATCCACCAAGAGGGCAATGTGGGGGATATTCCCCTCCCCCATTGGCATAGCCCCAGGGCTTTGAATCAACTCCAGCGTGATACCGCCAAAGGACACCAGAGCCAGCTTCTTCTCCCCTTCCGGCGTGGGCACGTTTCCCCGGTCCTTCACCGTGCCGCCCAGCTTCTCATAAAAGGCAATACTCTCTTCTATATCCCGAGCATAAACGGCCACATGGCCCAAACCCTGAACATGTTCCCGCATTTTGATCTCTCCCCAATAGCCAAAGAGGGACCCGAAGGTCCCTCTTTGAAATTTACATGGTTGTTTCGTTACCGTCTGTCAATGAAAGGAACTCAGCACTTCTCGAAGACGGTGGCAACGCCCATGCCGCCGCCGATGCAGAGGGTGGCCAGGCCCTTCTTGGCCTCGGGCCGCTTCTGCATCTCGTGGAGCAGGGTAACGATGATCCGCGCACCGGAGGCTCCAACAGGGTGACCCAGAGCAATGGCACCGCCGTTGACATTGACCTTCGCCATATCGAAGCCCAGCTCCCGGCCCACGGCGATGGACTGAGCGGCAAAGGCCTCGTTGGCCTCGATGAGGTCAATATCGTCAATGGTCACGCCGGCTTTTGCCATGGCCTGACGGGAGGCGGGCACGGGACCCACGCCCATGATCTTGGGATCCACGCCGCCCTGGCCCCAGCCAATAAGCTTGGCCATGGGCTTCAGGCCGTATTTCTCCACAGCCTCGCCGGAGGCCAGGATGATGGCCGCCGCGCCGTCGTTGATACCAGAGGCGTTGGCCGCAGTAACCCGCTGCTGGCCCTTATCCTCGGTTTCCTTCTTGCCGGTGACCTCGAAGGTATGGACCACCTCGGGGTTGGGAGACTCGGGACCCACGGGGAACGCACCCCGGAGCTTAGCGATACCCTCGGCGGTAACGCCAGCCTTGGGATACTCGTCTTTCTTGAAGTCCACCATGTCCCGCTTGACTTTCACAGGGACGGGGACGATCTCGGCCTCAAACTTGCCGGCAGCCTGGGCAGCCTCGGTTTTCTGCTGGGAGGAGGCAGCGAACTCGTCCTGCTCCTGACGGGTAATGCCCCAGATATCGTTGATATTTTCGGCGGTGGTTCCCATGTGGTAGTTGTTATAGGCGTCCCAGAGGCCGTCTTTAATCATGGTGTCTACCAGCTTCTTGTCGCCCATGCGCGCGCCCCAGCGTGCATCCATGGAGGCGAAGGGGGCGGCGCTCATGTTCTCGGTGCCGCCGCAGACCACGATATCGGAGTCCCCGGCCAGAATGGAACGGGCGCCCTCGATGAGAGACTTCATGCCGGAGCCGCAGACCATGCCCACGGTGTAGGCGGGAACGGAATAGGGGATGCCGGCCTTGATGGAGACCTGGCGGGCCACATTCTGACCCTGGGCGGCAGTGAGGATGCAGCCGAACATGACCTCATCCACGTTCTCCGGCTTCACACCAGCGCGATTCAGGGCCTCTTTGACCACGATCGCACCCAGCTCCGCAGCGGGAGTGTTCTTCAGACTGCCGCCAAAGGAGCCGATGGCGGTACGGCAGCAGTTCACAACATAAAGATCTTTCATGATGTTCCTCCGTTTTGTAATATTTTGGCAGCTCGGCGGGCTGCCGGAGTTTCAACGGGCGAGACGGGGCGTGGATTGCCAATTTTTTGACAAACCAGCAACCCCCTTCTCTTCGTATCATTATAAAGACTCCTTCTTGTTTCGTCAATGGCCTTTCCTCAGGTTTTACAATTTCGTTAAATCTTTGACAACATCAGGTCCGTTTTCGTCAAGGTGACGAAATTTTCCAGGAGGGCAGCGTTTCTATTTCTCCCGCAGCTCCGCCAAGGTCTCATCAAAGGCTGCGGCGTCCAAAATGTCATAAGCCGGCGTGGTTTGAACCAGAGCTTTCTCCGCCGCTTCCTGGAGCAGACGGTCGAACGCCTCCCCTGCCAAGGCCTCTCCCTGAGTCGCCAGGCGGCGGAGGATGGAAAAGCCTTCTTCCGACTCCAAAATACCGGAATACTGGCCTTCCTCCAGAGCCTTCGCCGCCTCCTCCAGCGCCAGGGGCAGCGTTCCGTCCCCCGGCAGCAGGGTTCGGGGACCCGCCGCGTCGTCCCCCTCTGCCGCCAAAACTGGGAACATCGCCGCCGGGTCCTCTGCTCCATTGAGGCGGGAAAAGACTTCCGCCGCCCGCTCCCGGGCAGCCTCCCGGTCCTCTCCGGCGGAAATCAGGATGCGGTCCACCATCAGGCTGTCTACAGCCCCTAGAAGGCCGGAGAGTTCGCTGCCCTCGGTGAGGCAGAACTCGTAAAGCTTGGCATAGAGCATCCCTACCTCCGCCAGCTCCTCTGCCCGGAGGCGGTCCAGCCCCAGGTCCGCCAGTTCCGTTAAGTACGCCTCTTCCCCGCCGCAGGCTGCGGACTGCTCTTCCCAGATCTTGCCCAACGCCGCCCGCTCCGTCTCGCTAAGGGCACAGCCGTATCGTTCCGCCCAGTTTTCCACAGTGGCGTAAAGGGCCGTGTCGGCCAGGGCTTGGTCCTTGGCGTAATCCGCCAGTGTGCCGCCGGGAACAGGGGCCTTCCAATCCAGAGTCAGGCCGGAGTCCTTGTATTTCTCCCGAATCTGGTCGCAGGTAAACGCCAGCCAGTAGAGATACCGCCAGGCCGGGACCTCCCGGCCATCTACCGTCAGCAGCACCAACTCCTCCCCCAGCTCTGCCGCCCGGCCCAGCAAAGAGGCATTTTTCTCCTCCCTTTTCCACGCGCATCCGCTGAGCCCCAGGCACAGGACCAGGGTCAGGGCCGCCATTCGTCTCCGCATCGCTCCCTCTCCTCCCATAAGGTTGTCCGAACCATTATATGGGAAGGATACGGGAGATATGACAGAGCGGGGGCCTCAGACTCCCCCGCTCCAACTTTATCCCGGTATTTGCAGCTTCAAATCTTCCACCAACTCCATGGCGCTCTCCAACGTGTCCGCCCCGGGTTTTAATTTCAGCGTCAGGGCCGGGTCCTCCCCGGCGGCCACAGTGAGGCGCTGGCGGTACTTGTTCAGCCCGCAGACCCGCACCACCGCCTCTGGGCGGAACACCGCCAGCTGGAAGCGGAGAACGTCCCGCTTCTGGGTGATGTCCGAAATGCCCGCCTTCCCCGCCGCCGCCCGGAGCAAAGCCACATCCAACAAGGCCAGCACCGGCTTGGGGGCCTCGCCATAACGGTCCAGCAGCTCATCCAGCAGGTCCGACGCATCGTCGTTGGAGCGAATGGCGGCAATCCGGCGGTAGAGGTCCATCCGCTGTTCGGGAGAGGTGACATAACGCTCCGGAATATTGGCGTTGACGGTCAGGTCGGCGGAGCACTCCGTCTCAATCTGCTTCTCCTCGCCCCGCTCCTCCAGCACCGCCTCCTCCAGGAGCTTTAAATAGAGGTCGTAGCCCACGCTCATGAGATACCCGGACTGCTCCGGACCCAGGAGGTTCCCCGCTCCCCGGATTTCCAGGTCCCGCATGGCGATGCGGAAACCGGAACCGAATTCCACGTACTCCCGTATAGCCGAAAGCCGCTTGGCGGCAATCTCTTGAAGCACCTTCCCCTTACGGTAAGTTAGGAAGGCATAGGCCCGCCGGGCGCTGCGGCCGATGCGGCCTCGAATCTGGTGGAGCTGGGCCAGGCCCATTTTGTCCGCGTCCTCAATAATCAAGGTGTTTACATTGGAGATGTCGATGCCTGTTTCTATGATGGTGGTACAAACCAGCACATCTGCCTCTCCATCCACCATAGAGCGCATGACGGCGGAAAGCTCCTGCTCGCTCATCTTCCCATGGCCAGTGACCACATGGACCTCCGGTCCCAACAGCTTTTGAATGCGGGAGGCGGTGAGGTCGATGCTCTCCACCCGGTTATGGAGATAGTAGATCTGCCCGCCCCGACTGAGCTCCTTCCGCATGGCATCCTCCAAAATGGCCCAGTCGTGCTCCAGCACGTAGGTTTGGACCGGTTGGCGGTCCGCCGGAGGCTCTTCAATCGTAGACATGTCCCGGAGGCCCGAGAGGGCCATATTCAGCGTCCGGGGGATGGGTGTGGCAGAGAGAGTCAGCACATCCACCTGGCGGCTCAGCTCCTTGAGACGCTCCTTGTGGGTAACGCCGAAACGCTGTTCCTCGTCGATGATGAGCAGCCCCAGGTCCTTGAACTCCATGCCTTTTTGCAGCAGCTTATGGGTGCCGATGAGAAGGTCCACCCGGCCCTCCTTCGCCAGCTCTAAAATACGCTTTTGGTCCTTGGGGGGCGTGAACCTGGACAGCACTTCAATCCGCACGGGGAAGTCCCGAAAGCGCCCCATGGCCGTGGCGTAGTGCTGCTGGGCCAGGACGGTGGTGGGCACCAGAATGGCGGCCTGCTTACCGTCCAGCACGCACTTCATCACCGCCCGGAGCGCTACTTCCGTCTTACCGTAGCCCACGTCGCCGCAGAGAAGACGGTCCATGGGCCGGGGCTGCTCCATATCCTTCTTAATTTCCGCAATCGCCCGGAGCTGGTCGTCGGTCTCGGCGTAGGGGAACGCCTCCTCAAACTCCTGCTGCCAGGGGGAATCCTGAGAGAAAGCGAAGCCGGGACAGCGCTGGCGCTCGGCGTAGAGCTTTGTCAGGCCCTTGGCCAAGTCCTTAACGGCCTTCTTGGCCCGGATTTTCTGCTTGGCCCATTCGGCGCCGCCCAGCTTGTTCAGCTTCTGGCGGACCTCGCCGTCCTCCCCGCCGCCAATATACTTGCTCACCAGGTCCAGAGCCGTGGCGGGGACATAGAGGCAGTCGCCCCCGGCATAGTCGATTTTGATATAGTCCTTCTCCACGCCGTCCACCGGCATCCGCTGAATGCCCGCGAAGCGGCCCACGCCATGGTGGGTATGGACCACCAAGTCCCCGGGTTTCAAATCGGTATAGGACTGAATTTTCTGACGGTTGGAGTCCTTTTTCAGCCGCGCCCGCTTCCGGGAGGGGGCGATCAGCTGGCCCTCTGTCAGCACCGCCAGCTTCAAAGCGGGCCATTCGCATCCGGCGGAGAGGGCTCCTACGGATATCCTTATTTCCCCAGAGGCTGGCATGGAAGTTCCCTTTACATCTAAGGCGGCGGGAATCCCTCGCTCGGCCAGGAGACGGTGGAGGTTGTTGGCCCGGGTTTCTCCCCCGCAGAGAAGCAGCACGGCGCTGCCGTTTTCCCGGTACTGCTCCAGGTCCGCCACAGCGGTCTCTAAGCTGCCGCCATAAGAGCTGAGCTGCCGGGCGTTGACGCTCATAATGCTCTTGGGCGGGTATGGATACCGGGAGGTGGGCAGTGCATTGGCCATAACAACGGGGAACGTCTCCAAAGCGGCGTAGAACTCCTCGGCGGACAACAGTAGCTTCGCGTAGTCTCCCGCCAGAATTCCCGCCTCCATCAAAGCCTCCAGGTCCTGACGGTTCTGGAGGAGGGCCCCCTTCACCCGCTCGTCTACCCGGCCCGCCTCGCAGAGAAATACCACGGCGTCCGGGGGCAGATAGTAGATGCCGGCGGCGGCGTTGGGATAGACGGCGGCCAGGTAGCGGTCGCAGCCATCGGGAACGGCACCGCTTTTCAGCCGCTCGCCGTCCTCCTGAAGGCGGGCGGCGGCGGGAACTCCTTTTTTCTCCAGCTTCGCCGCCAGGGCCAACAGCGTTTCCCCCAGACCCTCCAGCCCCCCCTCCGCCTGCCGGGGCAGCACCTCGGCGGCAGGAAGAATCTGCGCGTAATCCAGGTTTGCCGTCCGCCGCTGGGTGCCGGGGTCAAAGGCTCCCATAGAGTCAATTTCATCATCAAAAAATTCACAGCGGACCGGTTGGTCCATCAAGGGGGAAAATACGTCCAGAATACCGCCCCGAAGCGCAAACTGACCCACGCCCTCCACCTGCTGGCAGCGGGTATACCCGGCGGAGAGGAGCCGTTCCGTCAAGTCCGGCAGGTCTAGCCGGTCTCCCACGTTCAGGGTGACGGTCAGGTCCTTCAGCAGCTTTGGGGGCAGGGTCCGGGCCATCAGGGCGTCAGCCGCAGCGACTACTGCGCGGGGCGCGCCTTGGGCCATGGCATAGAGCGCCGCCAGGCGGCCCCGCTCCCAGTCCCGGGAGGAAACGGCCCCAGGGCGGAGCTGCCACTCCCGGCTGAGCAGGGTCACCGGGGGTTCGCCCAGCAGAGACTCCAGGTCTCGCGCCAATTGCCGGACCTCTCCCTCGTCGCCGCAGATAAAGACCGCCGGACGTCCCGCCGCCAGGGCCGCCGCCGCGCCGAGGCAGGCCCGCTGGACGGGCTGGAGGCCCGTCACCGCAGCGGGACAGCCGCCGGTTTCCACCCGACGCAAAAGCTCCCCCGCCTCCGGGATGGTCATCAATGTTTCCAGCAAATGCTTCATGGCAAATCCTTCTCAGGTTCCGTTAAAATGGTTCATGGCCTTCTGACAGCCGTGTTCGACGACGCATTCCGCCGCCTCGATTGCCCGCCGGAAGGCGTCCAGCAGAATTTCCCGCTCCTTTTGGGAGGGAACGCCAATGACCCAGTCAATCATGCTGTCCTTTTCCTCCGGTGCCCCGGTGCCGATTTTGATGCGGGGAAACTCCTGGGTCCCCAGATGGGCGATGATGCTTTTAATTCCGTTGTGCCCCCCGGCGGAGCCGGACGGGCGGACCCGCAGCTTCCCCACAGGAAGGGACACGTCGTCGTAAATCACCAGCACACGCTCCGGGGGAATTTTGTAGAACTGCGCCGCCTCCCGCACCGCCTCGCCGGAGAGATTCATATAGGTTTGCGGCTTCATCACCAGGCACCGGGTCCCGGCAAACTCGAAGAGGTTGTAGGCGGATTTGAACTTCACCTTATTCAGCTTCACGCTCTTTTGCTCCGCCAGCAGCTCCACCGTACGAAAGCCCATGTTGTGCCGGGTATTCTCGTACTTCGCACCGGGATTCCCCAGTCCCGCAATCAGCCACTCTACAGAAGAGCCACCCTTGTTTCCAAACAGCATAATTGGTTTCGCCTTTCCAATAAACACCTAAATTTGACAGCTTTGCATAACCCACTTAGGCGGGGAAGTACGCCTTCCCCGCCTCGTGCATGTTATATCGCAACCGTACAACGACTTTGCTTTAACGGAACAGCTTGGAGATAGAGACCTCCTGATAGACCCGCTCGATGGCCTCGCAGAACATGGGGGCCACGGAAAGATACTTGACCTTGCTGCTCAGCTCCGGCTTGATGGCCGGAATGGTGTCCAGCAGGGCCAGCTCCTGAATGGGGCTGGCGTTGATCCGGTCGATGGCCGGGCCGGAGAGCACGCCATGGGAGGCGCAGGCATGAACGCTGCGGGCTCCGTTGTCCATCAGGGCTTGAGCGGCGTTGCAGAGGGACCCGCCGGTATCCACCAGGTCGTCGAAGAGGATGCAGTCCCGCCCAGCCACATCGCCGATGACGTTCATGACTTCGCAGTGGTTGGCCCGCTGTCGGCGTTTATCCACAATGGCCAGCTGCATATGCAGCTTCTGGGCAAAAGCCCGGGCCCGGGAGACAGATCCCACGTCCGGGGACACCACCACCATGCTCTCGCAGCTGCCGCCAAACTTCTTGGCGTAGTAGTCCACGAAGATGGGATTACCTGCCAGATTGTCCACCGGAATGTCGAAAAAGCCCTGAATCTGCGCGGCGTGAAGGTCCATCGTCAGCACCCGGTCCGCCCCGGCGGCGGTGATCATGTTGGCAACCAGCTTGGCGGTAATGGGGTCCCGGGCCTTGGCCTTCCGGTCCTGCCGGGCATAGCCGTAGTACGGGATGACGGCGGTGATGCGGCCTGCGGAGGCCCGCTTCAGCGCGTCGATGATAATCAGCAGCTCCATCAGGTTGTTGTTAACCGGGCAACAAGTGGGCTGGACCACGAAAACGTCGCTGCCCCGGACGGTCTCATACAGGGAGACAAACACCTCGCCGTCGGAGAAGGCGCCGACCTCGGCCTCTCCCAGCTTCGTGCCCATCTGCGCGCAGATTTCCTTCGCCAGCTTCAGGTTCGCGTTGCCGGAAAACACCTTGATATCTTTCCCGTGTGAAATCATATCCTAAACGCTCTCTTTCCATGACCAGGCGGTCATTTTATTTTTGTCCAATTGTGCTCATTGGACATATTCACTCATTTTCCGCCAGGGATTTCCGGCTCTGCAGCAGCGTTTCAATCTCCTGGATCGTGTCCGGCCCATAGACCGGGAGCCAGCCGGGAACCAGCTCCGCTCCCTGAACGCTGTTGGTCATCCGCGTCCGCCAGGTCTCCCGAAGTTCCCGCCCGGAGGCGGCATAGGCAAAGCCGGGTCCGGCCTCCTCCATGGGAAACGCAGCCCGGGGAAGCACCAGCGTCGCCTCGTCCGTATCCAAAAACGCCTCCAAATCCTTCCACTGTTCGGAAACATCGGCCTCCGCAGGCAGGACGCTCCGGGCCTCCTCCGCAAACCGGGGACCGCAGACAGCGAAAAGCCGCCGAACGCCTTCGTTCCGCAATCGGTCGCATACCCAGGACAGGATAGGACGGGACAACACGGTTTCCAGCATCAGCGGCTTGCCATCCGCCGGGACGGCGGAGTCTTCCTCGAAAAGCAGAACAGCCTGCTTCAAACAGCGCATAAGCTCTCCCCTCCTTTGCACATTTTTACTAAAGGTAAGTCCATTATATCAAACTTTTGGGGAAAATCCAGTGGTTCCGCTTAATTTGTCCCTAGAATTTTTTCCAAATCTTTTCTTATTTCTTGTTCTTTTTTGTCATACCCTACGGAAAAAGGCGGCAAAGCCGCTAGTTCTCCCAAAGTTTTTCGGCGTTTCGCAGAAATTATTTTTTTCGGCTGGTGCGTTTTCCTCAAAAATGCAATTTTTTCAAAGAATGTAGTTGAATTTGTTCACGTAATAGATTACAATACTACTATTCTTTGAGAAAGTGAGGTTTGCCCTATGCTGCACATCGTACTGGTAGAGCCGGAGATTCCCCAGAACTGCGGAAACATCTCCCGCACCTGCGCGGTTATTGGGGCCAGCCTCCATCTGGTACGCCCCCTGGGCTTCGACATCTCCCAGGACGCCGTCCGGCGAAACATGAAGCGCTGCGGCCTGGACTACTGGCATCTGGTGGAGGTTACCGACTACGAAAACCTGGAGGACCTGTTCCGCCGCCATCCGGAAGCCGCCCAGGACCTCTGGCTGGCCACCACCAAGGCCCCCCGGCCTTATGTGGAGGCAGCGTTCACGCCGGACAGCTGGCTCTTCTTTGGCAAGGAGACCGCCGGACTGCCCCAGGCATTTCGGGAACGTTTTCGGGATCGCTGCGTCCGTCTGCCCATGATTGGCGAGGCCAGAAGCCTGAACCTCAGCAACGCCGTGGCCGTCTTTGCCTACGAGGCTCTGCGGCAAAACGGGTTCCCGGGACTGCTGGGAACAGGGGAAATGGCGCATTCTTAGCAAGTGTTTAAACCGGCGTTCGCGCCGAGAAATAAGTTCTTTTTAGGAGGAGTCCTGAGATGAATTACAGCAAGAAAACCGTGAAAGATGTGGAAGTATCCGGCAAGAAGGTGTTGCTTCGCTGCGACTTCAATGTCCCCCAGGACAAGGAGACCGGCGCCATCACCAGCGACAAGCGCATCGTGGCCGCCCTGCCCACTATTCAATACCTGCTGGAGCAAGGCGCCGCCGTCATCGCCTGCTCGCACTTGGGCAAGCCGGAGGCCAGTTTTGACAAATGGGTGAAGAAGCAGACCGAAAAGGGCAAGGACCCCGCTTCCCTCACCCAGGAGAAGTGGCAGAAGTCCCTGGCGAAGCTGAGCCTGGCCCCTGTGGCCAAACGCCTGGGCGAGCTGCTGGGCAAAGAGGTCATCATGGCCGCCGACGTGGTGGGCGAGGACGCCAAGGCCAAGGCTGCCGCCCTGAAGCCCGGCGAGATTCTGCTGCTGGAAAATACCCGCTTTGAAAAGGGCGAGACCAAGAACGACCCAGAGCTGGCTAAGGCTATGGCCTCTATGGCGGAGCTCTATGTGTCCGACGCCTTCGGCGCGGTACACCGGGCCCACGCCTCCACCGCCGGTGTGGCCGACTATCTGCCCGCCGTCTCCGGCTTCCTGATTCAAAAGGAGCTGGACTTCCTGGGCGGCGCCATCGCCAACCCCAAGCGGCCTCTGGTGGCCATTCTGGGCGGGGCCAAGGTCTCCTCCAAAATCGGCGTTATCAACAACCTGCTGGAAATTGCCGACACCATCATTATCGGCGGCGGCATGTCCTACACCTTCTCCGCTGCGCAGGGTGGCAAGGTGGGCAACAGCCTGCTGGAAACCGACTGGATGGACTATTCTAAGGATATGATTGCCAAGGCCAAGGATAAGGGCGTAACCTTCCTCCTGCCGGTAGACACGGTATGCGGCGACAAGTTCTCCCCTGACGCCAAGAGTCAGATTGTTAAAGCCGGTGAAATTCCCGACGGCTGGGAGGGTCTGGACATCGGCCCCGAGACCGTAAAGCTATACTGCGACGCCGTGTCCGGCGCGGGCACCGTCATCTGGAACGGTCCCATGGGCGTGTTTGAGTTCCCCGCCTTCGCCAAGGGTACCGAGGCCATGGCCGAGGCCCTGAGCAAAACCTCCGCCATTACCGTCATCGGCGGCGGAGACAGCGCGGCGGCAGTGGAGCAGCTGGGCTACGCAGACCAGATGAGCCATATCTCTACCGGCGGCGGCGCTTCCCTGGAGTTCCTGGAGGGCAAGGAGTTGCCGGGCGTGGCGTGTTTGCTGGACAAATGAGGAAAGTCCCCGTGGTTTTCGCGGGAAACGTTCAAGAAAAGCACCTTGCGCCCTTGACATTTCTCCCCGGTTCCGCTATAAATTAGATGATTGCATTTTGCTTTCCTCCGGGCGTTGCCGCCCGCTGTCATGAAACTATAAATATAAAGGAGTTTTGAACATCATGAACCGCAGATACCGCAAAACCGTCATCGCCGGAAACTGGAAGATGAACATGACCGCCACTGAAACCAAAAAGTTTGCCGAAGATATCCGTAAAATCATGCCCCGGGCTAAGTGGTGCGAAACCCTGATCTGCGTCCCCGCCTGCAACATCTCCACGGCTGCCAAGGCCTTTAAGGATCTGCGCATCTCCGTAGGCGCGGAGAACGTCTACTTTGAGGAAAAGGGCGCTTACACCGGCGAGGTGTCCGCCGAAATGCTCAAGGACCTGGCCGTCAAATACGTCATCATCGGCCACAGCGAGCGCCGCCAGTACTTCGGCGAAACCGACGTGACCGTCAACAAAAAAGTTCACGCCGTACTAAACGCCGGCATGAATCCCATTATCTGCGTGGGCGAGAGCCTGGAACAGCGGGAGACCGGCATTACCAATGAGTGGATTGCCCTTCAGGTGAAGAGCGCCCTCTTTGGCGTGCCTGCCGACAAGCTGCGCCGCTGCATCATCGCCTATGAGCCCATTTGGGCCATCGGCACCGGCAAAACCGCCACTGCGGAACAGGCCGGCGAGGTCTGCTCTAACATCCGCGCCACCATCCGCTCCCTGTATGGCGCTCGGGTAGCCCGGAGCGTTACCATTCAGTACGGCGGCTCTATGAACGCCAAAAACGCCGCAGAGCTGCTGGCCCAGCCCGACATTGACGGCGGCCTCATCGGCGGCGCAGCCTTAAAACCCGACCAGTTCGTTGAGATTATCAACGCGGCAAATCAAGAATGACTTCGTCTCAAAGGGGGGACTCTGTCCCCCCTTTGGATTCCCCCACACCAGTGACGTCAGTCACTGGTGTGTGCGCCCCAAGCGCACGAGTCGGGGAATTTTCCTGACGCACATGTCGTCGGGAAAATGATTTCAATTCTCCCCTGAGGAGGAGTATTTAATGAATAAGACACCGACTACTTTGATTATCATGGATGGCTTCGGCACTGGCGGGGGAGAGACGGGCAACGCCGTCAAGGCCGCCAAAACGCCCCGGCTGGACAGCTTTTTTCAGGAATTTGCCCATACCACCCTCTCCGCCTCCGGCTTGGATGTGGGTCTGCCCGACGGGCAGATGGGCAACAGCGAGGTGGGGCACACCAACATTGGCGGCGGCCGGGTGGTCTTCCAGGACCTGCCCCGCATTACCCGAGCCATTGAGGACGGCAGCTTTTTCCAGAATCCCGCCTATCTCCACGCTATGGATGCCTGCCTGGAAAATGGTTCCGCCCTGCACCTGTTCGGGCTTTTGTCCGACGGCGGCGTCCATTCCCACCTGACCCACCTTTTCGCCCTGCTGAAAATGGCCAAGGAGAAAGGGCTCACGCGGGTCTATATCCACGCCTTCCTGGACGGACGGGACGTGTCCCCCACCTCTGGCGCGGGCTTTGTGGCGCAAACGGTAGGCAAGTGCGAAGAAATCGGCGTAGGCAAGATTGCCACCGTCATGGGCCGGTACTATGCTATGGACCGGGACAAGCGCTGGGACCGTGTGGAGCAGGCTTACGATGCCATGGTCTACGGGGAAAGCCCCATCAACAACCCGGACCCTGTGGACGCGGTGAAACAATCCTATGAAAAGGGCGTCACCGACGAGTTTGTGGAACCCGTGGTCTGCGACGCCGACGGGTCCATCTCCGACAACGACAGCGTTATCTTCTTCAATTTCCGCCCCGACCGGGCCCGGGAAATCACCCGGACTCTGGTGGACCCGGAGTTTGACGGCTTCACCCGCCAGATTTTCCCCCTGACCTTTGTGTGCAACACGGAGTACGACGCCTCTATGCCCAATGTGGAGGTGGCGTTCCCCCGCGTTCTGGTGAACAACGGTCTTGGCGAATATCTGAGTAAAATGGGTATGACCCAGCTCCGCATCGCCGAGACAGAAAAATACGCCCACGTCACCTTCTTCTTCAACGGCGGCAGCGAAACCGTTTTCCCTGGAGAAGACCGGGTGCTGGTCCCCTCCCCCAAGGTCGCCACCTATGATCTCCAGCCGGAGATGAGCGCGCCGGAGGTCTGCGAGAAGTGCGTGGAGCGCATCGAATCCGGAGCTTATGACGTTATCATTCTAAACTTCGCCAACTGCGACATGGTAGGCCACACCGGCATGTTTGACGCTGCCGTAAAGGCTGTGGAAACCGTGGACGCCTGTGTGGGGAAAGTGGTGGACGCCACATTAAAAATGGGCGGTATCGCTATGATTACAGCCGACCACGGCAACGCCGAGCAGATGGTGGAACCCGATGGCAGCCCCATGACCGCCCATACCACCAATCCTGTGCCCTTCATTCTTTGCGGCGCAGGGTCTGAACTGCGGAGCGACGGACGGCTGGCGGACATCGCGCCTACCATGCTTGATGTGATGGGCCTGGCCTGTCCGCCGGAGATGGACGGGAAAACCCTGATTGTCCAATAAATTCTGCCGGTATATAGAAGAGCCGCCCGTCAAGGGCGGCTCTTTTCTCAGCCTTTTACTCGGCTGCGGCGTTCAGAAGGCGGATCAGTTCCTCTTTCCCCGTCCCCTTTTCAGCGGAGAACGGAAGGAGAACATCCTCTTCTCTTAGCTCTAGGGTCTCTTGAATCAGAGCCAAAGCGGGGGCAATTTGACTCTTTTTCAGCTTATCCAGCTTATTGGCCACTACAATTTCCGGACAGCCCGTCTCCCGGAACCAGCTGTGCATGGTCAGGTCGTTGGCTGTGGGCTTATGCCGGACGTCCACGATGAGCATCCCGGCAGTAATGTGGGCCTCCTGAAAATAGCTCTCCATCAGCCGACTCCAGCGTTCCTTCTCTGCCTTGGAGACCTTGGCATAGCCATAGCCCGGCAGGTCTACCAAATAGACCCGGCCATCTACCCGGAAGTAGTTGACCTGCGTGGTCTTGCCTGGAGAGGATCCCACATAGGCCAAGTTCTTCCGTCCCAGAAGGCGGTTGATGACCGAGGACTTCCCCACGTTGGACCGGCCCGCAAAAGCAAATTGGGGCAGACCGTCCCAGAGGAACTGCTCCCTCGCCCCGGCGGAGCGGATAAACTCCGCCTTTCCAAAATTGATGGACATAGCGCCTCCTTTACTGCCGGAGAACCGCTTCCGTTTTTTCCCTGGCCACGGGAACGAAAACCGGCGTCTCCTCTCGGACTGCCTCCGGCATGGGCGTCAGGGCGGCGGCAAACACCTGGTCGATGGTCTCCACCGGGATGAATTTCAGCGCCGCCCGGACGGTCTGGTCAATTTCCTCCAAATCCCGGACGTTGTCCTTGGGAATTAGTACGGTGCCGATGCCGCTGCGCAGGGCGGCCATGGTCTTCTCCTTCAAACCGCCGATGGGAAGCACCCGGCCCCGGAGGGTCACCTCTCCCGTCATGGCGATGCCCGCCTTGATTTTCCGGTCCGTCAAGGCGGAGAGCATAGCGGTGGTCACGGCAATGCCTGCCGAAGGACCATCCTTGGGCACTGCCCCCTCGGGAAAGTGGACGTGGATGTCCTTATTTTTATAAAACTCCGCCTCCACGTTCAGCACCTCCGCCCGGCTGCGGATGCAGCTCAGCGCCGCCTGGGCGGATTCCTTCATAACGTCGCCCAAGTTCCCGGTGAGCTCCAGCTTGCCGGTACCCTCCATTACGCTGACCTCAACTTCCAATATCTCGCCGCCGGTCTCTGTCCAGGCCAGGCCGTTGACTACGCCGACCTCCTCCCGCTCCGTGTGGAGGGCAGGGGGATACGGCTGGCAGTCCAGGAATTTCGGTAAATCCTCCTCTGCTAAGGCTACCCGCTTCGCCTCTCCGGAGACCAGCTTCATGTCTGTCTTCCGGCACAGGGCCGCGATGCGGCGCTCCAGCTGCCGCACGCCGGACTCCCGGGTATAATCCCGGATAACAGCCCGAAGCACGTCGTCTCCCACCCGGAGGGCGGACTTTTTCAGTCCGTGCTCCGCCAGTTGCTTGGGCAGCAGGTGACGGCGGGCGATCTCTACCTTCTCCTCGTCGGTGTAGCTGGTGAGGCGGATCACCTCCATCCGGTCCAGCAGAGGCTGGGGAATGGTATCGGTGGTGTTGGCAGTGGTAATAAACATGACGCGGCTCAGGTCCACAGGAATTTCCATGTAATGATCCCGGAAGGCATGATTCTGCTCGCTGTCCAGTACCTCCAGCAAGGCAGAGGCCGGGTCTCCCCGGAAATCTCCCCCCAGCTTGTCGATTTCATCCAGCAGGAGCAGCGGATTCATGGACCCGCCCCGAATGATGGCGTCGATGACCCGGCCGGGCATGGAACCAATGTAGGTCCGGCGGTGACCCCGGATGTCCGCCTCGTCCCGGACGCCGCCCAGGGACAGACGCGCCAGCTTTCGGTTCAGCGCCTTAGCGACGCTGATGGCAATGGAGGTCTTGCCCACTCCCGGCGGACCAACCAGGCAGAGAATCTGGCCTTTTCCTTTTGGATTCATCTGCCGGACGGCAATGGTTTCCAAAATGCGCTCCTTCACCTTCACCAGGCCGAAGTGGTCCTTTTCCAGCACTTTCCGGGCGGCCTCCACACTGACCCGTTCCCGAGTCACCGTGTTCCAAGGCATCTCCAGGCACACATCCAGATAGTTCCGAATCACCGATGCCTCGGCGCTGCCATAGGGCTGGCGGGAGAGCTTTCCCGCCTCTTTCAAAAGGTGCTGCTCCGCCTCTTCTTCCAGATGAAGCTCCAGAATTTTGCGGCAATAGTCCTCCACCTCATCCTCGTCGTCGTCCTCCCCCAGCTCGTTCTGGAGAACCCGAATCTGGGTGCGGAGAATCTGGTCTCGCTGGGTGCGGATGAGCTGGTCCCGAATCTTGCCCTCCATCTCGTGCTCAAACCCCAAGATGCTGCACTCTCGCGCCAAGAGGCCGTTCAGCTTCCGAAGCCGGACAAAGGGGGCCAGCTCTTCTAAAATTTCCTGCTTATCCGTGTGCCGCAGGGGAATGTTCTGGGCAATGAAGTCCGCCAGGCGTCCCACATCCCGGCTGTCCATTACTGCCGTCACAATTTCCTCCGGCACTGCGCCGGAAAACTGGGCATACTCGCTGAACAAACTCCAAGTTTGGCGGAGCAGGGCCTCCGCTCGGGGGCTCTGGGGCTTAGTGGCGGCTTCCTCGGGCAATTCCTCAATGTTGGCCTGAAGATAGGGGGACGACTGCCACAGCCGCCGCAGCCGGGCCCGCCTCCGGCCCTCCACCATAACACGGGCAGAGCCGGAGGACAGGCGAAGAATCTGCCGGATATGGGACACAGTGCCCACAGAATACAGGTCCTTCTCCTCCGGATGCTCTACGCCAATCTCCCGCTGTGTGACCAGGAAGACGTCCTGTTCTCCCTCCATAGCCCGCTCCAGGGCCGCGATGGAGATGGGACGCTCCACATCGAAGGTCAAGTTCATTTGTGGGAAAACCGTCAGGCCGCGGAGGGCCAGAACGGGCATGTTCATTGTCGTCGCTTCCATACGTTCACGCTCCTTTCCAGGGGCTGGGAAATAATAGCAAAGAATGGAATAGGGCCCAACAGCCCGAGAGGAAGGGATATTACTCCCTTCCTCTCTCCTGGTCCGGCGAAAAGACCGGATCCCCTTTTGGTGTCAGGACGCGGACTTAGGGGGACGGGATTTTCCGCCCTTCCCTGTGTTCAGCTTTACGGAATAGCTCACCTTCTCAGGGTCCTTTGTCAGGATGGGCTGGCCCGTGCCGTCCACGCACTCTTTCGTAATCACTGCCTTGACAATGGTGGGGTCCGAAGGGATATCATACATAATCTGCGTCAGCATTCCCTCCATAACGGCCCGGAGGCCCCGGGCGCCGATGTTTCGCTCAATGGCTTTGTCGGCCACGGCGTCCAGCGCCTCCAACTCAAACTCCAGCTCTACATCGTCGTATTCCAGCAGCTTCTTGTACTGCTTTACCAGGGCGTTTTTAGGTTCCTGAAGAATACGGACCAAATCCCCCCGCCGCAGGCCGTTCAGCGGCGCGATGACCGGCAGGCGGCCCACCAGCTCGGGAATAAGTCCGAACTTCAAAATGTCATGAGGCTGGACCTCATGGAGAATCTTACTGAGGTCTTTGTCCTTTTTACCCTGGACGTTGGCACCGAAGCCAATGCTCTTCTGGTCCAGCCGCTTCTCGATGATCTTTTCCAATCCGTCGAAGGCTCCGCCGCAGATGAAGAGAATGTTTTTGGTGTTCATCTGGATGAACTCCTGGTGGGGATGCTTCCGGCCGCCCTGGGGCGGGACGTTGGCCACGGTTCCCTCCACGATTTTCAAAAGCGCCTGCTGGACGCCCTCGCCGGAAACGTCCCGGGTGATGGAGGTATTTTCGCTCTTTCGGGCAATCTTGTCAATTTCGTCCACATAGATAATCCCGTGCTCGGCTCGCTCCACGTCGAAATCCGCCGCCTGGAGCAGGCGAAGAAGGATATTCTCCACGTCGTCGCCCACGTAGCCCGCCTCGGTAAGAGTAGTGGCGTCGGCAATGGCGAAGGGCACTTTTAAAATTTTGGCCAGGGTCTGGGCAAAGAGGGTCTTGCCGGAACCTGTGGGGCCCAGCATCAAAATGTTGCTTTTTTGGAGCTCTACATCCTCGTCGCCACCGAAAAAGATACGCTTGTAGTGATTGTACACCGCCACGGCCAGGGCAATTTTCGCCTCATCCTGGCCGATGACATACTGGTCCAGCACATCCCGAATCTCCCGGGGCGTGGGCAGCTGGTCCGGCATATCCTCCAGCGCCGGGGCGTCGGGCTCGAAGCCGTCGTTCAGGATGCTCATGCACAGGTGGACGCACTCGTCGCAGATGCGCACGCCGGGACCTTGTATCATTCGGTGAATCTGCTGTTCATGCTTGCCGCAGAAGGAACACCGCAGTGCTTTCTTGTTGCCGTCGTCGTTCATGGTCTCTACCTCTTGTTCTCTATCGGGTATCAGGGAGCGGGAACGCTTTTACTCCTCGTCCTTCTTCTCTTCTTTGTTGACCAAAATCTTGTCAATCAGTCCAAACTCCTTGGCCTCCTCCGCGCTCATGAAGTTATCCCGCTCACACGCGTCGGTGACCTCCTCAATGGAGCGGCCTGTATTCTCCGCCAGGATACGGTTCATCCGCTTTTTAATCGTTTCCAGGCGCTTGAGGTGAATGGCCATGTCGGTAATCTGTCCCTGGGTTCCGGCGGAGGGCTGGTGAATCATGATCTCCGCATTAGGCAGGGCGATGCGCTTGCCCTTGGCTCCAGCAGAGAGGAGGAAGGCCCCCATGCTGGCCGCCATGCCCACGCAGATGGTGGACACATCGCATTTGACATACTGCATGGTGTCATAAATAGCCATACCGTCGGTGACAGATCCGCCGGGACTGTTGATATACAGCTGGATGTCCTTGTCGGGATCCTGGGCCTCCAGATAAAGGAGCTGAGCCACAATGAGGCTGGCCGTGGTGGCGTTGACCTCCTCGCCCAAAAAGACGATCCGGTCGTTTAAAAGCCGGGAAAAAATGTCATAGGACCGCTCGCCCCGGTTGGTCTGTTCTACTACGTAGGGGACTAAACTCAATTTGAAAACCTCCAGTCTTTTGTGCGCCTCCGCCGGGTGAAGCGCGCTCCAGCGAAAGCCCATATAACCATTTTCACATGATACCACAGGCATCATGTGAAAA
>JAAWTB010000009.1 GCA_022801815.1 Oscillibacter sp. | reverse complement strand
CTGCTTGGCGCTGTCCTGATATTTTTTGCCTCTAAACACTGTTACTTCCTCCTCATAGTGGTTCTTCGGAACGGAATCCTCCCACTGTATGGAGCGGCGATCCGGCCGCTCTTAAAATATTGGTCAGTCGCCGACAATGACGCCCATGGACCGGCAGGTCCCGGCGATCATGCTCATGGCGGACTCCAGGCTGGCGGCGTTCAGGTCCCGCATCTTGATTTCGGCGATTTTCTGGATGCTGGCCTTGGAGATGGTGGCCACCTTGGTCTTGTTGGGAACGCCGGAGCCGGATTCGATGCTGCATTCCTTCTTAATCAGCACCGCCGCCGGAGGCGTCTTGGTGATGAAGGAGAAAGAGCGGTCCGCGTACACGGTGATGACGACGGGGATAATCATGCCCACATCGTTTTTGGTACGCTCGTTGAACTCCTTGGTAAAGGCGGCAATGTTCACACCGTGCTGGCCCAGGGCAGGGCCTACGGGGGGAGCGGGCGTCGCCTTGCCCGCGGGAATTTGCAGCTTTACATAACCAGTGATCTTCTGTGCCATGGAGCGGCACCTCCTACGATTTAAAATGTGGTTCGGCGGGACAGTTTTCTCGTCCCTCCCACCTGCGCGCTGAGGCGCGGACCCGCGTCCGGAAAGACACGGGGATTCAGCTTAAAACTTCCACTTGATCCAGCTCCAGGTCCACCGGGGTTTCCCGGCCGAACATGGAAACCATGACGCTGACCCGGTTTTTGTCCGGCTCAATTTCCTCCACCACGCCGGTGAAGCTGGCCAGCGGGCCGTCCATGATCCGCACGTGGTCGCCCAAGCCGTACTTGACGACGATCTCGTGCTTCTCCATGCCCATGGCCAGGACCTCTTCCTCTGTCAGGGGGATGGCCTTGTTGGCGGTGCCCACAAAGCCGGTGACGCCCCGGACGTTCCGAACCAAGTGCCAGGTCTCGTCCGTCATAATCATCTTGATGAGCACGTAGCCAGGGAAGACCTTCCGGGCCACTTCTTTGGAAGCGCCGCTTTCGGTGATCTCCGTCACGTTTTCCATGGGAATCTCGATTCGCAGAATCATATCCTCCATGCTGCGCCCGACGACGAACTTCTCAATGCTGGTTTTGACGGCGTTTTCATAGCCGGAGTAGGTATGCACAACATACCATTTCGCGCTGTCTGCCATCTTCCGTTCCTCAGGCTCCAAAGAGACTCAGGATCATCTGAACCAGGGAGACGGACAGAAAGTCGAACACCCAGATAAACGCGCCGATGATGGCGGAGCACAGCAGTACCGTGCCCGTGTTTTTCATCACGGTCTGTTTGTTGGGCCAAACGACTTTTTTCAGCTCGCTTTTCATTTCGCGGAACCAAAGGCCGCGATCCTTCTTCTTCGCTTCTGCCATTCTTAATACGCCCTTTCCTCAATTATTTGGTTTCGCTGTGGAGCGTGTGCTTCCGGCAGAAACGGCAATACTTGTTCAGTTCCAGCTTGTCCGGGGTGTTCTTCTTGTTTTTCATGGTATTGTAGTTTCTCTGCTTGCACTCGTTGCATCTCAGGGTTACTTTGACTCGCATTGTTTCGGCACCTCCTTATATTTGCCCTCCTCCGGGGAAGGCACGACTGCCTCCCTGCCGGGACCTGTCCATCGCGGCTTGAAAAGCGAAAAGCGCGCAACAAAAAAGCCCCGCTCACAGGTAATGTCGAGTATAGCACAGCTTTCCGGGATGGTCAACACCTTTTTCGGAAAAAATTCCTATATTTTGTGCCTTTATGCCGGCCTCAGCCCAAGAGTGCGTTACCGGATTGTAAAGAAGTGTAACCGCTTTGAGATTACGGCAAACCAGGCGGGACCTTATACTGTCTTTATTAAATAGGCAATAAGGGGCGGAATTCATGAAAAAGCTGCTGGGCATTTTGGCGCTGCTGCTGCTGCTGCCGGCCTGCAGGCAGGCGGGGATCGCAAAGCTGCAGGAGAATCCTGTGGAGGCGGAGGCGCCGGAAGAAACGGAGGCGCCGGAAGAAACGGATGCGTACGCGGAGCTGATTGCTTCCATGCCGGTGGCCGGGGTGGAGGGAGAGGCCATTTCGCCGGATGGGCGGTTTGAGGTCCGGGTCCAGGGAGCCAGCGGTGAATACGTCAGCGGCGTTCAGCCTCCGGAGTTCCTGCAAATCGCAGGCCGGAAGAATGGGGAGGTCCTCTGGCAGGACCAGGGCTGGCTGAGCCAGACCGCCCTCTGGTCCCTGGAGAGCGGGTTCCTCGCCCTGGGCCGGACCGCCCGGTCTTGGTGTTCCATCACCCACATCAAGACAAAGAATTGGACCAGCTGGGACTTCGTCCTGCCGGACGGGAGCTCCATCCCGGAGTATGCCTTTTTGCCCGACGGCGAACCGGAATCCATAGAACTGGGAACGATATGGTATCCTGGACATATCAAAGAACTCCCGGATTACTACGAGCTGCGCGTGATGGACAAAGAAAACCGGGTTCTTTGGGAAGACGATGCAGGAATAGCTCATGCCGGACAAAACAGCCTTTACGCCCTCCTGCTGGACGGAGAAGACTATCTGCTCCAATATGTTCCCAGTATGGGGCAGGGGTACGGCTCCTATCAATACCGGATTTTCTCCTTGGACAGCGCGGGGGAGCCGGTGATCTATCGGGAGAACCATGTGGACTTCGACATCAACTTCGGCAGTCCCCTTCACGAAAGTTTTGACATTCCGGAGATCGCCGCTTTTTGCGGGAGGCCCATGGATATTTGGGCCAAGCCCAGGAGCTGGTAAACACGGTTCGAAATGAGATTGACCTGGGGAGTGTGGATTACAGCGATGCCGCCGCGCTGGAAAAAGCGCTGGAAGACTATCAGACAGCGCTGACGGAGCCGGCGGAATAAGGAACCGCCGCCCAGGAATCCATGGACGGCGGTTCCCCTTTATACTGCAAGCCCGTACTGGGCCAAGACGGTTTTGATGTGCGCCAGATTCTCTGGTGAGGGCGGGCACATGGGCGAGCGCAGCTCTCCAACCCGCCAGCCCAGCAGACCCAGGGCGGTTTTCACCGGAATGGGGTTCACCTCGCAGAACATGGCGTCGCAGAAGTCCTTTAAATATATCTGCAATTTCCCGGCGGCGGCGAAGTCGTTTTTGAGGCAAAGATGCGTCAGGCGGCGCATCTCCGCCGGGAGGACGTTGGCCGCGACGGAGATGACCCCCTTGCCCCCCAGGGCGCAGATGGGGACGGTTTCATCGTCGTTGCCGGACCAGATGGTGAAATCCTCGGGGCAGAGGCTCCGGGTCCGCTGGATGTTTCCCAGGTTTCCCGACGCCTCCTTGACGCCGATGATGTTCGGGTGTTCCGCCAGGGCGGCGTACGTCTCCGGGGCGATGGAAACCCCGGTGCGGGAGGGGACGCTGTACAGGATAATGGGAAGGGAGACCGAATTGGCGACGGTCCGGTAGTGCCGGAGCAGCCCCGCCTGGCTGGCTTTGTTGTAGTAGGGGGTAACCACCAGAAGGCCATCCGCCCCCTGGCGTTCCGCCTCTTGGGAAAGCGTCACGGCGTTTTCCGTGGAGTTGGACCCGGACCCGGCGATAACCGGGACTCGCCCGCCCACGTGCCGGACGCAGAAGGCGATGGTTTCTGCCCGTTCCCGGTAGGTCATGGTGCTTGCCTCGCCGGTGGTGCCGCAGACCACCACGGCGTCCGTCCCGTTTTCCAGTTGAAAGTCCAGCAGGTCCCCCAGGGCGTCCAGGTCCACGCCGCCTTCCTTGAACGGTGTGACGATGGCCACTGCGGAACCTATAAAGATGGGGTGCTTCACAGCAGACAGCTCCTTTCTTGATCTCAGATGAGAAAAAGAGGCGGCCCGCCGTCCGCGGTGCGCCGCCTCTTTCGTAAAGTGTGGAGAGAGAATTACTTCGCCTCGATGTATCCCTTGGCGCACAGCAGCTCGGCCAGCAGGACCGCGCCGCCCGCCGCGCCCCGGAGGGTGTTGTGGCTCAGACCCACGAATTTGTAGTCGTACTGGCTGTCCTCCCGCAGGCGGCCAAGAGACACGGCCATACCGTTTTCCAGGTTCCGGTCCAGCCGGGTCTGGGGCCGGTCCGGCTCCTCGAAATAGTGGAGGAACTGCTTGGGGGCGGAGGGGAGGCGCAGCTCCTGGGCGGGTCCCCGGAAGGCGGCCCAGTCGGTCTTGATCTGGTCGATGGAGGGCGTTTTCCCCTCCTGGAACTTCACGAACACCGCCGCCATGTGGCCGTCCTGGCAGGCCACCCGGAAGCACTGGGCGGTGATGGCGGGACCGGAGGCGCTGACGATTTTGCCATCCTCCACGCTGCCCCACAGCTTCAGGGGTTCCCGCTCGCTCTTTTCCTCCTCGCCGCCGATGTAGGGGATGCAGTTATCCACCATCTCCGGCCAGCGTTCAAAGGTTTTGCCCGCGCCGGAGATGGCCTGATATGTACAAACCAACGCCCGGTCAATCCCGTATTTCAGCAGGGGGTGCAGGGCGGGGACATAGCTTTGGAGGGAGCAGTTGCTCTTCACGGCGATGAAGCCCCGCTTGGTGCCCAGGCGCCTGCGCTGGGCCTCGATAACCGCCAGGTGGTCCGCGTTCAGCTCCGGCACCACCATCGGCACGTCCTCCGTCCAGCGGTGAGCGGAGTTGTTGGAGACAATGGGGCACTCCAGCTTGGCATACTTCTCCTCCAGGGCCCGGATGTCCTCCTTTTTCATATCCACGGCGCAGAAGCAGAAATCCACCAGTTCAGCCAGCTTTTCCGCGTCGGCCTCCGCATCCAGGACCAACAGGCCCTTGGCCTCCTCCGGCATGGGAGAAGTCATGGCCCAGCGGGGGGCCGCAGCCTCCTCATAGGTTTTCCCGGCGCTGCGGGCGCTGGCGGCCAAAGCCGTCAGCTGAAACCAGGGGTGGTTCTCCAAAAGGGTGACAAAGCGCTGGCCCACCATGCCGGTGCAGCCGATTACGCCAACCTTGTACTGTTTCATCGTATGCTCCTCCCGCCGCGCCGGTGCTTGGCCGTCCATGGATTTCTGGTTGAATTCAGCGCGGTCTTGTATTATAATATTCGCATATGGCAAGAATTGTGCTTGAACTGCGGACAAATGTCTGCTGTAGGTATCGTAACATGATTTCCCCGGCGCGTCAAGCCGGGAGCGTTGGGAGGTTCCATGAAAAATAAGCTGCTGACCTTGTTTCTGGTTGTGACTTTTTTTGCCCTCGGCGCACCGGAGGCGTCGGCCGTAACCAACGATGTGGTAAAGGTAGGCCTGCGGTACGGCTCTTCCGCCCTGTTTTCCGCCAATTTGGAAAACGCGGTGGGAGCGGGCTATGAGTTCGGCTATTTTGAGGAAAACCGTTCCTTTACCTCCCTGGGCTGGACGGAGGAGACTGCCGTCTCCATGACCGCCGCCGGAACGATTTATATGGATGGCAACGGCGCGTACTCTCCCTCTGTCCCCGCCGGGGGCTTCCGCACCATAGGGGAGTGGCACGTCCAGCTGGACGGCTTCCGCTCCTTTGAGGAGGCGTCGGCCCGGGCCAGGGCCGAGGGGGGCTGGCCCGCCTGGGTGGACTGGGAGCATGTGGTCCGCATCGGCTGCTACGAATCCCAGAGCGAGGCGGAGGCCGAAGCCGGGCGGTACGGCGGGCGGGCCGTCCGGTCCTCTTCCACCGGGGTGATGGTCACCCGTACCCGGACCACGGATGTCCTCTTCGAGTTTGACTGCAGCGGCGTCCATGCTCTGGGAGTCCGGCCCTCAGGGCGGGAGACCTCCACGTGGTTCAAGGGCTATAAGTACGGCGGCGGCTTTGAGTATCCCCGGGTAACCGGCGGGAATCTGAACGTGGTGAATGTCATCGGCCTGGAGGACTATGTGAAGGGCGTTATCCCCTATGAAATGGGCGGTGCATGGCCTTTGGAGGCCCTGGAGGCGCAGGCCGTCTGCGCCCGGACTTTTGTGCAGGGGCACAATAAGCACTTGAGCTCCAACGGCTTCGATGTCTGCAACGGCGTGGACTGCCAAGTATACAACGGGCATGGCAGCGGCGGCGCGGGTCCCTCGGACACCAGCGACCGGGCGGTGGACAACACCGCAGGGCTGTGCATCTATTATAACGGAACTCTGGTGCAGGACGCGGTTTACCACTCTTCCGATGGCGGGGCCACCGAGGACGGGGCCAACGTCTGGGGCACGGAGACCGGGTATCTGAAGGGGAAGGCTGATCCCTATGAGGCCCAGACCGCCGTTCCCAACAACCATTACTCCGTCACCTACACCTCCGGGGAGCTGAGCTGGATTCTGGACCAGAAAGGCCACTCCGTGGGTACGGTTCAGGATGTGTACGTTTCAGAGTACACGCCGCTGGGAAACGTGAAGCAGGTGACGTTTGTGGGAACCGGCGGCACCAAGACCTTCACCGGCGACGACTGCCGGATGATTTTCTACAGCAGCACCTATCAAAAATCCGTCAGCAGCCTGCGCTTTGACATCAACGGACGGCGAAGCGGGGGCCTCTCCGTCAACGGCACTGGCCAGCTCTCCTCTTTGGACGGCGCTTCCGTCATTTCCGGCGGCGGAACGGTAAGCGCTCTGCGGGGAAATTCCGCCTTGGCCATTACCTCCTCCGGCACGGTGACAGTATCCGGCGAGGCGTCACAGCCCTCCGGCGGGGGAGATGGAAATTTTGTCATCACCGGCACGGGAAACGGCCACAATGTGGGACTCAGCCAGTACGGGGCCAAGGCCATGGCGGAGCTGGGCTACAGCTTCCAGGAGATTTTGACCTTCTATTATACCGATATTACGATTCAATAAGGATATGACATGAAGACAAGGGATTTTTATTTCGACCTTCCTCAGGAGCTTATTGCCCAGACCCCTCTTGATAAGCGGGACGGCTCCCGGCTGATGACGCTGGACCGCCAAACAGGGCGGACCGGGCACCGGCATTTCTATGAACTGCCGGAGCTGCTGCGTCCTGGAGACTGCCTGATTTTAAACGACTCTCGGGTTTTGCCCGCTCGGCTTTTGGGACAGCGGCTGCCCGGCGGCGGAGCCTGCGAGGTGCTGCTGCTCACTGACCGGGGAGAGAACGTGTGGGAGTGCCTGGTCCGCCCGGGCCGGAAGCTCCGGACCGGGGCGAGGATGAGCTTTGGCGGCGGAATGCTCAGCGCCGAGGTGACGGGGGAGGAGGCGGAGGGAAACCGGCTGGTCCGGTTTCAGTATGAGGGTATTTTCCTGGAGGTACTGGAGCGCCTGGGAAAAATGCCTCTGCCCCCTTACATTAAGGAGGAGCTTCAGGACCGGGAGCGGTACCAGACGGTTTACTCCAAGGTTCTGGGCAGCGCCGCGGCTCCTACGGCGGGACTCCACTTTACGCCGCAGCTGCTGGAGGAGCTGGCCGCCAAGGGCGTGGGGCTAGGGTATGTGACCCTGCATGTGGGGCTGGGGACCTTCCGCCCGGTGAAGGAGGAGACCATCGAGGACCACCCCATGCACAGCGAGTACTGCACCATTCCCCCGGAAACGGCGGAGCTCATCAACCGCACCAAGGCGGAGGGCGGGCGGGTCATCTGCGTGGGAACCACCTCCTGCCGGACGCTGGAGTCCTGGGCGGAGGAGGACGGGTATATGAAACCCCGGTCCGGCTGGACGAATATATACATTTATCCCGGCTACCGCTTTAAGGTGATGGACGGCCTGATAACGAACTTCCACCTGCCGGAGAGCACGCTGATTATGCTGGTGTCCGCCTTCGCGGGGCGGGAGTCGGTGCTGGCGGCCTATCGGGAGGCAGTGGCAGAGCAATACCGCTTTTTCTCCTTCGGAGACGCCATGTTTATTGGGTAAAAAAAGCGGCCGTCCCGCTTATGCGCACCGGCGGCGGTCGGATACCAGGGGAGCGGTCGGAAAGACGGTTCCCCCTTTTTTACATAACCGGCCGCGATGTTTCCGCAGCGCGGCCGTCCGGTTTGTGGTATACTAGAGAAAATGGTCGAATGGTGGGAGGAACCGTGATGAACAACGAACTGTCTGAATTGGATTTGAAAGAGCGGGAGGAGACTGCCCGTCCCCGGAGAGAGTCGGAGAAGACCCGGAGGACGCCGCCCTCCGGGTCTCTTCTTGGCGTCCTGGCCCTGGCGCTTTCCATCGCCGCCCTGATTGTGGCCGGAACGGCGCTGGCCCTTGTCCTGAGAGGATACAAGGAGACGTCCCCCGGCGTCCTCCAGGAGGAGCCGGTTACCTTCCGGTTTGGGGACATGGTCCTGACGCCGGTGGAGGGAATGCCCCTGAATCCCTATGACCAGGACGCCTTCGGACTGGACGAAAAGGGCCGGGTCACCTATGAGAAAAACGGTGTCCAGGCCAAGGCGGGCATTGACGTGTCCACCCATCAAAAGGACATCGACTGGCAGGCGGTGGCTGCGGACGGCGTGGAGTTTGCCATCCTCCGCCTGGGTCTCCGAGGGTATACCGAGGGCGGATTGTTTTTGGATGAGACCTTTGCGCAAAACCTTCAGGGAGCGCTGGACGCTGGGCTGGAAGTAGGCGTTTATTTCTTCTCTCAGGCCGTCACCCCCCAGGAGGCGGAGGAAGAAGCGGACTATGTTCTGGATATTCTGGACGGACAGAAGCTGACGTTTCCCGTGGCCTTTGACTGGGAATCTATCCCCGGGGACGAGGCCCGCACCGACGGATTGGACGGAGAGACGCTGACCCGCTGCGCCGCCGCCTTCTGCCGGAGGGTAGAGGCCGCGGGTTACCGTCCGGCGGTTTATTTCAACCAGACCCAGGGCTATCTCCGCTACGACCTCCGGGAGCTGACAGACTTTGAGCTGTGGCTGGCGGAATATGACGCTGTGCCGGATTTTTACTATCACTTTGACCTGTGGCAGTACGCTCACACCGGCCGGGTGGACGGCATCCGGGGGGATGTGGATTTGGACCTGGCCTTTTAAGCGGCGTCTCCGGACGGGAAATCATGCGTCCCCTCTCCGGCTCCTGCGGGAGCCGGAGAGGGGACGCGTTTTATCTGTGCCGCAGGGAAGCCGCCCTTTGGCGGCATAGACGCGGCCCAACAGGGTTTCACGGAAAAACATGGAGCTTCCGCTCCAAACGTTGCGCCGGAAAGCAAATACCACCGCCTGTTTCCACAAGAACTGGGTACAATAACAGCATCTTTGGACGAACAGGAGGCACGAAAACATGGAAAAGCGAACCTTGTGCGCCAGACGGCTGCGGGCTTTTGCGGAACATCTGCGGCGAGAGGAGCGGGCGGAAACCACTGTGGAAAAATATCTGCGGGATGCGGAGGCATTTGCGGTGTGGCAGAGGTGCGGGGCGGTGACGAAGGATTCCGTCCTGGCGTGGCGGGAGGCCCTTTTGGAGACAGGACTTTCCCCTGTGACGGTTAATGCCAAGCTGTCGGCCCTCCACAGCCTCCTTCAGTTCCTGGGCTGGGAGGATTGCCGGGTCAAATATTTGAAAATTCAGCGCCGGACCTTCCGGGAGTCCGCCAGAGAGCTGAGCCGCCAGGAGTTCGGCCGCCTGTTGGAGACCGCCCGGCATCAGGGCCGGGAGCGTCTGGAACTGCTGATGGAGACCATCTGCGCCACGGGCATCCGCGTGTCCGAGGTCCGGCATATCACTGTAGAGGCCGCGAAGCGGGGCATGGCGGAGGTGCGGATGAAGGGAAAAATCCGCGTCATCCTCCTGCCGCAGAAGCTGTGCCGCAAGCTGCTGAAGTATGCCGGAAGGCAAAAAACCGCCGCCGGAGAGATTTTTCTCACCGGCAGCGGGAAAGGGCTGTCCAGGAAACAGATATGGAAGGAAATGAAGTCCCTATGTGAAAAGGCCGGCGTGGAGCCCTCCAAGGTCTTTCCCCACAACCTGCGCCACCTGTTTGCTTCCCTATTCTACAGGGCCAGCCGGGACATCGTAAAGCTGGCGGATGTGCTGGGGCACAGCTCCATTGAGACCACCCGGATTTACTTGATTTCCACCGGTAAGGAGCACGCCCGCTGGCTGGACCGGCTGGGTTTAATACGCTAGGGACAGAATACGCACTCTGTAACACCGGCGGACAGAGCCGTATCAATTTACCCTATATTAACATAGCTATGTGGCAAAATCAAGATACATTTCCCATTTTTCCATTCCCGAAGTGCATGAGAACCAGGACCGCAAACGCTGAAATCTTGCGGCCCTTGGATTTGTGCGTTTTTTTTTGTTCAGAGGGCTCTGGAACGGAACTGGCCGCTCGCTTTCCCGGGGGGCGGAGCCACAGAGTGCGTATTCTGTCCCTTCGGCCAGCCGGGGGGGGAGAAATCTGAAGCAAAGAGGAGGCCTGCGCCTATGGTGACGGTGCTGCGCAGGGAGGAAAAATACCTGCTGACGCTGCGGGAGGCGCTGCAATGCGCGGCCCGCTTTGAAAAAGTGCTGACGCCGGACCATTTTTCCAGGGACGGCGCCTATAAAATCCGTTCGCTCTACTTTGATACGGCGGACGACCGGGATTTCCATGACAAGCTTACGGAGCAGAACTGCCGCCAGAAGATTCGCCTGCGCATTTATTCTCCCGGCGACCGTCACGTGAAGCTGGAGCTGAAGCAAAAGGAAAATGTTTACCAGAGAAAGCGGTCCCTTCTCATCACCCGGGCGGACGCCCTGGCCCTGGCGGAAGGCCGGTACTCCGTTTTGCTGAACTACGAAGACCCCTTTGCCGGAGAGATGTTCATCCTGCTGACGGAAGGATGCTACCGCCCCCGAACGATTGTGGAATACAGCCGCAGGGCCTTCATGGCCAAGGAAAACAACATCCGCCTGACCTTTGACAGCGACATCCGGGCGCTGGAGGGCGACTGCCGTCTTTTTTCCCCCGGACTGCCCTTCTATCCGGTGCTGCCCGGAGATCAAGTGGTCTTTGAGGTGAAGTACAACCAGTTCCTGTTGGGCTACATCATGGATGTGATCCGCTGTGTGGACCGGCGGAGCGTATCCGCCAGCAAGTACTGCCTGGGGCGGTCCCTCAGCTTCCCCTCCTATTGAGAGCAAACGCCTGCCAGGGTGGGTAATACATAAGAAACTAAGAAGAAAAGAGGTCCTTTTCCGTGAGACAGTATCTCTACGACATGATCAACAGCGCCGGTACCCTCAGCACCCAGGATGTTCTGATTCGCGTTGGAATGTCAATTCTTTTCGGCCTGCTGATTTATGTCTCCTACCGCCTGACCCACGAGGGGTCTATCTACAGCGCCAAGTTTAACATTACCCTGCTGACGCTGACCATCCTCACCACCATGGTTATGACGGTGATCGGGAACAACGTGGCGTTATCTCTGGGCATGGTGGGCGCGCTGTCCATCGTGCGGTTCCGCACCTCCATCAAAGACAGCCGGGACACGACGTACATCTTCTGGACCATCATCATCGGAATCTGCTGCGGCGTGGGGGATTTCATGGTGGCCGGCATTGGCAGCGCGGGCGTGTTTCTGGTGCTGCTGGCCCTTGGACGGGTGAAAAACGAAAACCGGATGCTGTTGGTTATCCGGGGGAACTTTGAACAGGAAGACGGCATCCGCAAGACGGTCTTTGAGTATTTCACCAAGCCCCCCGTCATGAAAGCGGAAAACACGTCCGGCGATTCCGTGGAGCTGATCTATGAGCTGGACCGCAGGTCCATGTCCGCTTCCAACAAGCGGGAGACCGCCCGGGCCGCCGAAGAGGGGCGGCAGCGGGCCTCCATCATCCGGAAGCTCCGGGACCTGGGAGGCGTCGAGTATGTGAACATCGTGGTCCAAAGCGACGAGATTTCCTGACCGGAGGGACGCTGCGCATGAAGTACCGATGGATTTTTGCGCTGTCCATTGCGGCGGCGCTGGCCCTGTCCGTCCTTGTCAGCGGCATGGAGCCGGAGCACAACCGCTATCACCAGCACCTGGAAGCGGAGGAAAAGCCACCCTGCACGGACCACGACGAGTTCGTCTTCTGCACCCATCTGCCGTTGATGGAGATTACCACCGACGCCCCGGTGCCAAAGCCTTACCTGGGAGAAATTGACGAAAAAATTGAAAATATATGGGACGTTTCCAACAGCTTCCGCAACTATGAAATGGTGGCCGCCTCCGTACGGTATTTTGACAGCGAGACAGAGAACAACCACCTCACCGACCGGCCGGCAGTGGAGGCGCGGGCTATGTTCCGCATCCGGGGAGCCTCCTCCCGGCTTCTTGACAAAAAGAACTATCTTTTAAAGTTCACGGAGGAGGATATGACCCAGTCCCTGGACGTTTCCCTCTCCGGAATGACTGCGGACAGCAGCTGGGCGCTTCACGGCCCCTTTCTGGATAAGTCCCTGATTCGGAATTACCTGTGCTATAACCTGGCGGGGGAGATTATGGACTACGCGCCCAACGTTCGCTTCTGCGAGCTGTTTCTCAACGGGGAGTACCTGGGCCTCTACCTGCTGACGGAAAAGATCGGCTACAGCGAAAACGGCCGGATTGACTTTACCAAAACCGACCCGAACCTGACTGTTACCTCCTACATCCTTCAAGTGGACCGGGGCGCCGCAGATCCCCGGTATAACCTGGAGACCTTTGGCTCTGACTGCTATCTGACCAGAACAAAGGTCCGCGCCGGTCAGGGCCACATCGAAATCCTCTACCCCGGGAAGACCCTGACGCAGAATCAGTACGACTACATTAACTCGGATTTCTCCCGGTTTGAAAAGGCGATATTCTCCTTTGATTACAACCACCCCGACCGGGGTTACCGGCGGTATATTGACGTGCGGTCCTTTATCGACTTCTTCCTAATCAACGAGTTTACCCTGAACTACGACGCCCCGGGCCTGTCCACGTACCTGTATAAGGACGTCAGCGGCAGGCTGAACATGTGCGTCTGGGATTTCGATGCGGCCTTCGACTATTACCGGTATTCCGAGGTCACGCCGGAGACCTTCCGGATTCATAATGCCCTGTGGTTCCAATATCTGTTTAAGGACAAGGCGTTTGTGGACCAGGTGGTGGATCGGTACGCGGACTTTCGAAAACGCTTTTTCAACGAGGAGTATCTCTTCCAATACATAGACGAAACCGTGACCTACCTGGGCCCGGCTATCCAGCGCAACTATGCGAAATGGGGCTACAGCTTCAACAGCACCTACAACGGCGTCAATTACGATTACCTGGAACCCGAATCTCGGAACGTGCGCAGCTTTGACGAGGCGATTCAACAGATTAAGGACACCATCACCCTGCGGCTGGAGCATATGGACAACAACCTGGACCGGCTGTATACCCTGTGCCATGAATCCATGAACAAACGCTACAACCATCAAACGGAGGCCGGAGGCACATGAAAAAGTTTTTGATGCTTGTGGTCCCCGGCGTGCTGCTGCTGTTTTTGCTGGACTGGCTCTATTTCAGCGTGGGCGTGCTCTACCTGCCCCATGGCGGACAGCCGGAGTATTTCGCCAAGGCGGAAGGAGAGACGCTGTATCTGGACCATGGGTCCGGCTACGCGGAATATGAGCTGAAGGGTGTCAACCTGGGGCTGGGCAAGCCGGGCCATTACGCCACGGAACAGGCTATTTCCAAGGAGGAGTACCTGCGCTGGTTTGCGCAGATTCAGGCCCTGGGGGCCAACGTGGTCCGCACCTACACCCTGGCGGGGCCGGATTTTTACGAGGCATTTTACGAGTTCAACCGGGACAACCCGGCTCCGCTGTACCTGCTTCATGGCGTGTGGGTGGACGATTACCTCATCAACTCCTCCTACAGCGCCCTGGACGAGGAATTTTACGAGCCCTTCTTCCGGGACTGCAAAACCGTCGTGGATGTGGTCCACGGACGGCACAAGGAACGGGGGGAGAACTCCGTCTTCTCCCGGTTCTACCGCTGGGACATTTCCCCCTGGGTATGCGGGTACATCCTGGGTGTGGAGTGGGAGGGGACCCTGGTCACCTACACGGACAAGTCCTTCCCCCAGCAAGAGCAGCTGGACGGCGACTACTTCTATACGGAGGACGCCAGCAACTTTGAGATTTTCCTGGCCTCCGCCGGTGAGGCGACCGCTGCCTATGAGACGAAAAAATATGGCGCGCAGCGGATGATTGCCTTTTCCAATTGGCCCACCACCGACCCGCTGCTTTACCCTCAGAACCTGACGGAGTACTTCCTGAAGTCCGCCCGGATTGACGTGGAGCATATCCGCTGCAAGGAGGCCTTCGGCCCCGGTCAGTTTGCCTCGTATCACATCTATCCCTACTATCCGGATTATTACAGCTTCCTGCCCGCGCATGAGGAAAACACCTACCTGCAATATCTGCGGGACATCAACGAGCACCACGCCATGCCCGTGGTGATTTCCGAGTTTGGCGTGCCTTCCTCCCGGGGCATGGCGGCCCGGGAGGAGGGCCTGGGCCGGAATCAGGGGAATATGAGCGAAACCCAGCAGGGCGAGGCCCTGGTCTCCATGTACCGGGACATCAAAGAAGCCGGCAGCGCCGGGGCCATTGTGTTTACCTGGCAGGACGAGTGGTTCAAGCGCACGTGGAATACCATGACCAACGTGGATCTCACCGCCACGCCCTATTGGAGCGACTGCCAGACCAACGAGCAGTGCTTCGGCCTGCTGTCCTTTGACCCAGGGAAGAAGCAGAGCGTCTGCTATCCCGACGGAGACAAGTCGGAGTGGAGGGAGGCGTACCTTGTCTGTGAGCAGGACGGCGTCCGGCTGTCCATGCGCTGTGACGAGAAGTATGTCTACTTCCTGGCGGAGAAGGAGGGCTTCGACTTTCTGACCGGAAAGTTCTACATTCCCATTGACACCACGCCCAAAAGCGGCTCCCTCCGGGCCGGAAACCTGGGGGTGGGCATGGACCGGGCGGCGGACTTCGTGGTGGAGCTGAACGGTCCGGACAACAGCCGCCTGTGGGTGCAGGAGTATTATGACAGCATCGAGGCGTTGTTTTATGATAAAATCACGCCCTGGGACCTGTTTTCCCAGGTGTTTCCCGCGCCGGACACAGAGACCTTTGTCAAGCTCCGGCTTCTGATTCAAAAGGATCTTTACTTTGTGCGGGACAGCCTGGACGACCAGAACATTCTGGACGACGCGTCCATCCCCTATGCGGAGTACCGCCAGCGGGACCCCATGCACTACAGCCGGATGGAGAACTGCGAAACCGGGAAGCTGACCTGCGGCAATGGGAATCCCGCCGCGCCGGATTTTAATTCCCTGGCGGACTTTTGCTGCGGGGAGGGCTTTGTGGAATTGCGGCTCCCCTGGCAGCTGCTGAACTTTGCCGACCCCTCCCGCATGAACATCCACGACGATTATTACGAGCATTTCGGCGTGGAGTATCTGCACATCCGCCAGCTGTACGCCGGAGCGGGAGACGGGACAAAAATCATCGGGATGAAGCCGTTTGCTCTGGAGCCCCTGGGCAGCCGCCCGGCCTATCACGAGCGGCTGAAGGAGTCCTATTATATACTGCAGGCGCTTTGGACCGGAGAGCAGGCGGGTTAGGAGGAAAAACGTGAACATTATCATTGAAATTTACCTGATTGTCTGTGTGTTGCTGCTGCTGTTTGACATTACGTTCCTGTTTCTGAAGAACCACCGGAACCGGGAATTTTATCCCAAAAACCGGGATTTGGAGGAGGAACTCCGGAAGGAGATTCGGCTTCGCCGGCAGGCGGGGGCCTTTTCCCAGGAGTTTGAGGCGGACCTTGGCGCGAAGCTGGGCAAGATTCGGAATCTCATCACGCTGATGGACGTGCTGGACAAGGACCGGGGCGCGGCGGGCTGGTTCCGTCCTGCCGTCTTCGCGCAGATTGCGGAATACCAGAAAAAGAATGATTACGAGCAGGCGTATTACGCCTATGTCGTCTCCGGCTTTGATTATGAGAGCGAACCCGTTCCGCCGGAATTTGCCGCAAAGTTCCTGGAATTTCTGGACAGTAAATCCCTGTACACCTTTGCCAATGCCATGGACGCCCTCTATCAGTTCGGCAGTACAAACCTGCTGCTGACCGCCCTGGACAAGGTGGACGAGCGTCAGGGCTTCTACCACCAAAAGCTGCTGGTGGACGGCCTTCTGTCCAGCCGGGCGAGTGTTCAGGAGCTGAGCCCGGCGCTGGTGAAGGCCTTTGACCAATATACGCCCTTTTTGCAGGGCTGCCTGCTGGACTATTTCCGGATGACCGGGTATGACGCCTCCGCCCTCTGCCTGCGCCTGATTCAAGGCGGCGACAGCACGGACCTGGAGATTCGCTACGGCGCCATGCGCTATTTTGCCAAATACCCCAGCGCCCAGTCCCAGGCTCTCTTTTTGGACGTCCTGCGGCGGGAAGAGGGGCCGTGGATGGACCAGATGCTGGCGATTCAGGCGCTGGAGAACAGCGAAGACCCCGCCGTTAAGGACGAGGTTATGAAAAAAGTCACCAGCTCGAATTGGTACGTGCGGACGAAGGCCGTGGCCTGCCTGCACCGCTGGGGGCTGTCAAAATCCCAGATTTTCGACATCCTCTATCTGCGAGACAAGTACGCCGACAATGCGCTTTTGTACCAGTACCGCAATGAAAAAGAGCTCTCGCATTACATCATAGACACCATACAGCTGCTCCAGCGGCAGGACGAGTCCGCCGACGCAGAGCCGCTGCCGGTATAAAGGAGAGAATGCCGCTATGTTTGAAGTTCTTCGCACAATCTTCCCCCTGGGGACGGTACAGACGGTCCTGGCTTTTTTTGAGATTTTTTTTGTGGTCTATCTGATCGGCTATTCTTCCTTCCTCTTCAGCTCCGTGCTGGCGGGGGGAAACGAAATTTTTGAAGGGACCAAGAAGCGGCGGCTGCGTAATGAGATTCACCATGACTACTATGTCCCTATCAGCGTGGTCGTTCCCGCCTATAACGAGGAGGTTACTATTACGGAAACCATTCGCTCCCTTCTGAATTTGGACTACCGGATTTATGAGATCATCGTGGTAAACGACGGTTCCAAGGACGGCACCGGCGAATTGGTGGCGGAGACGTTTCAGCTGCGCCAGGTGGACCGGCCCATCCGGCGGCAGCTGCCCTGCGCCGAGGTGCTCAGTGTCTGGGAGAGCGTCGAGGCGGACCGGGTACCCATCACCTTGATTAACAAGGCCAACGGGGGAAAGGCAGACAGCATCAACGCGGGAATAAATGCCGCGAAATACCCCTATTTTGTCTGTATGGACGCAGATTCCATTCTGCAAAAGGACTCCCTTTCCATGATTGCGGTTCCCGTGCTGGAAAATCAGGATGTAGTGGCGGTGGGCAGCATGATTCGGATTTCCAACGACTGCGTCTTTGAGAACGGGGAGCTGGTGCAGCTGCGCCTGCCCAAGCGCCTGACGCCGGCCTTCCAGGTGCTGGAGTATGAGCGGTCCTTCCTGGCTTCCCGGATTCTGCTGGACAAGTTCAACGCCAATCTCATTATATCGGGGGCCTTTGGCCTCTTTAAAAAGGACGCGGTCATCAACGTGGGCGGCTACCACGCCGGCTGCGTGGGGGAGGACATGGAGCTGATTATGAAGCTCCATGCCTATTACCGCTCCAACCGCCTTCCGTATCAGATTAAATACGCGTATAACGCCGTGTGCTGGACCCAGGCGCCGGAGCGCTTCCGGGACCTTTTGAAGCAGCGCAAGCGCTGGCACATTGGACTCATGCAGAGCATGCTGGGGCACAAAAGCGTATTTACCAAGGGCAGCTATCTGTATTATCTGTTTTATGAGCTTCTCTCGCCCGTCATTGAGCTTATGGGCCTGCTGGTGACGTTCCTGGCCTATGTCTATCATCTCGTAAGTCTGCGGTATATGCTCACCCTGCTCCTGATATACGCCCTGTTCAGCTCCATGCTCACCGTAATCTCCTTTGTTACCCGGAACTACCTTAGCAACATCCGGGTGCGGTCCGTTGACGTCCTGAAGGCCTTTTTGCTGTGCATCCCGGAAAATGTTCTCATCCGGTTCATCCTGGCCTGGACCCGAATCCTGGCGATTTTCTTTTGGAGGGGAAAAAAGACCCGGTGGGGTGAGATCAAGCGGAAAAAGATTGATTATAACCAGGTGGCCTGATATGAAGAAGCAGCTATATGGGGTCGGATTGCTGGCCGCCCTGCTGACCGTTCTGCTCCTCCTCGCCGCCCCGGCACAGGGGGCGGATTTCTGGGACTGCGGCGAAAAGCCCGCGGATAATTGGACCTTCCGCCAGCAAAAGCGGTCCGCTGTGGACGACGCCACCCAGGGCCGCCGCAGTATGTTTGCCTGGGACATGTATTTTTTTAACAGCGGCGCATTTCCATCTTTATCGAAGGTCTTGACTGCCTATCAGATCGACCGGGTGTATCAGGACATTCCCGCGCCGTATTTCCAGCGGTCGGAGCTTCCGGATATGATAGAGCGCATGGAGCGCCTGGGGATTCAGGTTACCGCGCTGACCGGGGACCGCCGCTGGCCGGAGGAAGGCCTGGAGGAGTACAAAGAATGGATTGACGCGCTGCACGAGTACAATAAGGCCCATCCCTTCCACCGGATTGACGCAGTGGCGCTGGATGTGGAGAGCTATACGCTCAGCTCTTTCAAACAGGAACCCGCCGCCGGTTTCGCCGCCTACGTCCGGTGTATGGAAAAAGCGTACCAGTATGCCCATGAACGGGATTTGCAGGTAGTTCAGATTGTCCCCACCACCTTGGACGCAATTGACCGCCGGCAATTTGAGTGGTTTTTGGAGCATTGCTGCGACGAGCTGTCGATTATGAACTACTATAAGGACACGGAGCTGGCCGCCATTTGGAACGAGGTCCTAACCTGCCGCCGTCTGGGCGTTCCTGTGGAGACCATTTTTGAGACCATGCCCGTAAACAGCTATTACAGCGTGACGAAGGAGAAAACCTATTTTTACAGCGGTGCGCGGGCCTTGGCCAACGCCGCAGAGGAGATACAAAGGGTCTATGGTTCCTCTCTGGGCATTGGCTACCACCATTTTGAGACCATGTACCACCTGTATACCAATTTGTATCTGGCGGAGATCTATCCTTACGCCCGGTCGGAATCCGATGGAGACAGGAACGGCCAGATGGAGGTAGGCGGGCGGCTGAACCTGCGCAGTGAGAAGGGCGGCCTTGTGTCCGCCTGGCTGTCTCCCCCCAATTTGAAAACCCATGCGTCGGAGTACAGCTACCTTGCTGTTGGGGTCCGGCTCAACACAAATTACACAATTGTTTTGGACAGCGGGGAGTATCGGGTGACCACTACCCGCCCCGTTCGCTTTCAGAAAAAGAGCGGAAAAGTGGTCTACACGGAATCCTTTCACGCAGAGCCTGCGGCGTCCGGCCAAAAAGAATAGACGGCGCCGCATCGCGCTCTGCGCGGCGGATGAAGCCGGAGCAGAATACGGGAGAAACCGGGCGAAAAAAGGAAACCGGGGGCTGTTAAGCCCCCGGTTTCCTTTCGTTTGAGTCACCCTTTTCCGAAATCCGGCAAGGAATGGTTGACGAAGCGCCTGGAAAGGCGGTATAATAGCTTGATTTACGATTAGAAAAACAGGGAGGACGCCGGCCATGTGGATTGCGGACCATTGGGAGGATTATGAGCTGCTGGACTGCGGCGGTGGAGAGCGGCTGGAGCGATGGGACCGCCAGGTGCTGGTTCGCCCGGACCCCCAGGCCATTTGGGAGACGCCCCGGGAACATCCCGCCTGGCGGAAGGCGGGGGGACGGTATCTGCGCTCCTCCACCGGCGGCGGCCACTGGGAGAAAAAGGCCCTGCCGGAGAGCTGGAAAATCCGGTACAAAAACCTGACCTTTCAGGTGAAGCCCATGAACTTCAAGCATACCGGCCTCTTCCCGGAGCAGGCGGTGAATTGGGATTTCTGCGCGGAAAAAATCAAAAACGCCGGGCGGCCTATCCGGGTGCTGAATCTCTTTGCCTACACCGGCGGGGCCACCGCAGCCTGCGCCAAGGCCGGGGCCAGCGTCTGCCACGTGGACGCCGCCAAGGGCATGGTGGCCTGGGCCCGGGAGAACGCGAAACTCTCCGGCTTGGGGGAGGCCCCCATTCGCTGGATCGTGGACGACTGCGCTAAGTTTGTGGAACGGGAGATTCGCCGGGGGAAGACCTACGACGCCATCATTATGGACCCGCCCAGCTATGGCCGGGGCCCCGGCGGAGAGGTCTGGAAGCTGGAAGAAAACCTGTATCCCTTCGTGAAGCTCTGCGCGGGGGCGCTGTCGGACAAGCCCCTCTTTGTGTTGATAAACTCTTATACCACGGGCCTGGCCCCGTCGGTGCTGGGGTATCTTCTAAACCTGCTGGTGAAAGAGAAGTACGGCGGGAAGTGCGCCTGGGACGAGCTGGGCCTTCCCGTGACGCAGACCGGCCTGGCCCTGCCCTGCGGGGCCACGGGAAGGTGGTTCTCCGAGTAGAAAGTGAGAAGCAACGATGCCAACCATGATTGAAACTGAGAGCCTCCGCTTCGCCTATCCGGCGGACGAGGGGCAAAAACCGGTGTACGCCCTCCGGGGCGTGGACCTGACCATTGAAAAGGGCAGCTTTGTGGTGGTCCTGGGGCACAACGGCTCCGGGAAATCCACCCTGGCCAAGACGTTCAACGCCGTCCTACTCCCTGCGGGGGGGAAGGTCTGGGTAGAGGGCATGGACACCTTGGACCAGGAGCTTCTTCTGGCCATCCGCCAGAGGGTGGGTATGGTGTTCCAGAATCCGGACAACCAAATCGTTGCCAACGTGGTGGAAGAGGATGTGGCCTTCGCCCCGGAGAACCTGGGGATGCCCACGGAGGAAATCCGCCGCCGGGTGGACGCGGCACTGAGGGCCGTGGGCATGGATGAATTCGTCACCCACGCGCCGCACCTCCTCTCCGGCGGGCAGAAACAGCGCGTCGCCATCGCGGGGGTCATCGCCATGGAGCCCGCCTGCGTTGTCCTGGACGAGGCCACCGCTATGCTGGACCCCATCGGGCGGCGGGAGGTGCTGGCTGCCGTTCACCGCCTGAACCGGGAGAAGGGCATCACCGTGATTTTGATTACCCACCACATGAACGAGGCGGAGGGCGCGGACCGCGTTCTTGTCATGAATGACGGGCGGGTGGACCTGGACGGAACGCCCCAGGAGGTGTTCAGCCAGGTGAACCGCCTGCGCCATTTGGGATTGACCGTGCCGGACACCGTGGACCTGCTGTACCGCCTCCGGCAAAGGGGCTGGAACGTGCCCCAGGACGCCCTGAGCGTGGAGGACTGCGCCGCCGCCGTGTGCGGAGCTTTGAAGAGGGGATAGGAGGACCGGACTTGCCAATTTTAGAAATCAAGAACCTGACCCATACCTATGGCGCCGGAACGCCCTTCCAGCGCAGCGCGGTAAAGGACGTCAGCTTCACGGTGGAACAAGGGGAGTTCCTGGGCGTGATGGGACACACCGGCTCCGGGAAGTCCACCCTGATTCAGCATTTAAACGGCCTTTTAAAGCCCACCTCCGGGCAGATTCTGCTGGAGGGAAAGGACATCTGGGCCGAGCCCAAAAAAATACGAAATGTCCGTTTCCAGGTGGGCCTGGTGTTCCAATACCCGGAGTACCAGCTCTTTGAGGAAACGGTCTACCGAGACATCGCCTTCGGACCCAAAAATCAGGGAAAGACTGGGGAGGAGCTGGACCGCGCTGTCCGTGAGGCCGCCCGCCTGGTGGGCCTTCGGGATGAGCACTTGGAAAAATCCCCCTTTGAGCTTTCCGGCGGCCAGAAACGCCGGGTAGCCCTGGCGGGCGTTTTGGCCATGGAACCCAAGGTCCTGGTGCTGGACGAGCCCACGGCGGGCCTGGACCCGGCGGGCCGGGAGAATTTGATGGCCAACATCCGGGAGTATCATCGGCACAAAAACGCCACCATCCTGTTGGTCAGCCACAGCATGGACGAGATTGCCCAGAACGTGGACCGCATCCTGGTGCTGAAATCCGCCCATATTTTAATGAGCGGGACCCCGGCGGAGATCTTCGCCCGGGGGCCGGAGCTTCTTGCCGCCGGGCTGGACGTGCCCCAGATCACCCGTGTGGCCATGTCCCTCCGGGACCGGGGGCTTCCCATCGACCCCGCTGTTTACACCGTGGAGGACTTGGAGCGCCAGCTCCTGGCCCTGAAAGGGGGCGGGGCTCCATGCTGAAGGACATCACCCTGGGCCAGTATTTCCCGGGAAATACCGCGGCCCACAAGCTGGACCCCCGGACAAAGATTCTGCTGGTGGTGCTGTATATTACCGCCCTGTTTACCGCCAAGAGCTTCCTGGCCTACGGCCTGATGGCCCTGGTGCTGGCGGTCTGTGTCCGTGTCTCCGGGGTGGGGCTCAAAGCCCTGGTGAAGGGCTTGAAGCCGGTGCTGTTCATCATCGTCTTCACCGGCGTCCTGAACCTGTTTTTCACGCCCGGGGTCACCGAGCTCTGGGCCTGGGGGCCCTTTCAGGTCACGGACACGGGCCTGCGAAACGCCGCCTTTATGGTCCTGCGGATCATGCTCCTCATCATGGGGACCTTCCTCATGACCTACACCACCAGCCCCATCAGCCTTACTGATGGCCTGGAACGGCTGCTGAACGGCTTGAAGCGCTTCCACGTCCCGGTCCACGAGCTGACCATGATTATGTCCATCGCCCTGCGGTTCATCCCCACGCTGATTGAGGAGACGGATAAAATCATGTCCGCCCAAAAGGCCCGGGGGGCGGATTTCGAGAGCGGGAACCTGATGGAAAAGGCGAAGGCTCTGGTGCCCATCCTGGTGCCGCTGTTCATCAGCGCCTTCCGCCGGGCGGACGAGCTGGCCACGGCCATGGAGTGCCGCTGTTACCACGGCGGCGAGGGCCGGACAAAGCTCCATATTTTGAAGTACGAGCGCCGGGACTACATCGCCCTGACCCTGGGAGTTCTGATTCTGGCGGGCGTGATTGCCATGAGGGCCGTTGGCCTTTGAGGAGGAGGGTAAATGGAGGGAAAGAAAAGACGGATACAGGTTTTGACGCTGGTCCTCTGCCTGCTTTTAGTGTGCCTGAACCTCTGGCAGCTCCGGCGGATTTCGGACCTGCGGGAAGACCTGAGAAGGACCGAGGCTAATCTGCAAACGGAGACAAGGCGTCTTGACGAGCGGATTCAGGTTGTGCAGCGGGCGATGCGGGAAGCGGACGCGGCGGTCCTGGACTGGGAGTACACCACCGCCGTGAACAAAGAACAGCGGGTTCTGGATGTGACGGTGGATTTGTCCTTGAAGGAGTGGAGCGTGGACACGGAGGTGTGGGTGAACTGGACCTCCCTCCTTGATGGGAAAACCGGCTCGGAACCCATGCGCGGCGGTAAGAGCGGGCGTCTTACCGGCATACTGAAGCTGCCTGTGGGGGGCCACCGGGAGTATGCACTGGAAGCCGTCATTCAAAACGGCGAGAGTCGGCGGCTGGAGGACCTGGGCTATCTGGGGGACACAGCCACGCTGTTGCCGGTTCAGCTTGCCGGTTGCGGCGGCTCCAGTGCAAACTACACCCGAGAAAAAGACGGGGGCGGAATCTTTGACCTGTCTTTTTATGAAGTCAACTTGCAGGGCTCCAAGGGGAGCGGGGCCCCGGAGGTCAAAGACGCGGTGTTCCGCCTCCGGCGGAATGGGGACGTTGCCGTGGAGCAAACCGCCAAGTATGGGGAGACCATCGAAAATTATACCTGTGACCCTGAGAAGGGCCTGATTGCCGAGGCCGGTATGGGGGACGAATTTACTCTGTCCTTCTTCTGCCGGGACACGTCCGGCCTGGGCTATGAATTTGACCTGGAGCAGTGGTCCATCGGCGAGAGCGGAATTGCCCGGGAGCACGGCCCGGAGGACTTCTGGCCCACGCTCACCTGGGACTGACAAAAAGGAGGCGGCTATGCGCAACATCGCCCTGAAACTTACCTACAACGGCGCCGCCTACCACGGCTGGCAGGTGCAGAAAAACGCCGCCTCCGTCTGTGAGACCCTGCAAAAGGCCATCTCCAAGGTCTGCGGGGCGCCTGTCCGCCTGACGGGCTGCGGAAGGACGGACGCCGGGGTCCACGCGGAGCGGTATGTTGCCAACTTCCGCACGGAGAGCCGCATCCCCATTGACCGGATGCCCTACGCCATCAACACCCACACCCCGGAGGACATCGCCGTCCGGGAGGCGGTGGAGGTGGACGAGGGCTTCAACGCCATCGGCTCCTGCGTCAAAAAGGAATACACCTACCGCATTTACAACTCCCGCTTCAAAAATCCCTTCTACGTGAACCGGGCCTACTTTTACCCAAAACGGCTGGACGAGGACTTTTTGAACCAAGCCGCCCATATGTTTGTGGGGACCCACGATTTCCGGGCCGTCCGCTCGGTGGGCACGGAGACGAAAACCACCGTGCGGACCATTTACTGGTGCGACGTGACCCGGAGCGGGGATTTGCTGGAACTCCGGGTCTGCGCCGACGGCTTTTTGTACAACATGGTCCGGGCCATTACGGGGACCGTGCTTTACGCCGCCGAGGGGAAATTTGCCCCGGAGGACATCCCCGCCATTTTGGAGAGCGGAGACCGGACCCTGGCGGGGCCCACGGTGCCCCCGGGGGGGCTGTACCTGACGAGAATCTGGTATGAGGATGAACGGCTGAATGAGTGAAAAACGCGTAGACAAGTCCAAAGAGGGACGGCGCCCCATCCGCAGCTTCCTGAGCTTTCTTCTGCTGCTGGCGGCGGTGCTGCTGGTGGTCCTGCTGGCGGCCTATCGGGACGGCACCGGGTTTGACATCCTCCGGCGCTACCTTCACTACGGGCGGTCGGAGCAGACGGGGGGCGAGACGGTGTATCATTACGAAGCCGCTTCCAAGAACCGTTTCGCACTTTTGGGGGAGAGCTTGGTGGTGCTGTCGGATGCCTCGCTGAGCCTGTACAATGGTGCCGGGGAGGAAGTTTGGTCCGCTCCCGTGACCATGACAGCCCCAGCCCTGGTCTCCGGCGGCGGCCGGGCGGCGGCTTACGACGTAGGGGGAACGGCGCTGTACGTTTTGGACCAGACGGGCCTCCTGCTGGAGCTTACTGCCGACGAGGAGGAACCCTACATATCCGCCACGCTGAATAAAAACGGCGAGCTGGCGGTGACGGCCCAGAAAAAGGGCTATAAGGGCAGCGTCAAGGTCTATGACCCGGCCCTGGAGGCGGAGCCAATCTTTGAATTCAAGTCTTCCCGGCGTTTCGTCCTGGACGGGTACGTGGTGGGGAACGATCTGGCGGCGGTGAGCCTGGGGCAGGAAAACGGCGTGTTTGTCAGCAGTGTGGGGCTGTATGACCTGTCCAAGGACGCGGAGGAGCCCCAGGCATCCTATAATATCTCCGACGGCCTGGCCGCCGCCATGGGGGAGCTGGAGGGAAGAACTGCCGTGGTTACCGATGCCTCCCTGACCTTTGCCGCCGGCGGCGAAATCACCGGAGCCTATTCCTATGACGGGGCCTATCTCCGGGATTACGACCTGGGAGGAACGGGCTTTGCGACGCTGCTGCTGAACCGCTACCGCTCCGGCAGCGTGGGGCGGCTGGTCACCGTGGACAAAAACGGCGAGGCTTTGGGCACTTTGGACGTGCGGGAGGAGGTGCTGAGCATTTCCGCCTCCGGCCGGTATCTGGCAGTGCTCTACGCCGACCGTTTGGAGGTCTACAACCAGGACCTTCAGCCCTACGCCGCCCTTCGGGGCATCGGGTCCGCCCGGGAGGTTCTGATGCGCCCGGATGGCTCGGTCTTGCTGCTCTCCGGCGGCTCCGCCAGCCTGTTTTTGCCTTGATTGCATGAAAATAAGCGGCGTGTTCACAAAACGTTTACACGGGAAGAGGTAGGAAAGTTTGACGACACCTGTTATAATAGATGCCATCGCCGTGGCGGTGCTGGCGCTCTTCGGAATTTTGGGAGCTTGGAAGGGACTGCTGCGGACGCTGGCGGGACTGCTGGTAGTGGTATTGTCCCTGGCGGGGGCGGGGGTGATCGCCTCGGCCCTCTCGGCCCCGGCGGCAAAGCTCATCGCCCCAGTCATTGAGAAACGGATTGAGGCCCGTTTGGACGAGGCCATTCAGGAACAGCTCCCGGAGCGCGGCCAGGCGGAGACGCTGCCCTTGGCGGAGCTTCTGGACCTTTTGGGCGTGGACCAGGCCCGGCGGGACGCTTTGGCGGACCGCGCGGAAAAAAGCGTTCGGGACACCGGCGCGTCTTTGGCGGCGGCTTTGGTGGAAAGCCTGGCGCGGTCTGTGCTCTACGGCGTTTTGTACATGCTTTCCTTCCTGCTGCTGACCGTCGCGCTGCACCTTCTGGTGCGGATGCTGGACGCGGTTTTAAAGCTGCCGGGCCTGCACGGACTCAACGCCGTGGGCGGCGGCTTGGCTGGGCTGGCGGAGGGGGCGCTGCTGCTGTTTTTGACGGTGTGGGCGCTGCGCCTGGTGGGCGTTTCCTTCGACGGCGGGGAAAGCAGCCGGATTTTCCGGTTTTTCACCGACCATACGCCCCTGGACGCACTGAAGTTCCTGGGCATATAGAGAAATTTCCCCATGGGGCCTCTATGAGGCCCGCTATCCAAGTAAGAATAGCGCCTGCGGGCGCGTGGAGGTTTAAGAGGTATGCAGCCGACACTTTGTTCCAAATGCAAGAAAAACGTCGCCGTGGTATTCATTTCCAAGCTGGACGGCGAGAAGACCATTAACGAGGGCCTGTGCCTGAAATGCGCCAAGGAGCTGGGACTTCCCCAGGTGGACGACATGATGAAGCGCATGGGCATCTCCGACGAGGACCTGGAAACCCTAAACAGCGAAATGATGCAGGCCATGAACGGCGTGGAAAATATCGAGGACCTGCCCGGCGGCGAGGAGAGCGGGGAGGAGGAAGAGGGCAAGACGGCCACCTTCCCCTTCCTGAACCGTCTGTTTTCCGGCGGCGAATCCTCCAAGGAGAGCGGGGAGGAGAGCCGGAGCGAGCGCCGGGAGAAAAAAGAGTCCCCTAAGAACGCCAAGCGGAAATATTTGGAGAACTACTGCATTTCCCTGACCCAGAAGGCCAAGGACGGCAAGCTGGACCCGGTCATCGGCCGGGGAGAGGAAATCGAGCGGGTGGTTCAGATTCTGAACCGCCGCCAGAAAAACAACCCCTGCCTCATTGGCGAGCCCGGCGTGGGCAAGACCGCCATTGCCGAGGGCCTCTCGCAGCGCATCGCCGAGGGCGACGTGCCCTTTAAGCTCCGGGAAAAAGAGGTCTACCTCCTGGACCTGACGGCCCTGGTGGCCGGCACCCAGTTCCGGGGCCAGTTCGAAAGCCGGATGAAGGGCCTCATCGACGAGGTGAAACGCCTGGGAAACATCATTTTGATGATCGACGAGGTACACAACCTGGTGGGCGCGGGAGACGCGGAGGGCAGCATGAACGCCGCCAATATTTTAAAGCCCGCCCTGAGCCGGGGGGAAATTCAGGTCATCGGCGCCACCACCTTCAACGAGTACCGCAAGCATATTGAAAAGGATTCCGCTCTGGAGCGGCGTTTCCAGCCAGTGACGGTGAACGAGCCCTCCGTGGAGGACTCCATCAAGATTTTGAAGGGCCTGGCCCCTAAGTACGAGGAGTTCCACGGCGTAAAGCTGACGGAGGGCATCCTCCGCCAGGCGGTGCTCCTCAGCGAGCGATACATCACGGACCGCTTCCTTCCGGACAAGGCCATCGACCTCATCGACGAGGCAAGCTCCGACCTGAACCTAAAGGACCCGGATATCTCCCGGAGGATGCAGATTCAGCGGGAGATGGACGACTATGCCAAGGAGCGGGCTATGCTGGAGGAGAAAGAGGAAAAGAGCGAGGAGGACTACGCCCGCATGGCGGAGCTGAAAAGCCGGGATCTCCAGCTGTCCACGGAGATCAGCGCCATCGACGAGAAGGGCCGGCCTCAGCTGACCATGGAGAACCTGGCCCACGTCATCGAGCTGTGGACCAAGATTCCCGCCTCCCGCATCCGGGAGCAGGAGTTCCAGCGCCTCAGCCAGCTGGAGGAACGCCTGAAAGACCACATCATCGGCCAGGATGAGGCCATTGAAGCCGTCTCTGCCGCCGTCCGCCGGAACCGGGTGGGCATCTCTCCCAAGCACAAGCCCGTCAGCTTCATTTTCGTGGGGTCCACGGGTGTTGGAAAAACGGAGCTGGTGAAGCAGCTGGCCACGGACCTCTTCAACACCCCCGACGCCCTGATCCGCCTGGACATGTCGGAGTTTATGGAAAAGCATTCCGTCTCCCGGATTGTGGGTTCTCCCCCGGGCTACGTAGGCTATGACGAGGCGGGGCAGCTGACAGAGAAAATCCGCCGGAAGCCCTATGCTGTGGTCCTCTTTGACGAAATCGAGAAGGCCCACCCCGACGTGCTGAATGTGCTTCTTCAAATTCTGGACGACGGTGAAATCACCGACGCCCACGGCCGGAAGGTGAACTTTGAAAACACCATTATTGTCATGACCTCCAACGCCGGAAGCGCCACCAAGGAGGGGACGGTGGGCTTTGACCGAAGCCTGAGCCAACAGGACAGCGAGAAGGCCATGAAGGCCCTCCAGCAGTTCCTCCGCCCGGAATTCATCAACCGGGTGGACGCCGTCATTACCTTCAACCGTCTCTCCGAAAAGGATTTCCAGGCCATTGCCCGGATTATGCTGGACGAGCTGCGGGACTCTTTGAAGGA
>JAAWTB010000184.1 GCA_022801815.1 Oscillibacter sp. | reverse complement strand
TCGCTGACCGGGTTCTTCTTGTCCATCGTATTATCCATCTCGTACGTCCTTTCTCCTGTTGTCCGCTTCTAAAAAACCGCTTCCTTCATGCTTCACGCGGCGGGAGGTTCCGTTTTGCACGCTTCAGGCCCGGGGTCTGTAGGGGGCCGCTCCTCCGGCTTTGACGGACGTGTCTTACACCGTTTTCGCCAGCGCAGGAACCAGCCCAGGGCCGGAAACGCCATGCCAAACCCCATAGCCAGCAGCGTCCCGATGCGGAGTGTAACGCCGATCTCCCCCGCTGCCGCCGTCTCCCCGGCTTGGAAGTCCACATCTGTGTGGATATGCGGGTCCCGAATATCCAGCAGCCGCTCCAGCAGGGGCATTCCCCCCCAGACGGCGGCCTGAATCTCCCCGTAAGCTTGGGCGGAGGCCGCGGGGTCCTCCTGTCCCCCCAGCGTCAGGGACAGCCGCAGGGGCTTCACCCGGATTCCCCGGCGTGTCCGGTTCAAAGCCCGTTTCAGCGGCGGAAGCAGGGTGCGGAGTGCGTCCTTCCCGTCCTCCAGGGTGAAGGAGGGTTTGAGTCTCGGCTTAACCGGATTTTTCGCCGCCTTCTTCTCTTTTTTCGGCTTCTCCGTCCCGGGTTTTTTCGGCCTGGCGGGGAGAATATGTACCCGCAGCAGGCCGAATATTACATCCAGCCGGAGTTCTCCCCCGGCGAACGCCGCCCAGACGCCCACCCGGGTCCAGCAAAGCAGGACAATCACCAGCGCGATGACCGCCAGTATCCGCAGCCACGCCATAGGCGGCGCCTCCTCTCCTTATTCCGTTTCTTCCTCCTCTTTTTCAGAGGCTACAATCTCCCCGTTCTCCCCCAGACGCATCTGGCCGTCAGCCTCCGGCTCCAGGGGGTCCTCCTCCCCGGAGGGTTCTATCAGCTCCGGTAAGTCCCCCAAACTGCTGAGATGGAAGGCTCGGAGAAACTGCTTCGTGGTCCGGTACAGCCGGGGCCGCCCTGGGACCTGCAGCCGCCCGCACTCCTCAATTAAATCCCGGTTCAGCAGCAGGCTCATGGTGTAGGAGCTGTCCACGCCTCGGATTTGGTCCACATACGCCCGGGTCGTGGGCTGATAATACGCAATGATGGTCAGCGCCTCCAGGGCTGGCTGGCTGAGCTTGGCGGGCTTGCGGATCTCCAGGGCCCGGTGCACCACGCCAGCAAACTCCGGGGCGGAACAAAGCTGCCAGCAGTCGTCCATTTGAACCAGGCGGATGCCCCGCCGGTCAAAGGCGTAGCGGCCGCTCAGGTCTTTCAGCGCCCGCTCCACAGCGGGCCGGGCCAGCTCCAGGGCGGTGCAGAGGCGTTTTATTTGAATAGGTTCGCCGGAGGCGAACAAAATCGCCTCCACAGCGGATTCGATTTCCTTTCTCTCCATGAGACCTCCTTAGATTTCCTCCGTCTGGGCGGCGAGGTGCTCCGGCGGGTCTCCCACCTGGCGGACCGTGCACTCGGTCTCTGCGCCCGTCAATTGCAGCACGTGGGACCGGCACAGCTCCAGCACCGCCAGAAAGGTGGCCACAATCTCGCTGCGGCTCCGGCTCCCGTGAAAAAGCTGGAGAAAGCGGGTGACCGTTCCATCCTTCAAACGGCGCAAAATGTCCAAGGCTTTCCGCTCCACGGGGTAGGGCTCGTGCCGGGCAATGTCCTGAAAGGCCGCCTTGGGCGGCGGCAGCTTCCGCTCCGCCCTCGCCTGAAGCTCCCGCATGGCCCGGAGCAAGTCCTGGGGATGGTGGTCATAGAGAATCTCACCAGGTTCCAGAGGCTCCGGACCCCGGACGCAGACACTGCGGCCAAACTCTCCCAGGGGGGCCATCTTCTCCCCCATGGCTTTGATGTAAGCGTAGCTCTCCCCCCGGCGGCGTTCCTCCAGGGATTGAATCAGGGCCTCCATCTCGCTCTTGGCCTCCTCGTCCTCAATGGAGAGCAGCATCCGGGTCTTGAGGAAGACCAAATGAGACGCCATAGCGGCAAATTCGCTGGCAACCTCCAGGTCCAGCTGCTGGCGGCGGTCCAGCCAGCTTAAGTACTGGCCGCAGATCAGGGAGATGGAGATGTCCTGAATCTCCATCTTATTCTTCCCCAGGAGAAAGAGAATCAGGTCCAGGGGACCCTCAAAATCCTGGAGCTCCTCCGTCCGGGAGTGGACCACCTTTTCCAGTTTGAATACGGGACTTTCCAAAAATACCTCCCCCGCGCCGGGACAGCCCCCGGGCGGATTTAGAAAAACAGCTCGAACAAGAACCGGTAACCCCCCAGAATGGCGCCGCTGATAAGGTCCCCGGTAACACCGAACCAGCTCAGGGCCAGCAGCAAAAACATACCGTAGCGCTCATAGCGCATCCACCCAAAGTATGCCCGGTCCGGCAGGAAGGCCCCCAGCACCTTGGAGCCATCCAAAGGCGGAATGGGCAGCAGGTTAAACAGCCCCAGGCCAATCGAAAGCGGGGCCAGGGTGTAAAGCAGGAACTGGAAGAGGGAAAC
>JAAWTB010000183.1 GCA_022801815.1 Oscillibacter sp. | reverse complement strand
ATCCTGGCGGCGGACCGCTCCTTCTACGAGGGGCCCTGCGTCAGCCTGACCGTCCCCACCAGCGACGGGGAGCAGGGCATCCTGGCCCACCACAGCGACATGATCGCCGCCATTTTGCCGGGGACCCTGCGCTTCCAAACGCCGGAGGGCCCGGCCCAGACGGCTGCGGTGTCCGGCGGCATGGTGAAGATTGAGAAAAACGAGGTGCTGGTGCTGGTGGACTCCGTGGAGCGGCCGGAGGAAATCGACGCCGCCCGGGCCCGCCGGGAGGCCGACGAGGCACGGGAGGCCATGCTCCAGAAGAAGAGCCGCCAGGAGTACCAGCTGGCCCAGGCCACCCTGGCCCGTGCCATGAACCGCCTGCGGGTCAAGGCTGCGGAAATCAAATAGCAAGCAAAGCGAAACGCGCCCCTTCCCGGATGGGAGGAGGCGCGTTTTTATAGCGGCAAGGGCAGGCACACTATCAGCTGAAACCGCCCGCCCCCGGCCCGGGCCTCCAGGGACCCGCCCAGGCGCTCCGCGATCTCCCGCATCCCTGCCAGGCCGAAGCCGTGGGAGGACTTGTCCTCCTTGGTGGTGGCGAGGTCCGGGGCCAGCTCTCCGGCGTAGGCGTTTTCCACCCGGAGCATGAAAAGGCCCTTTTCCGCCCGGCAGCGGAGGAGGACCGTCTTGTCCTCCGCCCGCTCCGCCGCCTCCATGGCGTTGTCCGCGGCGTTTCCAAGCAGGGCGCACAGGTCCACCTCCGCCAGGGGCAGCGCCTTGGGCAGGGACACGGCGAAGTCCGCCGTGAGGCCCGTCCGGCCCATGGCCTCCGCCTTGGCGGAGAGGACGGCGTTGGCCGCGTCGTTTTCGCACAGCCGCTTCCCGCCCCGGAGGGCGGAGGAGTCCGCCAGCTGGTCGATGTATTGAAGGGCCCGCTCGTCCTCTCCCAGCTCCACCAGGCCCCGGAGGGCCGTCAGGTGGTTCCGGAGATCGTGGCGGAGGGTGCGGACCTGCCGTTCCTCCCGCCGGAGGCCCTGGTAATAGCTCTCCCGGAGGGAGGCCAGCTTGTCCGCCTCCTCCAGCCGCTCGTGTTCCTCCAGCACCCGGATGGCGTACAGCAGGGCCAAGGAGGTGAGGAAGACGAAGGGGAGCACCGCCACCCCCAAATTCATAATCAGGCCGTGGAAGATAAAGTCTTCGTAGATGTAATCCAACTGGAGGATGGGAAGCAGTACCACAGCCAAAAGGGAGCTGAAGGGCATGGCCGCCAGAAGCAGCACCAGCCTCCAGAACCGGGGGGAGAGCTGGGGCGGCTTCTCCGGCAGATGCTTCCGGGTTCCCAGGTACAAAAGGCCCCAGACGCCGGGGCGGATGAATTTATCGGTAATGTAGAATACATTGTCCAGTCCAAAGTGCGCCATGGCGGGGGCATAGTAGGTGTCCAGAACGGCGCTGATGGGCATAATCAGGCAGAAGAAAATAACCGTCACCGCCAACCGTCCCACCCGGTTTCCTCTGGAGGCCAGCATAAGCAGCGGGACAAAGGCCAGCAGGGTGAAGAGCAGGTTCGTGTCCCCCAGCCAGATGATCTGCCCGGAAACGATGGTTAGTAAGAAAGCCAGCCCGATTCGCCAGCCCCGGCGGGGCTTCACCGGGAGAAAGGCGGAAAGAAGGCGGAAGAGAAACCAGCCGCTGGCCAGCCCCAGGAGGAACCAGGGCAAATTCGCAAGGCTGAGCGCGGCAAACTCCGCCAGCCGCTCCGGAAAGTTCAGCACGCTTTCCACGGCCTAGCCCTCCAGAGCCGACCGGGCCAGAGCCGCCAGGGCGGCGGAGCGGCAGGCCCGGCTGACGGGGATGCCCTGGCTCTCCACGAATACCTGACTGCCCTCCATCCGGTCCACGGCGGCGGTCCGGACCAGATACCGCTGGTGAACCCGGACGAAGCCGTCCCCCACGTCGCGCTCCACCTCGTCCAGCTTGCCGTAAAAGACATAGGTCCGGCTGGCGCAGACGCAGGTGACCTGCCGCCGGTCGGAGGTGAAATAGAGAATCTTCTTTTTGGGAATCCGGTACAGGGTTTCCCCGCTGCGGCAGAGGAAGACCTGATCCGCCTCTCGGAGGCGGGCCTCCGCCGCCCGGTTCAGCACGCCCTCCAGCTGGTCCTGTTTGGGCGGCTTCATGAGGTAGCCCAGGGCCCCCACGCAGTAGCCGTCGAAGACGTAGTCCGTGTACCCGGTGACAAAGACCAGCCCCAGCCCCTCGTCCGCCTCCCGGAGGCGGCGGGCGGTCTCCATGCCGTCCAGCTCTCCCATTTCAATGTCCAGAAACACCAGGTCCAATTCCCCGGCGTGGTTTTCCATCCAGCGGAGGAGCCCCTCCCCGGAGGAGAACTCAAAAAAAACCGCCTCTCCGCTCCGCCGCCTCTCCAGGGCCCGCTCCAGAGCGGAGCGGAGGGCGACGCGGGCGTCGGCGCTGTCGTCGCAGATGCCGATTCGCAGCATGGTATCATCTCCTTGCGGTTTGCTGGGGCTATTATAGCACATCCCC
>JAAWTB010000182.1 GCA_022801815.1 Oscillibacter sp. | reverse complement strand
CCCGCCCCCATGCCCAAAAGGCCCCCGGAGGCCGCGGCGGACATGGTGCGGGTCTGCTGGTAGCCCCGGCCCGCCGGGTCCGCCCAGGCGTGGCCCCAGGCGGCAAAGCGGTCCAGAATATAGGGTTTAAATTTTACGATGATGCCCGCCCCGAACACCGCCCCGCCGCAGATGAGGGAGAGGGCGGCGAAGTCCCCGGAGCGGAGGTAGGCCAAAACCAGGAAGGTGATAAAAAAGACTGCCGCCGTGCCGAAGTCGCTCATCAGCCCCAAAAGCCCCACGCAAAGCCCGGTAAGGAGGATGAAGAGGGTCAGGTTCCGCCGGCGGAACAGCCGCTCCAGCGTGGCGGACCCGGCGAAGATGTAGCAGATCTTGGCAATCTCCGAGGGCTGGAAGCTCAGGGGACCCAGGGAGATCCAGTTCACCGCGCCGTATTTCCGGCTCCCCAAAACCAGCGTCACGGCCAAAAGGGCAATGGAGGCCGCTGCCATGACCCAGCGGTTTCGCTGGACCCGCTCTAAATCCCGGAGGAAGATCCCCAGGGTGAGAAACAGCCCCAGCCCCAGAATCACCGCCAGGAGCTGCTTGTAGAGGCTCCCCGGCGCGCTGGAGGCGGTGACTGCCAGGGAGAGGGTGGAGAGGAAGAAGGCGATGGTCTCCAGCTCGAAGCCCACGCAGCGGCTGAGGCGCAGGGCGGCGGCGTAAAGCCACATCACTGCCGCCAGCCCCAGGAAGGCCAGGGGCACGGCGGAAGAGCCCTCCCCCCCGGCAGCAATCATCAGCTGCACGCAGGTGAGAAGCTGAAACACGGTGAGCCACAGGAAGGAGGGCCACATGGCGGCGGGACGCTCCGCCCGGCGTTTGGCCGCCTGCGCCTCTTGCTCCTCCACGGTCTGGGGCAGAAACAGCAGGGGCACGCCCCCCAGTTCCACTCGGTCCCCCAGCCGGATGGATGCAGAGCCCTCCACCCTCTCGCCGTTGAGGAGGACGCCGCCCTTGGAATTCAGGTCGTACAGGGTCCACTGCCCCTCCTCATTCCGGCAGAGGGCGGCGTGCTGGCGGGAGACGCTGGGGTAGTTCAGCCGCACGTCGGCGCTCTTCCCCCGGCCCAGGATGTTCTCCCAGTGGGTCAGCGGCACGGAGCCCCCGGCGGGGAGGCTCAGCTGCCCCCAGATCTCCGGCGTGTGGGGCGCCCGGAGGAGGGACCGGACGGCCCGATAGAGGATGGCCCCAGCCAGGACCGGGAAGAGAAAGCGGACGAAGGCGGTATAGAAGGTCCCAACGGCGGGATAGGCCGCCAGGAGCTCGGGAAAGGTCATGAACGGGCCTCCTTTCGGAGAGATGATAGTACAGCATACCATGGTTTTCGGAAAAAATCTACCGGAAATCAGAGCAAGGGGAGGGCGCGCCAAAAATTTCCGGCGCGCCCTTCACTTTTTCGGCGTTGTGCCGATATATATGGTATAAAGCTGATTCTCTTTTCCTTGTGGGGTGATGGAACACGCCTTTGACCATTCCGCCAATTACAGACGGAAGAAGTCATGCCGTAATTGGATCGGCAAACATAAATTTACAGGGCGGGAAACATGGTTATTTTGATTGGCGGCGCGTCTCACACAGGGAAAACAAATTTAGCGCAGCGGCTTCTTGAGAAATACAAATACCCATACCTGTCCATAGACCATCTGAAAATGGGACTTATTCGAAGTGGAAACACGGAATTGACTCCCACAAGCGATGATACGGCGTTAACAAGGTATCTGTGGCCAATTGTATGCGGGATTATGAAAACGGCTGTCGAAAATAAACAAAATCTGATTGTTGAGGGGTGCTATATCCCCTTTGACTGGCAAACATATTTTGATAAAAGCTACCTGTATCAAATCCGCTGCATCTGCTTGATCATGAGCGAGCGGTACATTCGAACGCATTTTGAGGATATAAAAAGATATGCGGGCGTGATTGAGCAAAGGCTGGACGATTCGGATTATACCGAGGAATCCGCATTGCAGGACAATGCCAAAGCGCTTGACATGTGTAAAAGGCACCATACAAGTTATCTGCTGATCGACCAGGAATATCATGTCGATTTCGAGTTGTAAGGCTCAGTATACAGGGCAGTCACCCAAACCTGCGGGCGTAGCCCCAGGCGGCTCGAAAGGAGGCCCCGCCATGAGCGGCATGCAGGTGAACAGCGCGTCCGCAGCTTCGCGGCAGGCGCAGAGCGCCGCCCCGGCGGCGGAGAAGCGGGATACCGGTCCCGACCTATACGAGATGATGCGGGACGCCCGGGAGAAGGCGGAAGCCGCCCGGGAGAAGCTCAACGCCATCAAGCCCAAGCCCCGCTACGGCGACGCGCCCATGGAGGCGTACGCCCGGCTGGCCCGGGCCCGGCGTCCCTCGGAGGTCAACGCCGCCGCAGGGTTCGCCCGGCGGCAGATTGTCCGCCTCCAGAGCGCCAAGCGGACGGACCCGGACAACGCCAAGCGGATTCAGGCCGCCATCAACCAGCTCCAGAAGGCCGTCCAGCGGGCGGGGAAGAAGAACCGGGACCTGGAGCGGGAGCGCGTCGCCCAGGCCCGGCAGAAAAAA
>JAAWTB010000008.1 GCA_022801815.1 Oscillibacter sp. | reverse complement strand
CGGCGCCATCGAGCAGGACGCGGACATCGTGCTGTTTTTGTACCGGGACGACTATTACAACGAGGATTCGGAAAAGCACAATATTGCGGAGTGTATCGTGGCGAAGAACCGCCACGGGGAAACCGGCAAGGTGGAGCTCCGCTGGATGCCGGAGTATACCCAGTTCTCCACCCTGGACAAGCGCTATGACGACGAGGACTGAGCTTTTGAAGCGGGCTCCCGCGTCCAGTTTGCCGAAGCAGGGGGAGAGGGTTCTCTGCGCCGTCTCGGGGGGCCTGGACTCCATGTGCCTGCTCTTCATGCTGGAGGCGTGGTGCAAAGAGCGGGGCGGGCAGGTCGCTGCCACCCACTTCAACCACCGGCTCCGAGGCGGGGCGGCAGACCGGGACGAGGAATTTGTCCGGGAGACCTGCGCCCGGTGGGGAATTCCCCTGGCCGTGGGCCGGGAGGACGTCCGGGCCTTCGCTAAGGGAGAGGGCCTTTCTGTAGAGGAGGCCGCCCGGAATTTGCGGTATGCCTTTTTGCGCCGGACAGCGGCGGACAGGAAGTGCAAACGCCTTTACACCGCCCACCATGCCGGCGATAATGCGGAAACTGTCCTGCTGAACCTGATCCGCGGGACGGGCCTGACGGGCCTCACGGGCATGGACTGGGAGCGGGACGGGCTCTGCCGCCCCCTGCTGGGCGTGACCCGGGAGGAGCTGGAAGCCTACGCCGCCGAATGGAAAATTCCCCATATCGAGGACGCGACCAACGCCGACCCGGATGCCGCCGCCCGAAACCTCCTGCGGCTCCAAGTGATGCCGCTATTAAAGGAACTGAATCCCCGGGCGGTGGAACACATCTGCGGCACGGCGCGGCGGCTCCGGGGCGTAGACCGCTCCCTGGAACAGGATGCCGCCGCCCGCATGGCCCATGTGGAGGTGCAGGAGGGCCGGGTAACCCTCTCCATGGAGGCGCTGGCGGCGGCTCCGGCAGCGGTCCGGCCCCGGATGCTGCTGCGGCTTTTTGACCTTTTAGGCGCGGGGCGGAAGGATGTCGGAGCGGCCCACCTGGAGGCGTTGATGGACCTGGCCCGCCGCACAGCCTGGGGGAAGGAGGGGCGGCTGAGCCTCCCTCATGGCGTCACCGCCCGCTATTGCCGCCGGTGGCTGATTTTGGAGACCCGGCCCCAGATTTTGACGGAGGTCCAGCTGGTCCCGGGGCGGGCCCTTCGCTGGGGGGACTATGCCCTGACTTTGCTGGACAGACCGGAGGGAGAGGGAATTTCCTTCTTTTGGCGGGGAAGGCCGGGGCAGAGCCCGGTGGTCACGGCGGCCCCCTGCCCGCCGGGAGAGCGTTTGACCCTGCCGGGGGCCCGGGGAAGCCGGAGCGTGAAGCGGCTTTGCCTGGACCGCCGCATTTCCCTGGCGGAGCGGGACCGCCTGCCCGCCATTTATGTGGAAGGCAGACTGGCCGCCGTGTGGCGGCTGGGCGTGGATGCTGCTTTCGCGCCGGAAGGCCGGGAGTCCTGCCGGTTTATCAAAATTGAGAAAACAGAACAACAGATTGAGGAGGACGGACATGATGCGCAGTGAAATGGAGCAAGATATCCTGAAGGTACTGGTGACCGAGGAGGAGCTGAAGGCCCGGGTAGCGGAGATGGGCGCGGAGCTCTATGAAAAGTTTCAGGGGAAAAAGCCGCTGTTCCTGGGGGTCTTGAAGGGCAGCTTCGTTTTCATGACGGATCTGGTCCGCTCCTGCCAGCTGAAAAGCGATGTGGAGTTTATCGCCGTCAGTTCTTACGGGAACGCGACGGCCACCTCCGGCCGGGTGAAGATCAACCACGACCTTCAGCAGGACATCACCGGGCGGCACCTCATCATCGTGGAAGATATTCTGGACTCCGGCAACACCCTGGCCTTTTTGAAGCAGTACTTCCTGACCAAGGGCGCGGCGTCCATTACCATTGTCACGCTGCTGGACAAGCCCGCCCGGCGGGAGAAGGCCATCACCGCCGATCTCTCCGGCTTCACGGTGCCCGACGAGTTCGTGGTGGGCTATGGGTTGGACTATGCCCAAATGTACCGGAATATCCCTTACATCGGCGTGCTGAAACCCGAGGTCTACGCCGGGAAGTAACGACCCAAGCGCCGCCTGAGGGGCGGCTCAAAGGAGGAATGCCGTTGTGTCCAAGCAAAACCGTACGTCCAACCTCAGCTTTTTGATGCTGGGGCTGGTGATCCTGCTGTGCCTGAGCTGGGTCTGGCAGCTGAACAGCCAGAGCGAGCGGATGGAGTTCTCCCAGGTGGAGCAGCTGTTCCGCCAGGAAAAAGTGGAGTCCTTCGTCATCCGGGACAACACCCTGCTGATGACGCTGCGAGGGGAGCCGGAGGGCCGGAATACCCTGCGCTATGAGCTCTACGACTTCGACCTATTTTACGACAGCCTGGGCGAGTTGGTGGAGGAGCAGACTGCCCGGGGGATTATTGCCTCCTACGACTACCAGCAGGACCACTCCACCAACTGGCTGGAGATTTTGCTGCCCTTCCTTTTGACGGCGGCGCTGGTGGGCGGCGTGGGCTATCTGTTTCTCCTCCGGGGCCAGGGGGGCGGCATGGGGGCGGACCGTATGGCCCGCTTTGGCTCCGCCCGGACCCGGGTCCTCTCGGAAAAGGACAAGAAAGTCCGCTTCGAGGACGTAGCCGGGGCGGACGAGGAGAAGGAGGAGCTTCAGGAGATTGTGGAATTTCTCCGGGACCCCCGGCGGTTCATCTCCCTGGGGGCCCGCATTCCCAAGGGCGTGCTGCTGGTGGGCCCTCCGGGCACGGGCAAGACCTTGCTTGCCAAGGCCGTGGCCGGGGAGGCCGGGGTGGGCTTCCTCTCCATCTCCGGCTCCGACTTTGTGGAGCTGTACGTGGGCGTGGGTGCCAGCCGGGTTCGGGATCTCTTTGACCAGGCGAAAAAGACCTCTCCCGCCATTGTTTTCATTGACGAGATTGACGCCGTGGGCCGCCAGCGGGGCACTGGCGTGGGCGGTGGGCACGACGAGCGGGAGCAGACCCTGAACCAGCTCTTGGTGGAAATGGACGGCTTCGCCGCCAACGAGGGCGTGGTGGTCCTGGCGGCCACCAACCGTGCGGACGTACTGGATCCGGCGCTGCTGCGGCCGGGACGGTTTGACCGGCAGATTTATGTGGGCCTCCCCGACATCAAGGGCCGGGAGGACATCCTGAAAATTCACGTGAAAGGCAAGCCCCTAGCGGAGGATGTGGATTTGCGGACTCTGGCCCGGGGCACCGCCGGGTTCACCGGGGCGGATTTGGAAAACCTGGTGAACGAGGGGGCCCTGCTGGCCGCCCGGCGGGACCGGGACTTTATCACCATGGGGGACCTTCACGACGCGGAGATTAAGGTTCTGGCGGGCCCGGAAAAACGGAGCCGGGTGGTCTCCCAGCACGAGCGGAAGCTGACCGCCTGGCACGAGGCGGGCCACGCCGTAGTGATGGAGACCCTGCCGGAACATGACCCGGTAAATCAGATTACCATCGTCCCCCGGGGACAGGCGGGAGGCATGACCATCTCCCTGCCGGAGGAGGACCGGACGTTCCTCTCCAAGCGCTATATGGAGGACCGGATTGTGGCGCTGCTGGGGGGCCGGGTGGCGGAGAGGCTGTGCCTGGGGGACATTTCCACCGGGGCGGGCAACGACATCCAGCGGGCCACGGATATCGCCCGGAAGATGGTGGCGGTGTACGGCATGAGCGAAACCATCGGCTCGGTGTGCTTTGAGGGAGGACACGACGAGGTCTTCATCGGCCGGACGATGAGCCAGGGCCGAAGCTACTCCGAGGCCGTGGCGGCGCAGATTGACGAGGAGGTCCGCCGGGTGGTGGACGAGGCCGGTCGCCGCTGCGAGGACATCCTGACAGAGAAGCGGGCCATTTTGGACGCCGTGGCGGCCTACCTCCTGGAGAACGAGACCATGGAGCGGGAGGCATTTTTGGAGGTCTACGCCGGGAAGGCGGCGGAGAAGCCCGGCGGGGAACGGCCGGAATAACGGGCCCCCGGCCGGCGCGTGAAGGATTTTACGGAGATTTCCGGAGGTATGGAACGATGCGGGATATGATCGGATACTGCGGGCTGGACTGCGAGGCGTGCGACGCGTACCTTGCGACCATCCATGACGACCAGGCGCTGCGCGAGAAAACGGCCTGGCTGTGGGCGGAGCTGAACCATGCGCCCATTCTGCCGGAACACATCAACTGTGAGGGCTGTCGCGCCGGCAGGATGAAGACGGTATACTGCGAGAGCCTTTGCGGGATTCGCCAATGCGCCCTGAAAAAGGGCGTGGCGACCTGCGGCGGCTGTCCGGAGCTGGAAAGCTGCCGGACGGTTGAGGAGATTCTCTCCCATTACCCCGACGCCCGGGAAAATCTGAAGGGGTAGCCCGCCCGGCCGCTGCGCCGGAGGGGCGTGGCGGGCAGGAGTGCAAAAAAGCGGTCCCTCCGGTTTGGCCGGAGAGGCCGCTTTTTCCTGCTGTATTCAGATGAGCCCCTGGGACAGCATCACATCGGCCACCTTCATGAAGCCCGCGATATTGGCGCCCAGCACCAAATCTCCGGGCTTGCCGCATTCCTCGGCAGCGGTGTAGATGTTGTGGAAGATGTTGGTCATGATGGTTTTCAGCCGCCGGTCCACTTCCTCAAAGCTCCAGGCATAGCGCATGGAGTTCTGGCTCATCTCCAGGCCGCTGGTGGCCACGCCGCCGGCGTTGGCGGCCTTGGCGGGGGCGAAGAGCACCCCGGCATGCTGGAACTCCTGGATGGCCTCGGGGCGGCAGGGCATGTTGGCCCCTTCCGCCACGGCGATGCAGCCGTTCTTCACAATTGTTTTGGCAATTTCCCCGTCAATCTCGTTCTGCGTGGCGCAGGGCAGGGCAATGTCGCAGGGGACAGTCCAGATGCCCCGGAAGCCGTCGGAGTAAACGCTGCCGGGGACCCGGTCCACGTATTCCTTAATACGGCCCCGGTGGCCCAGCTTGATGTCTTTCACCACGTCCAAGTCGATTCCGTTGGGATCGTGGATATAGCCGTTGGAGTCGCTGAGGGCCACCACCTTTGCCCCCAGCTCCGTGGCCTTTTGACAGGCGAAAATGGCCACGTTGCCGCTGCCGGAGATGACCACGGTTTTGCCCTGGAAGCTGTCGTGTTTCATCTTGGACAGCATTTCCTGGGTGAGATAGCACAATCCGTAGCCTGTGGCCTCCGTGCGGACCAGGGAGCCGCCGAAGGAAAGGCCCTTGCCCGTCAGTACTCCGGCGGCGTAGGTTCCCCGGACCCGGCGATACTGGCCGAAGAGATAGCCGATCTCCCGAGCGCCCACGCCGATGTCCCCGGCGGGCACGTCCACGAACTGGCCGATGTGCCGCTGGAGCTCCGTCATGAAGCTCTGGCAAAAGCGCATGACCTCCTCGTCGCTTTTTCCCTTGGGATCAAAATCCGCGCCGCCCTTGGCCCCGCCCATGGGCAGGGTAGTGAGGCTGTTCTTGAGAATCTGCTCGAAGCCCAAGAACTTCAAGATAGAGAGGTTAACCGTGGGGTGGAACCGCAGTCCTCCCTTGTAGGGGCCGATGGAGGAGTTGAACTGAACCCGATAGCCCCGATTCACATGGACAGCTCCCTGGTCGTCCACCCAGGGCACCCGGAAGGTGATGACCCGCTCGGGCTCCACGAAGGTCTCCACAACGCCCTTTTTTTCATACTCGGGGTGCCGGTCGATGATTTGGTCCAAGCTCTCCAAGAACTCCAGCACGGCCTGGTGGAACTCCCGCTGGTCCGGGTCCCTGGTGACTACCTGGGTGTAGACACGCTGTAAATACTCGCTCTTTAACATGAAAAATCGCCCCTTTGTCCGGCCCTGAAGCCGCCTCCCATAAAGTGCCCCGGAATCGGGTGGATGTGCCATTTTTGGGGAGTTTTGGCGTGAAAGCGGGTCGGGAATTTTCCTGTCTATAGCATATAGGAAAACCGGGAGGATGCACAAGAAATAAATTTCCTAAAATCCAAGAAAATTTTTCGCCGATTTAAAGCGAATATCACAAAAACCCCGGCGGGAGGGCCCGCCGGGGCTTGGAATCTGCGGATACGTCAGTGGTAGAAGCGGTGACAGCCAATGGTTTGCCGGTAGGCGCGGCTGGAGTCAATCCAGGTTCCCTGGGACAGGGTGGGGGCGAAGAAATAGAGGGCGTCCCCCGCCGTGTTTTCCCCGGACAGGGCCCGGCGGGCCGCTTCCTGGGACAGCTCCGTGGGCTGGCTTGTCACGGTGCCGTTGGCCACCGGCTCGAACTGCACGCCGTTCTCATGGTCAAAAATGACCCCGGGGATGCTGTCTGGGAAATCCCCGCTGGCCACCCGGTTCAGCACTACATTGCCCACGGCGATCTGGCCCTCCAGGGCCTCTCCGCCGCTTTCGGCGTGGATGATGCGGGAGAGCCAATAGTAGTCTACGGCGTTGTGCTCCGCGTGGGGGGAGGTCACCGCCGCCCCGTCCAGCCAGGGGTCCCATTGGACGCTTCCGCCCAGGGCTTCCGCTGTGAGGCGCAGAGGCACGTAGGTCCGGCCCTCGATTACGTCTACAAAGCAGGGATAGCGGGTGCCGTTGACGGTGAGGACATTCCCGTCAGGGTCCGCCGCGAGGGACGCGTCTTCGGAGACAGCCCGGGCCGCATCGCCGTCCCACCAGATGTTCCAGTCTCCCAGGGCCTCCAGCAGGTCCCGGAGAGGAGCATAGGCGGTTCCGTCCTTCACGTAGGCAGAGGTTTCCAAACGTTCGCCGTCCACCTGGAGGTTGGCGGGCCGGGCGGCCTGAACAGGGAGGCACAGGGCCGCGGCGGCGAGAAGTCCGCATAAGAGTGTTCGTTTCATGTGTTTCCTTACGTTTCCTTTCTTGTGTGGAGTTCACAGTCTAGGATACCGGAAACGGCGGCCCGGGGCAACCCTCAAAATCTGGAGGGGGAGGAAGAGGCTGGAAAGTGCTTGCGTTTCAATGGATGCCGCTTTATAATAAAAAGGCCGCAAGCCATGGGAAATCCGTTTTCAGGGAGGGACTATGAAAAAGCTGTTTACCGCCATTCGCCAGGGAAAGCTGGACGAAGTGACCGCGATTTTGGATAAAAAGCCGGAGCTCATCGCCTGCCTCGCCAAGGCTCCGCCCAAGAAGGACGACGGACAGTCGCCCTTGATGGTGGCCATTAAGAGCGATCATTTGGAGGCGGCGCACCTGCTGCTGGACCGGGGGGCGGACGTGAACTTTGCCGACGCGGTCAACCCTTACGGCTCCAACTTCTCCGCCCCCATCTGGTACGACGCCGTCGTCCAGTGCTTCTTGCGGGCGAGGGATCATGTGTCCGAGAAGCGCAAGGAGCGGACAAAGGGTTATTTTCTGCTTTTGCGCCGCCTGCTGGACATGGGGATGGACCCCAACCGGAAGACCTCCCACGGCCTCAACGCCTGGCAGCACGCCCTGGAGCAGTACGACCAGCTTGCCCGCAAGTCTTATCCCAGCTACTACGTGGAGGAGAGCAAGACGGAGAACCGCCAGCTGCGGGAAATGCTCAAGGCGGTGCTGGACGAGCTTTTGAAGCATGGGGCGGACATCCGCGATTTCATACCGCCCAATGAGGAGGGCCTGTCCCAGGTCTCGGTAATCCTGCGGAATCTGAATGAGGGCCGGGAGCTGCTGGACGGGCTGCACGGCCTGGACCCGAATTCTGACATGTTCAAGCCCTACACCAAGACATACCGGGGAAAGGAACGGCTGGTCACGCCCTACTACACCCCGGAGGACTACCGCCAGATGTATGAGATCAAGTGGCGGGAGCTGGAGCCCATCCTTCGGGCTTACTATACCTGATACCTGAAAAAGCGGGGCAGACGGATTGGCCTGCCCCGCTTTTTGCGTATTCCCTATTTTGCCCGGGCCCGCAGCTGCTCCTCCGTGACAACATAGGCCTTCTCCGCCCAGCGGTCTGCGGGACGGTCTACGGGCAGGGGCTTGCCCCGGCGGGCGTAGACGGCGGCAGCCATGGTCTCCAGCAGCTTGGGGTTCTTCACAAGCAAAGGCCCCGTGAGCTGGGAGGCAAAGACGTTTTTCCAGTGGAAACCCTCCGGTCCCCGCTCCTTCCCGTTGCCAAAACCCAGCTCCAGCCCCGTCAGCAGCGGCGTTTTCACGCCGGTAACCACACCGCACTTGTTCATAAAGCCCACCACCGCCTCGGGATAGAGGTCCGTGCGGCCGTAAACGTCCCCCACAATGCGCCGCTTGCCGTGCTCTACAAGGAAGGAGGCCAGGCCCAGCCCCTGGTACGTGCTGCCATCGGCCTCTTTCACGGATTCACCGATGAGATCCATGGCCGTACCGGCAAAGAGCATGGCGGCATTGTCCTGAGCGGCGGCTTTTAGAGCTTCTCCATAGCGGGCGAAGTCCTCCATAGCCGCCCGGGCGGCCCGCTCCGTGCCTGCGCCCATGAAGAAGAAGTCCCCCCGGGAAATGTCCGCCCCGCCGCCGGGGAGGACCGCCTCTACCGTGACGTCACACTCCAGCCGCTCCAAATAGCGCGCCAGGGCCAGCACGTTGGCCCGGCTGCCGTAGAGGTCCATGAGATCCGGGTAAAAGTGGATGATTCGCACGTCCATGCCTCACGCCTCCTTTTCCACGCGGCTGAGAATCTTGTCCCGGTCAGAGAAGCAGGTGACCACGAACAGCTCTTCATCCCCGCTGCTTTTCAGCTCTGCCGCCGCCGCGGCGATGTCCGGCTCCACAGACCAATGTTCCACTTCCGTGTAAGAAAACCGCTCCGCCAAATCGTTGCTGTACCGGCCCGACAGCACCACCTGCTTTACATGAGGGGCGCGGAGCTGGTCAAAGTCGATATCCCACAGCCAGCTGGTTTCGCTGGTGAAATACTTCCGGCTTACCGCATCCACGATGACCAGCACCACGCAGTCCTTTTCCGAGGCGGCAATGTAGCGCAGGTTCGTGTCATAGGCGATGGAGTTTTCATGCTTGCTGGTCAGCAGGGTCCCGTGGCGGGCCCCCAGGCGGAAGGTCTGCATCCGGCCGTTTTTCAAAAGATAATTGCTGAGGACGGCGGCGGCGGTTTCACCAGATACGCCGCACTCCCGGCAGACGGCGCAGGCCGCCAAAATGTTGTAGATGTTATAGATGCTGCGGAAGGCCAGAGAAATCTGGAACGCGCCGTCAAGGGTCACCTGGGCGTTTTCCAGGTCCACCGCCGTAACGGCGTAATCCATGGCGCGTTTTTTATGGCCGCATTTTGTGCAGCGGTAGGCCCCAATGTGGTTGTAATGGACATAGTCGTATTCCATGGGAGCGTGACACACCGGGCAATAGGCCCCGTCGTGATAGACTCCGGAAGGCGCGGCGGAGGAAATGGAGCACTGGTTTACTCCGAACCATTTCACCTTCTCCCGCCCCTGGGCAAAGCAGGAGGACAGGGGGTCGTCGGCATTCAGAATCAGCTCTGTCTCCGGATGCAGGGCAGGGAGGATGGAGTCATAGACCCACTCCGGGTGCCCGTTCCGGGTGAGCTGGTCCCGGTAGAGATTGGTAACCACAAACTCCGTGGGATGGAAGAATTGGAAGGTGCGGGCGGCGTAACGCTCGTCGGACTCAATGAGGAGCACGTCCGCCCGGACGGTTCCCCCCAGGGTGGCGTGGGCCAGCACCAAGGTGGTCACGCCCTCGATTTGGTTGGAGCCCTCTTCATTATAAACCACGGTTCTCCCGTCCGCCCGCAAAATGGCGGCAACCATCTCCACCGTGGAGGTCTTGCCGTTGGAGCCGGTGACGGCAATGATGTGCTGCGGCAGCGTCACCCGCCGGAGGATGTCCGGGCAGATTTTCAGGGCGAACTTTCCCGGCATGGAGCTTCCCTTGCCGATGAGCTTTCCCACAAAGCGCCCCAGCTTGCAGACCGCGATGGCCAAAAATTTTCTCACCGTCTTCTCCTCTCTCCCTCAAAGGTCTCCCGCAGTTCCGCGAAGGCGCGGATGGGGGCGCCGTCGGTATTCTGGAATTTCATGGGCAGGGCGAAGAACAAAAAGTCCTTCCGCCCCCGGACCTTTTTCAGGCACAGGTTTTCCAAAATCAATATGCTGTCCTTCAGCAGAATGTGATGGATAGGAAGCCGCTTTTCCGACAGCCGGTCAACGCTGGCGGCATCGGTGCCCACGCCTTTGAGCCCCCGGGAGACCAGATACCTGGCCGCCGCTTCGTCGGGGACGGGGAAGGAATCTTCCAGAAAGTCCTGGCGGCCCCAGCGGTTTTCCCAACCGGTATAAAACAAAATGTAGTCGGCGCTGTGGATGGCGTCGTAGTTGGACTGCAAAAACGCCTCTGTAATCACGGGACCCTCCCCGGACACGTCCAGCACCGTGGCCCGGCCGGAAAACTGGGACATGGGCATGTCGTCCAAGGTCCGCCCGTCCTGCAGAAGGTGGGCGGGGGCGTCCATATGGGTGCCGGTGTGGGAGCAGAATTGAAGGCTGGTGCTCCGGTATCCGTCCTTGGTCAAGGTGGCGGCTTTGGCGAGGACAGGGGCGGGGTCCCCAGGATAGACGGGAATCTCCGGAGTGATGGTGTGAGTCATGTCAATCAGCATGGGAAGCGCTTCCTTTCCTTTCAGTATGGACGGTTCTTAGGTTTTGAAAACCGTTGTTTTTATTTTTCCAAATACATCATCAACGCGGCCACATCCGCCGGAGATACCCCGGAAATCCGGGACGCCTGACCCAAATCCAGGGGCCGCACGGCGTTCAGCTTTTCCCTGGCCTCCAGCCGGAGGCCCTGAAGCTGGGAATAGTCTATATCCGGCGGCAGCCGGTGGGAGGACATTTTCCTGAAATCCTCCACCTGTTTCTCCTGGCGGCGGATATAGCCCTCATACTTTACGGAGATTTCCACCTGCTCCCGCACGACGGGGGGCAGATCCGGCCTGCCCGGGTCGAAGGGAGCCAGCTCCTCATAGTGAACCCGGGGCCGCCGCAGCAGCGCGTCCAGGGGGCAGCCCCCTGCTGCGTCCGCCGAGTCTTTGGAACGGAGGAAGGCCGCCAGCTCCGGGGAAGGGGAGGCCCCGGTGTGGCGCAGGCGCTTGATCTCCCGCTCCACAGCGGCGTACTTTTCCTCCACAGCCCGGAGCCGGTCCCCGCTCACCAGGCCGATAGCATGGCCCCGCTTCGTCAGCCGCAGATCGGCGTTGTCCTGCCGCAGCAAAAGCCGGTACTCGCTCCGGGAGGTCATGATGCGGTAAGGTTCCTCCGTGCCCTTGGTCACCAGATCGTCAATCAGGGTGCCGATGTAGCTCTCCGCCCGGGAGAGGATAAATTCTTCCTGGCCCCGGAGCTTCCGGGCGGCGTTGACCCCGGCCACGAAGCCCTGGACCGCCGCCTCCTCATAGCCGGAGGAGCCGTTGAACTGCCCCGCGCCATAGAGGCCGGGGACAGCCTTGACCTCCAAGGAAGGAGTCAGGGCCAGGGGGTCGATGCAGTCGTACTCGATGGCGTAGGCGGGCCGGGTCATGACGGCCCGGCGAAGGCCCGGGACGCTGTGGAGCATTTGCATCTGCACGTCCTCCGGCATGGAGGAGGAAAAGCCCTGAATGTAGACCTCCTCGGTGTCCAGGCCCATGGGCTCCACAAAGAGCTGGTGCCGGAGTTTATCCGGGAAGCGGACGATTTTCGTCTCAAAAGAAGGGCAGTACCGGGGGCCCACTCCCTCGATGAGGCCGGAGTACATGGGAGCCCGGTCCAGGTTCTCCTGGATGATGCGTTTCGTCTCCTCCGTGGTCCAGGTGAGCCAGCAGACGGCCCGGTTCTCCGGGGTCTCCTGCGTAGAGTAGGAGAAGGGGATGGGCAGCGCGTCGCCGGGCTGGAGTTCCATCTCGTCAAAGTCCACCGTCGCCGCGTGTACCCGGGGAGGTGTGCCGGTCTTGAAACGGCGGAGGGGGAGGCCCAATTTCAAAAGGGACTCCGTCAGCCGGGAGGAAGCGTGCATGCCGTCAGGTCCGGAGTCCTCCACCCACTCCCCCACAATGGTACGGCCTGTGAGATACGTCCCTGTGGCCAGGATAACGGCCCGGACGGCGAACACTGCCCCAGTGGCCAGCACCAGGCTGGAGACCGCGCCGTTTTCGGTGCGGATCTCCACCACCTCGCCCTGGCGGACGGTGAGGTGCTCCTGCCGTTCCAGGGCATGCTTCATGCGGCCCTGGTACTTCCGGCGGTCCGCCTGGGCCCGGAGGGACCAGACGGCGGGGCCCTTGCCCTTATTTAAAAGGCGGTACTGAATGCAGCACTCGTCGGCGGCTTTCGCCATTTCACCCCCCAGGGCGTCCAGCTCCCGGACCAGATGGCCCTTGCCGGTGCCGCCGATGGCGGGGTTGCAGGGCATGTTGCCTACTGCGTCCAGATTGATGGTAAAAACAATGGTCTCCAGCCCCAGGCGGGCGGAGGCCAGGGCCGCCTCAATGCCGGCGTGGCCGGCGCCGACGACGGCGACGTCATAGGTCCCGGCTTGAAATTCCCGCATAGCGTTAGCTCCGGTGGGCGTAACGGTTTTCCGTCCGGCCCATGAGCCAATCCACGGAGACATCATAGAACTCCGCCACACGCAAGAGGGAACTATATCGGGGCTCGGTGCCCAATTCCAGATTTTGATACCCACGCATGGAAAGTCCCATTTCCGCCGCAACAGCGGGCTGGGACATATGCAGCTCCTTTCGCAGCATCTTTAATTTCTCTGAAAAATACATAGCTCCCCCTTGGCGCACCTAAAATTGTGTGGTATCATGAAATCTTACCTAAATATACAATATACGTGAATTGGAGGAGGATAGCATGACAAGCATCCCCCAAGAGACAGTTACTCTCTCCGAAGAGTGACCACCGCCACTTCGGGGCGGTTGAACAGCCGGAAGGAGGGACCGGAATTCCCCAGACCCCGGGTGACAAACAGCGCGGAGCCGTTTTTTTCATACAGCCCCGCCGTGTAGGAGGGGAAAAAGGTCCGGTCCGTGGACAACAGCCCGTCCGTGAAGGGCAGGCGGATGACTCCGCCGTGTCCGTGGCCTGAGATCACCAGATCCGCCCCCAGCAGGCTGTACTGCTCTGGAAAGTGGTCGTTCCGGTGGGCCAGCAGCATCCAAAAGGGGTCTCCATACGCGGCCCGGACTTCCTCTGCCAATGTCTCCGGGGACTTTTGGTCCGCGTAGCCGTTGGGGTCGTCGATGCCCGCCAGGACGGCGGTGTCCCCGTTCCGCTCCAGGGTTACGAATTGGTTGGACAGCACCGTTACCCCCTGAGCCTCCAGGGTTTTTTTTAATTCGGGAACATCCCCCACCGCCCATTCATGGTTTCCGGTGACGTAGTAGGTGGGGGCAATGGCCGTCAGGCCCGCCGCCGTTTCCCCGGCATAGCCCTGGGGCAGGTCACGGAAGGCGTCCAGCAGGTCCCCCACTAAAAAAATGTATTCCGGTTCCTGGGCACGGACGGCTTCCAGGAGCGTTTCGTTTTTTTCGCCAAACCATGTGGAATGCAGGTCGCCCAGCACCACCAGGCGGCAGCCGTCAAAGCCCTGGGGCAGCTCCCGGAAAGCGGGAAAGAAGGAGGCGGTTTGCAGGGCTGTGTTGCCCCAATGGACATAAAGCCCTGCCAAAACCGCCAGGGCCGCCAGATACAGCAGCCTCCGCCCCCGGCGGCGGGGCCGCTTGGATCGCCTCGCCATAGACACCTCCAGGCCGGAAAACGGCAGCAAATTCTTAATAAAGTTAAGTATAGCACAGGGAGTATTTCCCTGACGAGAGGAAAAATACACAAAGAACGGCAGGAGGATACAGAAAACTTCGTGCGCTCCGCCCCTGAAAGGCCGACCTTAGGGCGGGGCGACGAAAGCTGTCGAGCCAAAAGTAAAAAATTTATGAAATACAGAAAATTCCGCTTGCATTATGTTAACGGATGTGGTATTCTTTTAACAGGACTTCCAAGAGAGGAGATTACAGACATGAGAATCTTTGCACAAGTGTTACCTGATGATTTGGACGACATGATTTTTCTGGATGAGCCTTGGACTCACAGCGATCGCTGAAACCGGAAGCCACGCCGTCGGCGTGGATTTTTCTTTTTCTGCGAATCGGGCTTCAGCCCGTTGACGATATGACGGCCCCGACAACCCGCGGCCGCAGCCTCTATCATATTGCCTCGCTGCGAAATCAAAGCTGACGAAGCCCGTCCCACACCATTTGGGACGGGCTTTTTCCATTCTCTACCAGATCATGTGGAGTGCGCCAAAAAAGACCGCGAAAAATCGTGGATTTTATGGAAAATTTTTGTGGCTTTTTTCTCTCGAATATGATAGATTTGAACTAAAGAAAGGCTGTGAAACGGCGGGGCCGCTCCGCAGGAGGGGCAGGGCCGCCGTGCGGATGAAGGGGGGGACGACACTGTGCGCAGAACCATTGCCGTGCTGTTGCTTGCGCTGCTGCTGACGGGCTGTGCCGCGCCTTCCGGAGAGGCGCCCGCCCTGTCCGCCGCTGGGACTGCCTCCGAACCGGCGGCCCGGGCGGAGAACATGAGCTCTTCCTTAGTAGAGTCCTCGGCCCGGCCCATGCCGGAGACCGAGGTCCTGGCCGCCTATGAGCGGGCCCAGAAGGTCTACGGCTGGTTCGACCTGGCCCCGCCGCCCACCACCGGCGAGCCCACCACGGTAAACGGCGTGGACTATTACCGGGTGGACATGGAGGGCATGGCGGATTTGGAGGATTTGCGGGCCTGCCTTCGGGGCGTGTTCACCCAGGAGCTGACGGACCGCCTGCTGGATAGCCGGACTGCCCGCATCCAATACCGGGATGTGAATGGCGCGCTCTGCGCTGCCGGGGACAGCCGGGTCCCGGACGCCGGAAAGGGACAGGCCCAGGTGGAGGTGGAGCAATTGGAGGAGACCCTCTACTTTGTCAATGTGACGGTGGATCTGCTGGGCGAGGACCGGGAAACCGTAGTGGGCCTGGAAAGCTGGTCGTTTCCCTACGCCTTTGTGGAAGACCGCTGGGTCTTTACCGAGTTCCGTCTGGTTTCGTGACATAGGGTTAATATACGAAAAATTTGCACCCCTTGGACAAATATGGTCCAAGGGGTGCCTTTTCGCAAAGGAGTGCGTGAAAATAAGGGGGCCTTTTGATAGATGAGCGCAAAAAAAATACGCAAAAAACGATAATTTTGCGTAAAATTTTGAATGAGTGAAACGAGGAAGAGCGGCATGCTGCAAAGATTGTTATAAAAATGTCATGATTTGCGCTATAAAACTGGCAAGTTTACGAAAATTTTCCAAAATGCTAGAGCAATATGCCCAGATTTCCGGGTTATTTTTGTCTGATTGTAAGAAATACAACGTTTGCGTAAGAAAAAACGGATTTATCTATTGAAAAAATGTTCGAATATGCTACAATAAGGATACATAATCAAGGGCGGCAAACCCAAAAGGAGGAGAGACATTGATGGAAAACTTGTTTTGGATCGGTTTTATAGGTGCATTGGTCGCCGGAGTTTTTGCCATTATTCAGGCAAAAAAAGTGCTGTCTTACTCGGAAGGCAGCGAAAAAATGCGCAAAATTGCGGAAAATATTCGCGCTGGCGCAAACGCTTACTTAAGGCAGCAGTACACCACGGTGTTTAAGGTATTCATCGTGGTCTTCGTTATTCTGCTGGTCCTCGCCTTCGCCACCGGGGGGAAGATGCTTTCCAAGTTCACTCCCTTCGCCTTCGTCACCGGCGGCATTTTCTCCATGCTGGCGGGCTTCATCGGTATGAAGATTGCCACCAACTCCAACGCCCGCACCGCGCAGGCCGCCTCCGAGAGCCTGAACAAGGGCCTGCGGGTGGCCTTCTCCTCCGGCTCCGTCATGGGCTTCACTGTGGTGGGCCTGGGCATGCTGGACATTACCATGTGGTTCTTCCTGCTGCGCTACGCCTTCGGCGTTAACGACCCGGTGGCCCTGGGCAACATTATGGTCATGAACGGCATGGGCGCGTCCTTTATGGCCCTCTTTGCCCGTGTGGGCGGCGGCATCTACACTAAGGCCGCCGACGTGGGTGCGGACCTGGTAGGCAAGGTGGAGGCCGGCATCCCTGAAGACGACCCCCGGAATCCCGCCACCATCGCCGACAACGTGGGCGACAACGTGGGGGATGTGGCCGGCATGGGCGCGGACCTCTATGAGTCCTATGTGGGTTCCATCCTGGCCACCTTCGCCCTGGGTGCTGTGGGCGGCTACGGATGGAACGGCATGCTGCTTCCTGTGGCCCTGGCGGTCTGCGGTATCCTCTGCTCCATTTTCGGTTCCTTCCTGGTGAAGACCAAAGAGAATGCCACTCAGGAGTCCCTGCTGAAGAGCCTCCGTACCGGTACCTACACCGCCGCCGTGCTGGCGGCCGTGCTGGCGGCTCCTCTGACCTATTGGATTCTGGGCAGCTGGGGCGTGTACGTGGCCATCCTCTGCGGCCTCATCGGCGGCTGCGCCATCGGTTACTTCACGGAATACTACACCTCCGACACCTATAAGCCCACCCAGGAGCTGGCGGCGGCCTCTGAAACCGGCTCCGCCACCATCATCATTGGCGGCATCTCCCTGGGCCTCAAGTCCACCATGACCTCCATCCTCATTGTGGCCGCGGCGGTGCTGATCAGTTATTTCGCCGCCGGCGGCGCCATTCAGATTGTGGACGGCGCGGGCCACTTCACCGCCGCCTTCAACCAGGGACTCTATGGCATCGGCATTGCCGGCGTGGGCATGCTCTCCACCCTGGGCATCACCCTGGCGACGGACGCCTACGGCCCTGTGGCCGACAACGCCGGCGGCATCGCCGAAATGAGCGGCCTGCCCAAGACCGTCCGTCAAAGGACCGACGCCCTGGACTCTCTGGGCAATACCACCGCCGCCACCGGCAAGGGCTTCGCCATCGGATCCGCTTCCCTCACTGCTCTGGCCCTGCTGGTCAGCTATGTCAACATTGTTCAGGATAATACCGACGAGATTTTGAACTTCACTCTTACCAGCCCCACCGTTCTGGTTGGCCTGTTTATCGGCGCAATGCTGACCTTTGTCTTCACGGCCGAGACCATGAACGCGGTGCAGAAGGCGGCCCAGTCCATCGTGGTGGAGGTCCGCCGCCAGTTCAAGGAAATCCCCGGCATCATGGAGTACAAGGCCGAGCCGGATTACGCGTCCTGCGTGGGCCTTTGCACCAAGGGCGCGCTCCGGGAGATGGTAACCCCCGCCGTGCTGGCTATTGTGGCTCCCATCCTCACCGGGCTGATTCTGGGGCCCACCGGCGTGGTGGGACTGCTGGGCGGCGTATCGGTCTCCGGCTTTGCCATGGCAGTCTTTATGTCCAACGCCGGCGGTGCCTGGGACAACGCCAAAAAGTATATCGAAACCGGACATCATGGCGGCAAGGGTTCCGACCAGCACAAGGCGGCGGTTGTGGGCGACACGGTGGGCGATCCCTTTAAGGACACCTCCGGCCCGTCCCTGAACATCCTCATTAAGCTCTGCTCTACCGTGTCCATTGTGTTCTCCGGCCTGATTCTGGCCTTTAACCTGATGAGCTTCCTGTAATCCCTTCCTTTCCTTTTACAAGGCGAAGGCCCCCCGCTTACGCGGGGGGCCTTCGCCTTAGTTCTGTTTGGGTGCGGGGCGCGTTACGCTCCTCAGGGCAGCCGGTATTTTTCCAAATCTTTGTCCAGGCTCTCGGTAAACTCCCCGGCGGCTTTGAAGTCGTGGAGATAGGCGTGCCGCTGCTCGGCGTGGTCCTCCTGTTCTTCGATGACGCAGACGGCGATGTTGGAGCAGTGGTCGCTGACCCGCTCCAGGTTTGTCAGCAGGTCGTTTAGGATAAAGCCCAGCTGCACGGTGCACTCCCCGCTCTGGAGCCGGTGAATGTGCCGGGCGCGAATCTCGTCGGTGAGCCGGTCGATGGTCTCTTCCAAGGGCTCCACCAGCTTGGCGGCGTCGGGATCGTCGGCCTGGAAGCAGTCCACTGCGGCGGTGAGAATGTCCTCCAGGGCCCGCTCCAGCACCTGGAGCTCCGCCTCCGCCGCGCCGGAGAAGGTAAGGCCCTTCTCGTGGAGTTCCCGGGCGGACTCCTGGATGTTCAGGGCGTGGTCCCCGATGCGCTCGAAGTCCCCGATGGCGTGGAGCAGCCGGGAGACGGTGTGAATGTCCTCCATAGAGAGGCCGTGCTGGGAAATCTGAATCAGATAGCCGCTGAGGCGGTCCTCGTAAATGTCCAGCTTGTCCTCATTTTCCAAAAGCTCCGCTTCCAGGTTCCCGTTATACTTGGACAGCTGCCCCAAGGAGGCCAGAAGGCTCTTTTGGGCCAGGGCCCCCATTTCGCAGGTCATGGCGGCGCACTCGCTGACCGCCGCGCCGGGAGTCCGCAGCAGCAGGGGGTCCAGGAAGGCGAATCGGGGGGTCTTGTCCTCTTCCTTGACAGCCGCCCGGGCCAGCCATTCCAGCTGTCGGGAGAAGGGCAGCAGCAGGGCGGTGGTGCCGATGTTGAAAATCGTGTGGCACAACGCCACGCCCACGGCCCCCACGGCGGAATCCATAAAGGGGAAGTGGAACAGCAAATCCCCGCCGCAGAAGACGATGAGTCCAATCGCCGTGCCGATGATGTTGAAGGCGATGTGGATGACGGATACCCGCTTGGCCCCCCGGGAGACCCCGATGGAGGAGATCAGCGCCGTGACGCAGGTGCCGATATTCTGGCCCATGATGATAGGGATGGCCACGCCGTAGGTGATGGACCCGGTGAGGGCCAGGGCCTGCAAAATGCCCACGGAGGCCGCCGAGGACTGGATGACCCCGGTGAAGGCCGCGCCCACGGCCACGCCCAGCAGGGGATTGCGGAAGGCGGTCAGCAGGTCCGAGAAGCCCGGCATATCCGCCAGGGGGCTGACGGAGTTCTTCATCATCTCCATGCCGGACATCAAAATGGCGAAGCCAATGAGAATCCGCCCGATGTCCCGCCGCCGCTGGCGCTTGGAGCCCATGATGAGCAGGATGCCCGCCAGGGCGAAGAGGGGGGAGAAGTTCTCCGGCTTCAGGAGATTCAAAAACACGCTCTCGCTCTCAATGCCAGTGAGGGACAAAATCCACGCCGTCAGCGTGGTGCCCACGTTGGAGCCCATGATGACGCCGATGGTCTGTCCCAGCTCCATGACGCCGGAATTCACCAGGCCCACCAGCATCACCGTCACCGCCGAGGAGGACTGGACCGCGATGGTGATGCCCGCGCCCAGGAGCAGGCCCTTCATGGGGTTGGAGGTCATGCGCTTCAAAAGCCGCTCCAACCGGCCGCCGGCCATCTTTTCCAGGCTTTTGGACATGGTAGTCATGCCGTAGAGAAAAAAGGCAAGACCGCCGCAGAGGGTGAACAGGGAAAAAATATCCATAAGCTTTCCTCGCTTCCGTGTCCGCGCCAAGGCGGACGCTCCATCTTATGTGACGGCTCCATTATATATGTGGAGGGCAGGCGCAGGGAATCGGCGGAATGACCAAAACGCAAATTTTACGGAAAATTTTGGCGTTCCGCCCAAAATTATTCTTCCGCTTTGTCTGTTTCGCCGGTTCCCTCTTCCTCCGGCTCTGGAATCCAGGGGCAGCGGCCATAGAAAGAGGTCATAGAACGGATTTCCTCCGCCAGCTCCGCTGTAATCTGACCGGGCAGGAGGCGCCAGCGCCAGTTGCCTTCTCCTACGCCGGGGACGTTGATCCGGCTCTCGCTGCCAAGGCCCAGGTAGTCCTGCATCTGGGCCACAAAGAGATCGGCAACGCTGCCCTGGCCCGCCCGGAGGAGGGCCTGCCGGACGTTCTCTGCCCCGGAGACGCCCAGGTATTTCTCGGCAAAGGCCCGCTCCCGCTTCGGGGCGGAGGCATACCACCCGGCGGCGGTGTCGTTGTCGTGGGTGCCGGTGTAGCAGACGCAGTTGGGCTGGTAGTTGTGGGGGAGGTAGGCGTTGGAGGGGTCGGAGAAAGCGAACTCCAGCACCTTCATCCCCGGTAGGCCGGACTCCTCCCGGAGCTGGTGGACGCCTTCCGTCAGGATGCCCAGATCCTCGGCAATGAAGGCGATGCCCTGAAACCAGGAGGTCAGCACCCGCAGCAGGTCCATGCCGGGACCCTTCTCCCAGGAGCCCACCCGGGCGGTCTCGGCCCCTGCCGGGACGGCCCAGTAGCTCTCCAGGCCCCGGAAGTGGTCGATGCGGATGATGTCGAAGAGCTTGGAAGCTCCCTCCACCCTCCGAATCCACCAGCCAAAGCCGTTTTGTTTCATGGCGGCCCAGTCGTAGAGGGGATTCCCCCAGAGCTGGCCGTCCTCGGAAAAGTAGTCCGGCGGGACTCCCGCCACCTTGGAGGGTTTTCCCTCCCCGTCCAGGAGGAACTCCTTCCGCTCGCTCCACACGTCGGCGGAGTCCAGGGACACGTAGATGGGCAGGTCCCCGATGAGGCCCAGGCCCAAATCGTTGACGTAGGTTTTCAGCGCCGCCCACTGGGTGAAGAACCAGTGCTGGACGCAGGTCTCAAAGGCCGTTTCCTCCGCCAGTTCCACCCGCCAGCGCTCCACGGCCTCCGTTTCGTGGCGGCGAAGACCCTCGTCAGGCCACTGGAACCAGGGGAGGCCCCCGAAGTGCCGCTTCGCGGCCCGGTACAGGGCGTACTCCCGAACCCAGGGACGGCTTTCGGCAAAGGCCCGGGCGGCCTCCGCCGCCTCGCCGCTGACCCGGGAGAAGGCCGCCCGCAGCAGGGGTTCCCGGTTTTGCTTCAGGGCGCCGTAGTCGATGGCGCTTCCGGCTGGGACCCGGACGGAGGCCAGTTCTTCCTCCGTCAAAAGGCCGTCTTTAGCCAGAAGGTCCAGGTCGATGAACAGGGGATTTCCGGCGAACGTGGATTCGCTGGCGTAGGGAGAGTCTCCGGCCCCGGCGGGGCCCACGGGGAGGATCTGCCACCAGGACTGGCCCGCGTCCTGAAGGAAGTTGGCGAAGGCCCGGGCCTCCGCCCCCAGGGAGCCGATGCCGTACTCCGAAGGGAGGGAGAAGATGGGCAGGAGAATGCCCGCGGAACGTTTCATAAGAAAACCTCCATCATGAGTAGTGTACCCCTTCATTGTAAAAAAACGCCCCCCGGTTGTCAAGAACCGAAGGGCGCTCTCTTTACAGCTTCTTCTCGTAACAGTTCAAAATCTCGTGGATGTATCCGTGAAAGAAAAATTCCGTTCCCCCGGCGAAGCGGTAGCCGATGGAGGGGTACAGGCGGTTGGCGGGGGTGTTCCCCTCCCAGGTGTCCAGGCGGATGACCGTCTTGCCCTGGACCCGGGCGGTCTCCTCACAAAAGGATACCATCCGCTTGGCGAGGCCCTTCCCGGACTGGGCCGGGTGGATGCAGAGGGTGTGGATCACCCCCACCTCCTCCTGCTCCGCCGGTATGGACCAGGGGATGCTGCCATACTCGGGAAGCTGGGTTCCGTTGAGGTTCACCACGCCCCAGAGCGCGCCGTCCTCCTCTCCTACATACAGGGTCCCGGCCTCCAGCGCCTTGCGGGCGTCCTCTGTGGTGGGATAGCTTCCCCGGAGCCAGTTGGTGTAAACGGGTCCCTGGTCTTCCCGGTCGAAAATTGCCTCGTAAATCTCACCAATTCCAGGCAGGTCGGCGGGCGTGGCTTTACAAATCATCCTGGTTTTCTTCTCCATTCTTTTCCGTTTCAGGGGACGGCTCCACAGCCTCCGCCGCAGGCACTCCCTCCGTCTCCGGGGCATCCTCCCTCTCCGGGGCATCCTCCGGAGGCAGAATTTTCTCGGAAATCATATGCACCTTTTTCGCCGCCGGCTCGATCTCCGCCGGGCGGGTGGAGGCGTAGGGGCTTTCCACCAGGGCCGGGTCCCGGCCCTCGATGATGGCTACCATCTCCGCGCCGGTGATGGTCTCCTTCTCCAGGAGGTAGGCCACCACCTTGTCCATATCCTCCCGGTTCTCCCGGATGACCTCCACGGCGGTCTTGTAGGCCTCGTCCAGCAGGACCTTCACGGCCTTGTCCATCCGGGCGGCGGTATCCTGGGCGCAGTCCATGCCATAGCCCCCGTCCAGGTACTGGTTCCGCCGGGAGGCCAGGGCCATCATGCCGAATTCCTCGCTCATGCCGAACATGGCCACCATGTTCCTTGCTACATTCGTGGCGTCCTGGATGTCCTGGGACGCGCCGTTGGTCATGGTGTCCATCACCACCTCCTCGGCGGCCCGGCCGCCCATGGAAACAGTGATTTTCGCCATGAGCTCCTCCTTGGTCCGAAGCTCCGTCTTGTCCTCCTCGGGCATCAGCAGGGTATAGCCCAGGGAGCCCTGGGTATGGGGAACGATGGTAATCTTCTGCACCGGTTCGGTGTTTTTCTGCTTATAGGCCACCATGGCGTGGCCCACCTCGTGATAGGCCACCAGCTTCTTTTCGAACTCCGTCAGGACGCTGCCTTTCTTCTCTGTGCCCGCGATGACCAGCTCGAAGGCGGCCAGCATATCCTCCTGGCTCACCAGCTTCCGGCCCTTCCGCACGGCCCGGAGGGCCGCCTCGTTCACCAGGTTGGCAAGGTCCGCGCCTACGCACCCGGCGGTGGCCAGGGCCACCTTTTTCAGGTCCACGTCCTCCCCCAGCTTGATATTCCGGGTGTGAACCTCCAGCGTGGAGATGCGGCCCGCCAGATTGGGCCGGTCAATGGTGATGCGCCGGTCAAACCGGCCGGGGCGGAGCAGGGCCTGGTCCAATACCTCCGGGCGGTTGGTGGCCGCCAGGAGGATGACGCCCTTGGTGGGGTCAAATCCGTCCATCTCCGCCAGGAGCTGGTTCAGCGTCTGCTCCCGTTCGTCGTTGCCGCCCATGCGGTTGTCCCGGGATTTGCCGATGGTGTCAATCTCGTCGATGAAGACGATGCAGGGGGCGACCTTGGACGCCTCTTTAAAGAGGTCCCGGACCCGGGAGGCGCCCACGCCCACGAACATCTCCACAAAGTCGGAGCCGGAGATGGAGAAGAAGGGGACCCCCGCCTCTCCCGCCACGGCCTTGGCCAGCAAGGTTTTGCCGGTGCCCGGAGGACCCACCAGAAGGGCGCCCTTGGGGAGCTTTGCGCCGATTTCCGTGTATTTCCCAGGGTTGTGGAGGAAGTCGATGATTTCCGTCAAAGACTCCTTGGCCTCATCCTGGCCCGCAACGTCCCGGAAGGTGACGCCAGTGGATTTTTCCATGTAGACCTTGGCGTTGGACTTGCCCACGCCTCCGATGCCCCCGATGCCGCCCATGCCCTTTTTCGCCATCCAGTTCATCACCAGGCTCATTACCAGGATGATGATGAAGAACGGGGCCAGGTTCATCAGGAAGAGCAGGATGGGGCTCATGGGGGGCTGGTAGTCCTGGTTGATGCGGACCCTCTCCCCGCCCAGGGAGCGGATGTGTTCCACAATGGCGTCATAGGACTGGAGCTGAACGGTGAAGAGCTTCAAGGACAGCTTCATCTCCCGTCCCTCCCCGTCCACGTGGGTGTAAACGGCAGTTCCGTCCTCCTGGGTGGATTTGGTGTATTCCATCCCCTCGCCGTTGGTGTAGACGTAGCCGTCCACCGGGGTGATGATAAGGATGGATTCGCTGTTGTCAAAGTCCACCCCCGCCACCTTGCCAAAGTCCAGCATATCCAGGAATTCGCTGTATTCCAGCTCTACGGAGCTTGCCTGGTGGCCCATGCTGGTCATGTAGGTGGTGGCGTAGCTCACCAGCACCGCCAGAAGCACGGCCCAGCAGATCAGGTGGATGAAGCCCCGCCAGTTGCTGTTTTTGTTTTGGTCCGGCTTTTTGTTGTTCTTTTGGTCCATGTATTCAATACTCCTTTCAGAGAGAAGCGCGGAACGTGAAATCCGGCGAAATTATAACGCAGTATATCACAGAACCTGGAAACTCACAAGAAGGTTTCATGAAGTTTCTGTAAATTCCCGCTTTATTATCCTCTTGGATTATGGTATACTAAAAAACGCATCGACAAATTTTTCAGGCCGGGCCCCTCCGGCCAGGAAGGACATCCCTATGGAAGAGCGTAAAATTCCCGCCCCCGAGGCCGATGGCATCATTGAGGGCCGGAACGCCGTCATAGAGGCCCTGCGGGCCGGGACGGCTATTGATAAAATTTACCTCCAGAAAGGCGAGACGGACAAGACCCTGGGGCACATCGCCTCCAAGGCCCGCTCCGCCGGGGCGGTGGTGGTGGAGGCGGACAGGCGCAAGCTGGACGCCATGAGCCGCACCCACGCCCACCAGGGCGTCATTGCCCTCAGCTCCGTCCGGGAGTACGCCAGCGTGGAGGATATTCTCCAGGCGGCGCGGGACAAAGGGGAGGCCCCGCTGCTGGTGGTCTGCGACGAGCTTTCGGACCCCCACAACCTGGGGGCCGTCATCCGCACGGCGGAGTGCGCCGGGGCCCATGGCGTGATCATCCCCAAGCGCCGCAGCGCAGGGCTGACGGCGGTGGTGGCCAAAACCTCCGCCGGGGCGGTGGCCCATGTGCCCGTGGCCCGGGTGCCCAACCTCCCGGCCCTGCTGGACGATTTGAAAAAGCAGGGCGTCTGGGTCTTCGGCACGGCGGCGGACGGGGCCACCTCCCTCTATGACGCGGACCTCAAGGGTCCTTCCGCCATTGTGATTGGCAGCGAGGGCAGCGGCATGGGCCGCCTGGTAGCCCAGCGATGCGATTTCCTGGTCAGCATCCCCATGCACGGGAAACTAAATTCCCTGAACGCCTCCGCCTCCGCCGCGATTCTGCTCTATGAGGCCGTCCGGCAAAGACGGTGACAAACAACCCATCCCCTTCCAAAGGAGGGAAGCCCCATGACCCCGAAGGACAACAACATCAGCGCCCCGGAGGATGACTATTCCCTGGAGGAAATCCTGGCGGAGTACGGCGGCAGCCTGGAACATCACCTGCTCCGGAAAGCCGGACCGGCGGAAGCACCTGCCCCGGAGCCTGCGCCCGGCCCGGCCCGGGAGACGGAAGCGCCCCCGGAGCCTGAGCCGGAGGCCCCCAAAGCCCCGGACCCCCTCCGGGAGGCTGAGAGGGCGGCGGAGGCAGACGTGGCCCGGCTGAACATTCCCCACCCGCGGCCCATTTCCCTGGAAGACGTGGTGGGCAGCACGGTGGAGGCGGTGATGGAGGAAGCCAGAGAGCCCATCCTGCCCCCCCGGCGGGGTCTGTTCTCCCGCAAGCCTCTGGAGGAGACGGACAGCCTCCCTCCGCCGCCTGCCGAGCCGGAACCCGATCCGGAACCCATCGGCCCCGAGCCCACCCTCTGGGAGGCGGCCCACGACGCCCGGCAGCTCTATATCCGCCGGAAGCACACGGTACTCTTGCCCTTGGTGACGGCGCTGCCTCCCACGCTCTTTTTGCTTTTGGAACAGCGGCAGGTGAAGGTGCCTTACTGGTCCGGGGACCGGGAACTCCAGTGCGCGGTTCTGCTGGCCTGTCTGGGGCTGACGGCGCTTTTCTGCCGGCATGTGTTTCTCAAGGGCTTTGGCATGCTGCTGCGCCGCCGCTGCGTGGCGGAACTGCTGGTGTCCCTCTCCGCCCTGGCTTCGGCGGCGGACTGTGCCCTCCGCCTTTTGAGGGACCGGCCGGGGGACGTCATGCCCTACGCCTCCGTCAGCTGTTTGGGGCTGGTATTCGCCCAGTGGGGCGTTCGCCGGGAGAGCAAGGGGAATTACGACATGCTCCGGGCCGCCTCCCTGGATGAAGACCCGCCGTATCTGGTCACCAACACGCTCCAGGGGGCCTGCAAACAGCGGGGGTCTGTCCCCGGCTTTTTCACCACCGCCGCCCGGAGCGATGCTGCCACCCTCTGGCAGACGGCGCTGCTGCCCGCCTTTTTGGCGGCGGCTTTGGTCTTTGCGGGCCTGAGTTCCGCAGGGCAGGAGCGGGGCGGGGACTTCCTTTTGAATCTCTCCGCCATTCTCCCGGCGGCGGCCACCTTCTCCCTGCCCCTGTGCTGGGCCCTGCCCTGGTCCAAGCTGTCGGAGCACCTGCAAAAGACCGGCTGCGCCGTGGCGGGCTGGTCCGGGGCTCAAACGATCAGCGCCCAGCGACGAATGATTGTCACGGATTCCGACCTCTTTCCCCCGGGTACCGTCCAGTTCAATGGCCGGAAGCTCTATGCCGAGACCCAGGAACAGGCCGTCTCCCTGGCGGCCTCCATGGCCCGGGCCGCCGGGTCCGGGCTGGAGCGCCTGTTCAACAGCCTGGTTCGCAGCGAGGGGGGACGCTATGAAAAGGTGGACGATTTCAGTTTTTACGAGGAGGGCGGCTGGTCTGGCGTGGTCAAGGGCGAGTCGGTACTGATGGGCAGCGCTTCCTTCATGCGGAAAATGAATATAAAGCTTCCGGCGGACGCCCCGCTGCGCACCGGCGTCTTTCTGGCGGTGGACAAGGAGCTGGCGGCAGTTTTTGCGGTGAAATACAGCCCGTCGGAGAACGTGGATTTCGCACTAAAGATGATGCAGCGCAGCCGTATCCAGCCCATTCTGGCCTCCCGGGACCCCAACATAACCCCGGCGCTCATTAAGCGGAAATTCAGCCGGAGCGTACGCATGGAATACCCCAGCCTCTCAGAGCGCATTGCCCTCAGCGAGGCGGAGAAGGACCGGGATCTGCCCCGGGCCCTGCTGTTCCGGGAGGGGCTTTTGCCCTATGCGGAGACCGTGGCCGGGAGCCTCCGGCTCTGCAAGGCGGTCCGCCGGGCGGCGGCGATCTCCCTGCTGGGCGGCTGGGCGGGGACGCTTTTGACGTTCTATCTCACGAGCCTGGGGGCCTATGAGCTGCTGACCCCCTTGGCGCTGGAGGCGTTTTTGCTGCTGTGGACCCTTCCGGTGCTGCTGATGGCAGACTGGACGGGGCGCTATTAAAATAAGGAGTTGAACCCCATGGGAAAATTTGACGGTGTGCTGCTGGCCAGCGACTTTGACAATACGCTTCTTTATACGGAAGATTCCCTCCGCACCGGCGCGCCGGTGCCGCCCCTGCCGGAGCGGAACCGGCAGGCCCTGGAGTACTTTATGGCCCAGGGGGGGCGTTTCGCTGTGGCTACGGGCCGGGCGCTTCCGGCCTTCCTTCGCCACGCGGGGGACGTGCCTATGAACGCCCCCGGCGTGGTGTGCAACGGCGCGGCCATTTACGACTTCGAACAAGGCGAGTACCTGGAGACCGCCATGCTGGACGCCGCCGCCCGGGAACGGGGACAGGCGGTGCTGGACCGGTTCCCCGGTGTGGCGGTGGAGGCGTATCACATTGACAATGTCATTCATGTGGTCCGCCCCAACGACATCTCCCGCCAGCATGAGCGCATGACCGGCGTGGCCCTGGCGGAGGCGCCTTCTTTGCTGGAGGTGCCCCTGCCGCTGGGGAAGCTCCTCTTTGAGGCGGAGCACGAGACCCTGGAACAGGTTCTGGCCTTCCTGAAAGACCAGGGCTGGGCGGAGGATTACGAGCTGATTTTCTCCGTGTCCCATCTGCTGGAGATGACCACCCGGGGAGCCAATAAGGGGGGCATGGTCCGCCGCCTGGCCGCCCGGCTGGGGATCTCCATGGATCACGTCTACTGCGCCGGGGACGAGGCCAACGATCTCTCCATGCTCCGCTCCGCCGCCGAAGGCTTCGCTCCCGCCAACGCTTCCGCCGCCGTCCGGGCGTCCGGGGCCACGGTGGTCTGCGGCGCCCGGGAAGGAGCCATAGCGGATGTGATTGCGATTCTGGACCGGAAGTATTCCTGAGGTGCGCCTTCTGAACGCGCTCTTTTACACAAAACAGGACGGGCGGAACAGCCCGTCCTGTTTCCCTTTCCGTTCCGCGGTTCCCGCTTCCTGCGGGAGAAGCCCGGCTCCGCCGGGAAGAGAGGAAAACGGGTTCGACAGCTTGCGTTTGACGGACAGGGAAAAATCTGCTAAGATAGGGAAGAGCATTTCAAAGACAAGGAGCTGAATGATATGAAACGACTGCGCCGGATTCTTTCCAGCCTATTGCTGTGCGCTCTGCTGGCGGGGCTGTCCGCCGTCCCTGTCTCGGCCCTCTCCGACGTGCCGGAGGATTTCTGGGCCAAGGAAGATATCAGCCGCTGCGTGGCCCTGGGGTACTTTTACCCAGAGGAGGGGGGAAACTTCGGCGTGGGGAAAAAAATGTCCCGCTCCGAGTTTGTGGTGGTTTTGTGCCGCGCCTTGGGCTGGAAGCCCACGTCTCCCGCCCGGGCGGTTTACAGCGACGTGTCGGAAAAGGCGTGGTACGCCGGCGCGGTGGAGACCGCCTATCACCAGGGGGCCATCACCAGCCAGGACGGAAATTTCCGTCCCGACGATTTGATTACCCGCAGCGAAGCCGCCTCCATGCTGGTCCGGGCCTTGGGCTACGGCAGCATCGCCGGGCTGATTCAGGACATGTCCCTGCCCTTCCGGGACGTGAAGGCCAACAACGGTTACATCATCATGGCTTATGGCCTGGGGCTGATGGACGGAACTTCCGTCACCGCCTTTTCCCCCGGAGGACATGTCACCCGGGAACAGGCCGCCGCCATTCTCATGCGGCTCTACGACAAGCTCCATGGCTCCACCGCCGGACGCATCGGCATCGCCACCGCCTGGGAGGGCCTTCCGGAGCTGAAGGGCTATGAGGCCATATGCGTGGCTGCCGCGAAACTGGCCTACAACGGTGCGCCCCAGACGGCCTCCGCCATGGACGAACAGGAGACCCAGGCCATCCGCGCCGCCGCTTCCTCCGCCGGGGTGAAGGCGCTGCTCTACGTCTCCGGAACCAGCTATCACGTCCGGGAAGGCGAGTCGGAGCTGCTGGCGGAGGTGTTGTTCCAGGCAGTGGAGGAGGGGAGCTACGACGGGCTCTTCCTGGATATTTCCGGACTCACCGCCGTCTCCCAGCGGGACACGCTTACCGCCGCGGCCCGGCTCCTGCGGGAAAGGCTGGGGGAGCGGCTGCTGTACATCGGGGCGGAGGCTCCTTCTTGGAAGGGGACGATTTTCGGCTATGACTACGCCGCTCTGGGCGAGTCCGCAGACCGGCTGGTTCTCCGCTTTGAGCAGAAGGCGGAGACCGCTGCCGGTCAGGCTGCCGCCCCCCTGGAGCCCTTGGAGCGAATCTATTACGCCCTGAACCGCCTCCGGGGCGTGGTGGACGCCGACAAGCTGACGTTGCTGCTCACCTCCACGGGAACCGCCCAGGAGGGAGGGGAGTTTACCGCCGTCACCGGGGAGGAGATCGCCGCCCTTTTGACGGAGCGGAACAGCCACTACTCCGACCGGTATGCCTGCGCCTATCTGACCATGGAGGAGAGCGCCGATATCTGGTATCTCAACGAAAAGTCCATTCAGGAGCGGACACAGCTGGCCCGGCTCTTCGGCGGCGGGTACCTCTGCCTCTCCGATTTAAACCATGCCCTGCCCGAGGTGCTGGCGTCGATGCCATAACAGGATCCCGCCCCCCAAAAAGGTCTGTCTCCCAAACGGGAGGGCAGGGGGGAACGGGAAACGGCTTCGGGAGGTAACTGCGCCGCGGCGAAGGTTCTTCGCCGCGGCTTGTTTATGCGCCCGGTCACCCGGGCTCGCAAATATGGAAAGCCTGTTTTTCATCCCCCGGCTTCGTCCGCCGTCTCCTTTTTCAAAAGGCTCTTTCCCTGGGACAGCAGCAGCCCGGCCAGCGTCAGCGCCGCCCCCAAGGCCGCCAGGGGCGTGATGGGCTC
>JAAWTB010000007.1 GCA_022801815.1 Oscillibacter sp. | reverse complement strand
CTGCATGGCGTACGACGACGAGCTGGTTCTCGATCACTTAAACCTGTATATCAATGACAAGGAGTTCCTCACACTGTTAGGGCCCAGCGGGTGCGGCAAAACCACCACGCTGCGGATTATTGGCGGCTTCGCGACCCCAGGGTCGGGAGACGTTCTCTTCGACGGTGTGAGGATTAACGACGTCCCGCCCTATAAGCGCCAGATTAACACGGTATTCCAGAAGTACGCGCTTTTCCCGCATCTGAACGTGTTTGAAAACGTGGCCTTTGGCCTCCGGATGCAGCGAAGGCCGGATTCTTCGGACCCGAAGCGAACGGTCAAGCTCCCCGAGAAGGAAATCCGGCAGCGGGTTTTGGAGATGCTGGAGGCCGTCAGCCTCAAGGGCTTTGAAAACCGGCGGACCGATGCCCTTTCCGGCGGACAGCAGCAGCGGGTGGCTATCGCCCGTGCGCTGGTGAACCGGCCCAAGGTGCTTTTGCTGGACGAACCCCTGGGGGCCCTCGATTTGAAGCTCCGCAAGGATATGCAGATCGAGCTCAAACGCATTCAGCAGCAGGTGGGCATCACCTTTATATATGTCACCCACGATCAGGAGGAGGCCCTAACCATGTCCGACACCATCGTGGTCATGGACAAGGGCACCATCCAGCAGATCGGCACCCCCGAGGATATTTACAACGAGCCGAAAAACGCCTTCGTGGCGGACTTTATCGGGGAATCCAACATCATCGACGGCATCATGGTCCAAGACAAGCTGGTCCAGATGTACGGCCGCCAGTTCCCCTGCCTGGACGGGGGCTTTTCCGAAAACGAGCCGGTGGACGTGGTCATCCGGCCCGAGGACATCGACATCGTCCCCGTGGAGCAGGGGCAATTGACGGGCACCGTCACCAACGTCACCTTCAAGGGGATGCAGTATGACATCATTGTGGACTTCCGGGGCTTCAAGTGGCTGATCCAGACCACGGACCACTCCCCCGTAGGGGCCCGCATCGGCATCAAGATCGACCCAGACGGCATCCACGTCATGAAAAAGAGCCGGTACTCCGGCCTGTACGGCGACTACTCCTCCTTCTCCGACGAGTACGACGAGCTGGACACGGTGGAACCGGAGGAGGGCGGAGATGAAACCTAAGCTCTCCCGGTTTGCCATCCCCTATGTCGTTTGGATGGCCCTCTTTGTCGTGGCCCCCATTGTGCTGGTGGTGGTCTACGCTTTTTCCAGTGACGCCGGCGGCTTTACCTTGGAAAACTTTTCCCGTATGGGGACCTATGCCGTGGTCTTTGGCCGGTCTTTTAAGCTGGCCCTCATCGCCACCTTTATCTGCCTGCTCATTGGTTACCCGGTGAGCTATGTGATGAGCAGGGAGGGGGAGAAGTTCCAGCGGGCGGCTATGGTCCTTATCATGCTGCCCATGTGGATCAACTTTTTGCTGCGAACATACTCCTGGATGTCCATCTTGGAGAACAACGGCCTTTTGAACCAGGTGTTTCAGAAAATCGGTCTCCTTCGCCTGTACAATGGGCTCTTTGGAACCAATCTGGAATATTTCCCCATGATGAACACCCAGGGGGCGGTGGTGCTGGGCATGGTTTACAACTACCTGCCTTTTATGATCCTGCCCATTTACTCCGTCATCGTGAAGCTGGACGGTTCCCTGGTAGAGGCAGCCCGGGACCTGGGGGCGGACGGGCTCAACGTCTTCCGCCGGGTCATTCTGCCCCTCAGCCTGCCGGGGGTTCTCTCCGGTATCACCATGGTGTTTGTTCCCTCCGTCTCCACCTTTGCCATCAGCAAGATGCTGGGCGGCGGCACGGAGCTTTTGCTGGGGGACCTGATTGAGCAGCAGTTCCTGGGAGGGGCCTATAATCCCCAGCTGGGGGCCGCCATCTCCCTGGTGATGATGGTCATTGTCGTCTTGTGCATGGTGGTCATGAACCGCTTTGGCGAGGGCGAAGAACAGGCGGTGATCCTATGAGGCGGCAAAGACGCGTGGGAAGCCGGACTCTCATGGCCCTGGTCTTCCTGTTCCTCTACGCGCCCATTTTTCTGCTGATTGTCTTTTCCTTCAACAAGGGCAACAGCAACATCGTCTGGACCGGCTTTTCCCTGGACTGGTACAAATCCCTGTTCCAGAACCGGCTCATTATGCGCAGCGTCTATACCACGCTGCTGGTCTCCCTGCTGGCCACGGCCATCGCCACAGTGGCCGGGACCTTTGCCGCCATCGGGTTCTACAGCCTCCGGCGGCGGTCCCGGGCCGCGCTGAGCACGGTAAACAACATCCCCATGATGAACGCCGACATTGTGACAGGCGTGGCTATGTGCCTGTTTTTTGTGGCCTTTTTCACCTTCTGGGGGGATTTCTCTGTCTGGTTCAACCGTGTGCAGAGCGTCGTTGTCCTGCCGGAGCGGCTGACCCTGGGCTTTGGCACGCTGCTCATTGCCCACGTCACCTTCAACATTCCCTATGTCATCCTCTCCGTGGGCCCCAAGCTCCGGCAGATGGACAAGAACCTGGTGGATGCAGCCCAGGACCTGGGCTGCACCTGGATGCAGGCCTTCTGGAAGGTCATCCTGCCGGAGATCAAGCCCGGCATCGCCTCCGGAGCCCTGACGGCCTTCACCATGAGCGTGGACGACTTCATCATCAGCTACTTCACTGCCGGGTCCTCCAGCTCCACCCTGGCCATGACCATTTACGGCATGACGAAAAAGCGGGTGACGCCGGAGATCAACGCCATTTCCACCCTGCTCTTTGTGACGGTGCTGGCCCTGCTGGTCATTGTGAACCTCCGGGAGGACCGGGCGGAGCGTACCGGCCAGGAGCGTCATCCGGTCTCCCGGAAGCTGACTCAAATGCTGGACACCCCCAAGGGGCGGGTCTTTCGCCGGGGCGCGGCAGTGGTTCTGGCCGCCTCCTTCCTCATCGCGGTGGTCCTCCTCACCGGAGCCACCAACGCCCAGCCGGTGGTAAACGTATGCAGCTGGGGCGAGTATATTGACGAAGACCTCATCACCCAGTTTGAAGAGGAAACCGGCATCGCCGTCAACTACCAGACCGCCGAAAGCAACGAGGCCCTGTACTCTCTTCTCAAAAGCGGAGCGGGGGACTATGACGTCATCGTCCCCTCCGACTACATGATCTCCCAGCTCATTGAGGAAGACATGCTGGCGGAGCTGGACTATGACCAGATTCCCAATTACGGCCTGATTTCCGACCGCTTCAAGGGCCTCACCTACGACCCGGAGGAGCGTTACAGCGTTCCCTACGCCTGGGGCACTGTGGGCATTATCTATAATGCAGCCATGGTGGAAGAGCCCATTACCAGCTGGTCCGCCATGTTTGACACGCAGTATGCCGGAAATGTGCTGATGTTCCGCAACTCCCGGGACGCCATAGGCATTGCTTTGGCCTACCTGGGTTATTCCCTGAACACCACCGATGAGGCGGAGCTCCGGGAGGCATTCCAGCTCCTCAAGGACGCCAAGGAACAGGGTGTATATCAATCCTTTGTGATGGACGAAATCTTCCAGAAGCTGGAGGGCGGAAACGCCGCTATCGGCGCGTATTACGCCGGGGACTATTTGACCATGCTGGAGAACAACGAGGACCTGGCCTTCGTGGTCCCGGAAGAGGGTTCCAACTGGTTCATGGACGCCATGTGCGTGCTGAAGGACGCTCCCCACTATAACGAGGCCATGGCCTGGATCAACTTCATCGCCTCCACGGAGGCGAACCTGGCCAACATGGACTATCTCTGGTACGCTTCCCCCAATCAGGAGGCTTTGGAGCAGTATCCCGCTTACTACGAGGAGCTGTACGAGGAGGAGCTGGATCAAGAGACCTATGACATCATCGCCGCTCCCCGGGGAGTGCTGGACCGCTGCGAGGCGTATCTGGTCCTGCCCCTGGAAACCCGGAAGCTGTACAACGACCTTTGGACGGAATTGGGTATTTAAGGAGGATACGCTCTATGATTCTGATTGGAACAAAGTGCCGGCTGGAGCAGACCGTCACCCGGGAGCTCACCGCCCAGGCGGTTGGCTCCGGTGCCCTGCCGGTGTTCGGCACACCGTTTATGGCGGCCATGATGGAAAACGCCGCCATGACGGCCCTTCAGTCCTTTTTGGGGGAGGGCCAGGGCAGCGTGGGCACCCGCTTGGACATTACCCACGACGCCCCCACTCCTGTGGGAATGAAGGTCTGCGCCGAGGCGGAAATCACCGCCGTGTCGGAGAATGGCCGGATGGTAGACTTTCAGGTTTCCGCCTGGGATGAAAAGGGCCCCATCGGAAAGGGGACCCACACCCGGGCCATCATCGCAAACGAGAAGTTTCTGGCAAAGTGCAATGGAAAATTAGGCGGCTGACGCTGTAAAAAAGAAGCCCGGAGGTTGTTCCTCCGGGCTTCTTTTTTTGTGTCGCTGGTTCTTACAGCACCAGGGACGGCGCGCTGTAGACGCGGCCTTCCAGTTCGCTGTTGAGCATGTACAGGCTCTTGGGGTCAGAGCCGAAAAGCTCCATCTTGGAGATCAGGTCGTTGGCGTTGTCCTCTTCCTCGCCCTGTTCCTTGACGAACCAGTCCAGGAACTGCATGGTGCGGAAGTCCTTCTCCTCATAGGCGGCGGCATAGATGGTGTTGATAAGGCCGGTAACATAGAGCTCGTGCTCCAGCCCCGCCTTCAGGACGGTCATGTCGCTGTCCAGAACCTTGTCCGGCTGGGCGATGGCGCCCAGGGTGACCTTGGCGTTGTTGTTGTGGAGGTACTGGTAGAACAGCATGGCGTGGTCCCGCTCCTCCTGGGCCTGGATTTTGTACCAGTTGGCGAAGCCGTCCAGGCCCCGGGCCTCGAAGTAGTTGGAGAAGTCCAGGTACAGGTAGGCGGAGTAAAACTCCTTGTTGACCTGCTCGTTCAGCAGGGCGGCGACCTTTTCACTCAGCATAATAATATGCTCCCTTCTTCAAAAGATTAGCAAGTTAATTGTACACCCGTTCCATTGAAAAGTCTATTGCAAAAGCACCCAAAAAATCCGAAAATTTTGGCCAGTCAGCCGCTTCCTGAGGCCATCGCCTGGAAAATCGCGGAGTACGTCCGCCAGTCCGCCATCCGGACCAGTCCGCCCAGCAGCGGAACCGCCTCTAAGGCATCCGCCAGCCCAGGCACGCAGTTCAGGGCCATCAGGAACACCAGCGCGGCCAAAACCACCGGAGCTGTCCAGCTTGGGCTGCGGGTTTCCTTGGGAGCCGCCGGTCCGGCGGGCGGCATCAGCACCGTCCGGAACAAAAAGCGCCCGTCCTTCCACTGACACCGGAAAAGACCGCCGTACTTCTCCGTCACCCGCTTCACGCTTTGAAGTCCCAGGCCATGGCCCTCCCGCTTGGGTCCGGCGGGCAGACCGTCCGGACCGAAGGACACCGGCTTGGGGCAGGGATTCTCCGCGGAGATCAGCAGCCGCTGGTTTTCCGTCAGTTCCATCTGCAGGTGAATCCGCCGCTGGCTCTCCGGCAGCTCCTGGCAGGCATGGATGGCGTTTTCCAGGGCATTGGCCAGAATGACGCAGAGGTCAGTCTCCTCAAAGGGCAGCTGCTCCGGCACCCGGAGACTTGTCTCCACGGTACAGCCCGCGTTGGCGGCCCGGACAATGTAAGCCGTCAGCACGGCGTTGACGGCGGAGTTGGCACAGCGGGCGGGCTCCGCCAGCTCCTCCAGCCCGCCGCTGAGGGAGCGGATATACTGCAGCGCCCCCTCGTAATCCCCCTGCAGGAGAAGTCCCTCCACAGCGGCCAAGTGATGGCGCATGTCGTGGCGGTAGATGCGCCCCACCTCCATCTTCTGGCATAGGGCGTCGTAGTCCTGCCGCTGGACCTCCATCAGCCGGAGGTTTTCATACATCCGCATCTGCCGCCAGAGAGAGTGGAGTATGGAAAGATAAGTCAGGGGCATCAGCGCCAACACCAGCAGCAAAAGCAGAATGCCCATCCAGCCGGTCATTGGCACATCCACGGGAACGGCCACCATAACAAGCATCATGTAATAAAGCAGGCCGATGAGAGAAAACAGCCACCAGCCCTGCTTAAGCTTCCTTTGGAGTTCCTGATAGGGACGGCGCAGGTGCTTCCAGATAAACCACTCCGCCAAGGGAAAGAGGATCAGGCGGCTGAAAAACATCACGACATACTCGCCGCCCGCCAGCCGGTCCAGCAGGCTTGTCACCTGGATCAACCAAATGCACATGGTATCCGACAGGCAAAATAGGAAGAAGAACCTCCCATTCCGGTACTTGGAAATCCAGAAAAACAGAGCCATGCTGGGCAGTGAACAGGTGAAAAAGATGAGCGCAATGGGAGGCAGTCCCAGGACAGCCGCCATCAAAAACGTCGCCGCGCTCATCATGACCACGCCGGACACGCAGATCGCAATCGTGGTCCGCCAAGGGCGGCGCGATTCAAACAGCAAAAGGAACACGACTAGGACATGCGCCATGGACCAGATCTGGGAAATATCCCGCAAAGCCGTCACAGCCCTTCACCTCCCGAGGAGTTGAGCCAGTAATCGCTCCACCGCCGCTTCGCCTGGGCCGCCAGCCCCCGGGCCAGAGGGACCCGGGCCCCGCCGTCCAGGCGGAGAAAGCCCTTTTCCACAGCGGTGACGTAAAACAGGTTCGCCACAAAGCTGGCCCCGCAGAGGAAAAACCGCCGGTCCGCCAGCAGCGGTGCGGCCTCCTCCTGAAAGGGGCCCCGTACAGTAACACTGTCCAGGCTGGTCCCGTTTACCAGGTGGTAGCGCACCGCCCGTCCCGACAGCTCGGCATAGAGAATATCGTCCAGCCGCACCCGCTCCAGCCCGTCCTTCCTGCGGACGGCAACACAGGCGGTCCGCCGTTTCTCCATCGCCGTCGCCGCCTGGTCCAGCACCTGGAAGAGCTTGTCTGGCTCCACGGGCTTCATGAGATAGTAAAAAGCCCGGGCTGCATAGGAGTCTACAGCATACTCCGGGGAAATGGTCAGGTAGATGATATCCCCGTCGCTGTACAGCTCCCGCAGACGCACGCCTAAGTCGATGCCGCTGAGGCCCGGCATTACAATGTCCAATACATACAGGTCAAAGCCGCCGCACTCCTCCGCCGCAGTCAAAAGCTCCGGGCCAGAGGAAAAAATTGACAATTTTATCGCCAGGGCGGGCCTGGACGCCGCGTACTCCCGCAAAAGATTCCCTGCGGCCTCTCTCTGCGCCGTCTCATCGTCGCAAAGAGCCAGCTTAATCATAAGAGCCCCTCCTTTCCCCTTTGCAAATTCTGCGCAAAATCAAGCCAAATTTACGCAAAGTATCAAATCCGCCGATTTTCTTGCTACAATGACCATAGCACGCTCCACCGGAATTTGTCAAGCCGTTTCCATCCGGAGCATGAAAACAGCCCATTCACAGGGCGCTCACCGGCGCGTTTGGTTTCCATGATCTGGAAATTTTTCTTTTCCACATCCCTACTCTGGAGAAAGGCAGGCCGCAGATGGAAGCAAGGACTCAGCACCTGGGAGGGGCGGCGAAAGCCCGTACCCTTCGTAAACCTATGACCGACTGCAGCGTCTGGCCCGCACAACGCTGTCCCGCCTTTGCCGTGCGGACAGTGGGATTGGTCTGCGGAAGCGGGTGCTGGTTCTGCCGGTATGCCAACTTCCACCTGCGGGAGCAGATTTCTCTGGATGTGGGAGTCTGCTGCTGGCCGAAAGCCCAGTCTGACTGAGTCATTCGCCCAGCTTTACCCGCCGCAGGTTCTCCTTCAGGGTGCGGATGGTCTCTGTGATGATTTTCAGCTCCAGGTGGGAGCAGTCCGACAGGATGTGAGCCGCCTCTGTTTCGAAGACGGACCGGGTGGCGGGCAGACTGTCGCAGAGGAGCTGGTCCACCGTCACGCCCAGGGCGTTGGCAATGCTGACCAGAGTGGGCAGGCTGAGTTTGGTGGCCCCCCGCTCAATATGGGAGATGTTGGACGGCTCCTGGCTGGACATCTCCGCCAGCATCTGCTGGGTCAGCCCCCGCTCCTTCCGCAGGCGGCGGATGCGCACGCCGATGGCTTGGTAATCAAGCTCCATAAGCGCCCTCCTCTCAAAACAGCTTCCGGAAAAATAGTCTATTTTTCAGTAAAGTTATTGTATATCCGAATCGGATATGTTAAAATGCTTTCTATATCCGAATAGGATGTATATTCTAGTTTTGCCGTCAGGCGCAGGTATCGAGGTGCCGTTATGACTGAACGTTTTGAAAAGAAGCAGAGCTGCGGCTTTTCCCTGGTGGAGACCTTGGCTGTGGTGGCGATCTTGGTAATTTTACTAAGCGTCTCCGCCGTGGCGGCGGCCTACTATCGGGACTACCTCAAAATTACCGAGCTGGACAATGCCGCCCGTGAGATTTACATGGCCGCGGAGAATCGGGCCGTACTGCTGGAGGGCGGCGGCCAGCTGGACGCCGCCTTGGGCGTGACCTCTCTGGCCGAGGGCGGAACCCCGGCCCAGCCCATTTTCATTGCCAAGGACGAGGCCGCCGGCAAAGGGCTCCTGACTGCCGGAGCCATTGACCCCGCCCTTTTGGACGGAGATTTTTACATCTTTTATGACCCGTCCAGCGGGGCCGTTACCGACGTGTTTTATGCGGAGAAGCCGATTAACCAGATGAGCGAGTCCGACACTGCTGTCTTCTACGAAGCCTGGAGCGGGGCCTCCCGGGATGCCCGGATGCGGCCCGGCGATATGGGCCCTATGCTGGGCTACTATGGCGGGGAGCAGAAGGCGCGGGACCCCTACACCCCCCTGCCCGCGCCGGAGGTTATGGTGGAAATCGAGAATGCGGAGCGGCTTACGGTAAAGGTCACCTTCAAGATTCCCGAGGCCGCCCGGAAGCTAATGGGCGGCTATAACGAAACGGCGCTGAACGAAAATACCTACCGCGCGGTCACGCTGACCTATCCCGGCAAGGTCCCCGTCACGCTGTTTGACAGCGCAGCGGGAGGCAGCACATTCCCGAACCGTCTGATTGTTCAGTCAGGCACCCTCTCCTCCGGCTCCATCTCCTATACCTGGGTGCTGGATGAGCTGGACGCGGAAGGGACTCCCGGCGGCCGTCGCTTTTACAGCCTTTTTAAAGGGACGGACAGCAGCGGCGGTTTTGGCGAAGACTTCACCGTCTCCGCCGAAATCACCCTGTCCGCCGATGGACGGCGGCCCACCGGTGCCAGCGGCCAGGACACGGACAACAGCCTCTTTGCCGCCCGCAGCGGCGGGGAAACCGCCCGCCTGGAAAACGTGCGCCATCTTCAAAACCTGGACCGGGAGACCTCCCGCGTTGGGGGTAAGACCGCCGCCGTGCAGCTGGCGGATATTGACTGTTATGGTGCCACGGCTTACCCGAAGTATGCGTTCGTGCCGGTTGTGAATCCGGAGCTCCTTGCCTTTGACGGCGGCTGGAGCGTGGGGGAGGACGGCAAAAACCGGCGGAATGAGATTCTGGACCTCCACGTGACGGAGGAGAGCGCGAAGGGAAAAAACGGCGCGGGACTGTTCGCCGAGACCAACGACGGGATCCCGGAAGAGCCGGTTACGTTCACGGGCGTTCGCCTGATAAACGCTGTGGTGGAATTCTCCAAGCCCTCCGGGGCTTTGGCCGGCGTGGCCGGGACTAACAACACGTTTCGGGATATCCAGGTGACCAATGCCAACGTGAGGGGCCGGACGGCCGCCGGCGGTTTGGTTGGAAGCGCCGGACACAGCGGTACGCTGAACGATAACACGAAGTTCCAAAACATCCGCGTACTGAACACCCAGGTGGATTGTACCGAGGGTGCGGCCGGAGGCGTGGCGGGTAAAATCTCCGGAATGACTCAGGCCGGTGATTTCAAAAATTGCTGGGTCTATTGGGACAAAGATGAGCAGCAGGACGTCCGTAACCTCATGCTGGGCGGCGGATACATATATAAGGAAGATGACAGCGATGCCTATAAAATTAAGGGCAGCGCGGCGGGCGGCCTGGCGGGCGAATTGGCAAAAGCGGGTGCATACAGCCTCTCAACCAGTATTGAGAACTGTCTGGCGGCGTCTACTATCCAGGGAACAAATTACGCCGGGGGATTTATTGGCCGCACAGAGGGCAATACCAACCTATTAAAATCCTACACCGACTGCTATTTGTCCGGCGGGAACGCGGCGGGAATGGCGGGCAGGATAGAGAATGGCTGCTCTTTCCTTGTGGAAGACGCCTACACCGCCGGATTCATTGACATGCGCGGCACGCAGAAGGCCGCCGGGTTCTGCTTAGGCAGCTCGAAGGTGGAGACAAATCGCGCTTATACCGCCCTGTATTATTCCCGGCAAGCAGAAGGCACAGACTATACCGGCCGAATTTTCCAGCTGACGGAAACCCAGGAGACGATCAATAACGATACATTTCATGATACATACTATCTGGACGTAAACTATGGGCACGAATATGAAAGCTTGCCCCCGCCGTCCCTGGGGGGGTCTCCTGATTGCCAGGCCAGGCTGGTGACTTATTCGGAGCTGGTTCACAGCGATTTCCCCTCTAAAATCGGCGGAGCCTTCGGACGGAAGACCACCGGCACCACCTTTCCCTTCAACCTTCAGGAACATTTAAAGCTGGAAAGCTACGAGTTTCCCGGCCTGAAGAACCTCCCGCACTACGGGGACTGGAACGCGGAATTCAGCAAGCCCAGCCTGGTCTATTACGAGCAGTACGACGGCCGCATCGGCTTTTCCGGCGGCAATGCCCGGTATCTGTCGGACGAACAGTTTAAAATCGGTTCCCTGAACGACCTGACCATCCGCTCCGACGGTTATGCCGTGGCATTTCTGAAAGAGGACGTCAAGGGGAACCACTGCCAAATTCACTACACGTATCTGGACAGTTCCAACCCGGCCGCGCCTGTGCTGCGGAAGGACCGCGTGAATTACGCCGTGGGCGATGCCGCGAATCCGCTCCTCTCGGCCAGCTGGGATGGGAAAGAGTACTATCTGGCCCCCCTGCCCCAAGAGATGGTCACTGGAGACCGCACCAGCCCGGACTTTTTCCAGTACCTGAGCTTTTCGGCCTCCAACGCCGAGGGCCTGAACGCCTCCGGCGAGAGCTTCTACAACCCCCATTTTGCCGAGGCGGTTATGGCCTATACATCAGAAGACGGATCCCGCTTTCTCCAGCCGGAAGAGGAGGGGGAGAAGGCCGCCGCCAGCATTGCGGAATACGTCTGCGGCGAATTGCTGGCCAAGCGGACCCGAGGTGTGGCCAGCGTCCGCACGCCCCGGCACCTCTTCCATTTGAGCCAATTCCAGGACTACTACCACAACACCAAGCACCGCCTTACCTTCCAGCAGGAGCTGGACCTGGACGGCGGGCAGGGCGTCTACACCGGCTATCCCGATTTGCTCCAGCACCAGGACGGCGTTCAGCTCCAATCCCGCATCGGCACGGAGGCCGCGCCCTTCCGGGGCGTTTACGACGGAAACTTCCATACGATCCGGCGGCTGGCCTTCCGAATTCCGAAGCCGGCGGAGGACTCCACCCAGGTGGCTGCGGGCCTGTTTGGACACTCCAACGGGACGCTGCGGAACATCGTCTATGATCTGGGGGAAACGGCGGCGGTGGACGCTGCGTTCCCCAGCAGCCAGAAGCACACCTATCTGGGGGCCCTGGTGGGACGGAACGGCAGCGTCGGCACAGTGGAAAACTGCGCCGCAGAAGGCGTTCGCCTGAATCTTCGGGCCTATACCTCCACGATTTATGTCGGCGGCCTGGCCGGACTGAACGAGGGCCGCATCCAGGGATCCGCCGCCGAGTGCGCCCTGATTCACGTGGAAGGCAATCACTATGCCTCCGCCTATGTGGGCGGCCTGACGGGCCGGAACCAAAACGGCCCCGGCGTCAGCGCCTCCTACGCGGTGGGACGGCTTTCCGCCAACGCGGACAAGGACACTGCGCCGGTATATCTCTCCGGTTTTGCGGGCTGGAATTCCGGCACAATTTCCGGTTCCTATTCCGCCATGGATCTCCGGACCGACGGCGCGGGGGCGAAGGCCTTCGGCTTTTGCGGCAAATCCGAGGGCGGACGGCAGAGCGGCACCTATTACCTGAATAAAGGGAACTTCTCTTACCGGGACCAGGAATTTTCCGCCAACTACGACAGCGGAGAAGGCGGCTCCGCCCGCTCTGTCACCTATCGGGAACTGACGGCGGAGCCCTCCATCGTTTCCGGCATGTCCAGGCTCAGCGGGAAGGAGGGCTTTCCCTATCCCGCCGTGGTGACGGGCGCGAGGGGCCTCACCCATTACGGCAGCTGGCCTGCGCCCCTGGATTTCGGCGAGATGGGCGTGTACTACTGGGAGGAGCGCGATACCGGCAAGGGCTTTGCCTACGACTTCACCTTGCTGGCGGTAAAGCCGGATCAAACCATCAGCAAAATCTCCACCCTTTCCCGCGCGCATGACCAGGGCGATGTGGTGACCCGCTGGGGCTACGGCTATTACAACGCGGCTCATAACCCCATCAACACCCTTACCTCTGAAAACCTTCTCTACTCCATCAAGGGAGGCGGCGGGCAGTCCTTCGGCGAGCTTTTCGCCAAAAAGCAGCTGGCCGCCCAGCAAATCCCGGAGGTGGACGAGGCGCTGGCCCGGCAGAAGAACAACGCCGCCGGACCGGACGACCCGCAGTTTGAATTCCACTCCTTCCTGAGCTTCGGCATGGAGGCCGGCCGGGGAGGGCTGTATCCCGACGCCACGCCCGAACGGCCCAACGCCGTTCTCTCCCTCAGCCAGAGCGGAAATGTAACGGTGCGCTTTACGCTGAATCCCTTCTTTGCCGAAGCGCTGTCCGTGGAGTACCCCCAGGGCTGGGGCCCGGAGGCGGGCGCCTCCAAGAACCATATCCCGCCTACCGACGCTCCCGGCAGTTCGAATAACGCCTATGGCGTCCGCTCCATTGAACAGCTGGAACTGATCAACTGGAACGCGGTAAACCGGGATACCTGGACGGCGATTCACAAAAACGGGGCAGGAGCGCATAACATCAGCCGTTTCCCCTACCTGTCCTCCGGCGCCAGCGCCGAAAAGTATTACTGGACGCAGAGCCATGACGTCAAGGGTGCGGAGGGGCAAACTTATACCCCCATTGCCGAGTACTACGACAGCACCAACGAAAACACGCCCCGGGGATATCTGGAGGGCTGGTTCGGCGGAGCCTACGACGGGCAGCGGTACACCATTGAAAATGTCAGCATCAATGATTTCACTCAGGAGCAGCAAGCAGCCCGGCTGTCCTCCTGCGCGGGGCTGTTCGGAGTGGTTTACAATGGGACGCTGGAGAATATCCTTCTGTACTCCTCCAGCGGCGAGAGCACGGTAAAGAGCATTTTTAACCAGAACAGTTTCAGCCAATGGTACGCCATAGGGGCCCTGGCGGGTGTGGCCGCTTCCCTGAAAGAAGACGGCGCCCCCGGCGAAACCGCTGTGAAGAACTGTGCCGTGTCCGGCTACCGGATCGAAGCGAATACCTTTACCAAGACGTCTGGGCAAACCTGGGGCGGCGTGGGCGTGGGCGGCCTGCTGGGCCTGTCCAACATGTCGCTGACCGGATGTACCGCCGTTGCGGATATCTCCCTCATGGAAGGTACGATTGCCAACGACAATATGCGGGTAGGGGGGCTGGTGGGCTCCTGCCAGGGCAGTGTGACCAACTGCTACGCCGGCGGGTCCATCTCCGTTGACGCGGCCCTCGCGCCGGCGTCCGGCAAGGGAATTTATATCGGCGGACTGGTGGGCGGCAGCTACATGAAGCCCCTTCAGGTTGGCAGCCAAACAAATCGGACCATCGGCTTTATCGACGACCCGAGTACGGACGGCGGAGACTCAAAGGGCTGGACCAGCAACACCCTGACGAACTGCTACAGCTATGTCCGCCTGCCCTCGCCGGATTCCAACGGGGCGATTCGGGGCCTGTTCGCTGTGGGCGGCGCGGGAGAAATCAACGCGGGCAACCGCCCCAACGCGGCGCGCAACCACGGCGTTTCCGTCAAGGAGAACTGCTATTATCTGGAAAGCGAGGTTTTGAGCAGCGTTACCCGGGAACAGCTGATTCAAAAGGCCGAGACTTCCCCGACGAACTTCCGGACGGACCTGGCGGATACCCTTTACACGCTGGGAAGCGCCTATAGCGAATCGAATTTCAACTCCGATACAATTACGGTTGGCAGGACCCGCTATTATTACATGAAGTCCGATCCTCTGCGAAACGGCACGCGGCTGTTCCAGCAGAGCGGCAGCAGCTACGCCTTCCGGGGCTGGCTGGGCAATTATGACCCCGCTGCCGGAAGCGGGACGCTTGTGACCGTTCGGGATGAAGCGGAAACCGGCGTCACCGGCCTGGACTACGAACAGCTTTCCGGCAAGGCGCCCATCGGAACGGCGGAAAACATCTATCAGCTTCTGACCGGCTTTAGGCCTGTGGATACCACCACCGGCGACGGCGCCGCCGTCCCGGGCAAGTACAGCTATCCCCCCGCCACCAGAAAGGACCTGCAGGACCGGGATTATCCCTTCCCCACCATCCTCACCAAGGAGGAGAACACGGGCCGGACCTGCGCGGTTCACTATGGCGGGTGGCCTCTGAACGGCTTTCGCCGCCAGAGCATTCCCCCGGAGGGAACCGACCCCGTCTTCCTGGGGGGAAGCCCCATTGAAATTGACCTCTTTGCCGGGAAGACTTACCAGGAGTACCTGGTGCTGACGGAGGACGTCCATTCCGGCGGAACCTGGAAGGCCGTGCTGGAGAGCCAGGATGTGGAGCTTTCTGAAATCGCGCCGGAGCAAATCGTCGAGGTGAGCCAAATCGAAGCCGTGGAGGGGAAGGAGAAGACCTACCGGTTGAGGCTGGACGCCCTGCGGGACGGCACGGACACGCTCATCCTCTCCTATACTACCCCGGAGGGGGTTACCTACACCCTTCCCATCACCGTTCACGTTACGTCCGGTGTGAAGCTGCGGCCCGGCAGACTCTTTATGTTCCCCGACGACACGACGGAAATCACGGTAAAAGCCGCCAACCGGCAGGGCGGCCTCCTGGAGGGCGGCAGGCTGAAGCTCAAGGGCGATCCAAGCTGCGGAGACGGCGGGCTCCTCACTGCCGAAACCATCCGGGCCGAACAGACGGACACGGAATTCCCCAGCGTCCGTCTTGTCACCACCGGCGCGCCGGAGGGCGGGCTGCTGATGGCCAACGCCGGCTTTGACTACACCATGCTTGGCCCTGACGGCGGGGAAACGGATCAGGTTTATGGAGGCGGCAGCGGCGGAGATATCCGAATCGACATCATCCGGCCCTGGACGGTAAGCTTCCCCCAGCCTGCGGATCCCGGAGACGGCGGAACGAAAGAGCCCCGCACCTGCGTCATTGCTTTCCCCGCCAGCTTTTCCGTTTTGGATGCCGGCGGCAATGAGACGGACCTCCTGCTGTTTGAGAACCTGGAGGCCAAGGTGGTATCCTCCAGTGCTGCGGTAACCCTGTCCGAGGAGAAGAACGCGGATGGAACGGTTTACACCCTGACTTGCGATCCGGACGCAGAGACGATTCCGGAGACCCGGCTGTCCATTTCCCTAACCATGACCAGCCGGAACCACACGCTCATCCCCGAAGGCGAAGCCCAAACCCACCAGCTGACTTTGGCGGTGGCGGAATCCCCGGAAGGGGAGGCATTGCCGGAGGGGCGGGCCATAGAGGCTCTGCCCGTGGAGAACAAAACCTCCCGGCGAACCGGGAGGCGCGGGCGCAAATCTTATCGCCGCCGCAGCTGAATAAAAGCAGCGGCCCGGCAGCGGACTATAACGGAAAGGAGGGACGCCCCGTGAGACAGCTTATCCAAAAACTCCGCAGTCAAAGCGGGGCGTCCATCCTGCTGGCGCTGCTGTTTCTCCTGGTCTGCATGCTTGCGGCGGCCACGGTTCTGATGGCGGCGGTTTCCAACGCGGGCAAGATTCGAAGCAATTACGACGAACAGCAGCGGTACCTGGCCCTGTCCTCCGCCCTCCGGCTGGCGGCCGGAGAGCTTGCGAAGGCGGAGTATACGGGGAAGTATACCGTAACCACCTGGGAGGAGCCGGCGGAGTGGGACGAGGACGGCGTTGTCATCGGATGGACCCGCTATTACCGCCTCGACCAGGCGGAGGGAGCCTTTGCCTGCGGGAACCTGGGACAGCAGCCGGACAATAGCGCCGGCTGCATGGTTCCCCTGCTGGAGGAGCTGGACGGCTTGTTCGGAAAAAAGGAGGCCAAGGGCGAGCTGGAAACCGTAAAGGACTATCCCGGCTCTAAGACCCATGCGCTCAGATTGAGAATTGACGGAACAACGTCGATATTGCTTTCCGCCTTCAGCGATGAACTTAACAAAATACAGCTCACCGTGCGTATGGACGAGAGCCGGCGAATCCGTTTAATCGGAACCCTGACGGAGGGAAGCCAGATTTACCGCATGGAGGCGGAGCTGATCCCCACCGGCGCGCCCGTGGTGAGCTATGCGCCTCCGGCGGATCATTTCCCGGGGATTCAGCCCTCGGCTGGCGCGCAGAACGAAATCGTCAAAGGTCCCTTTAACGCGGTAAAGGCCGGAGAAATATCCAGCGTAAAATGGGAACTGGCCTGGGTTGTGAAGGAGGCGGAGGAGGGATGAGAGAAAAACTGCGAGACTCCCGGGGCGAGACCCTGGTGGAAGTACTGGCCTCTGTGCTGATCTGCGCGCTGGCCATTACGCTTCTGGTGGGGGCCGTCACGGTTTCCGCCAACATCAACCGTCAGGCTCAGGAGGCGGATTTGGAATATTATAAGGCCCTGTCCCGGGCGGAAGCCCAGAAGGAAGAGGAGCGGCTGGATACATTGTTAGGGGTTGGCGTACATTCCGGTCTTGACATTTCCGTCATAAATGACCAGACCAATCCCAACAGAAAGCGGCTTAACGTCTACCTCTATGGAAATGAACGGCTGCTTTCTTATGCCGCCGCTCCCGAGACGGGAGGCGGCCCATGAAAAAGAAGCTGCGGGAGTGCGCCGGGTTTTCTCTGGTGGAGATGCTCTGCGCCGTGGCTGTGCTGATGCTGCTGTGCGTCATGCTGAACTCCGGCCTCAGCGTGGCCATGAAGACCTATTTTGACCTGACGGCAGAGGCGGAGACCCAGCTTTTGCTGAACTCCCTGACCAATGCCGTGGCCGGAGAGCTGCGCTTTGCGTATGAGGTAAACGGGGATACGAATCCCACCTACAACGGCGGCCTCTGCCTGGACCATTCCACCGGGCAGATCCTGGTTAAGGGCGGCGGCGAAGACAAGGAGCTGCTGCCCAAAGAGAAAAACGGCCGGGGCGGCGCTTATAAAAACGGAGACTACCGGGTCGAAACCATGGAAATTACCTATGACAAGGATACGGCCTGTTTTACGTTAAAGCTAAAAGTAGTTTGGAAGGACAGCGGCATCAGCGCGGAAACGCCGCCGGAGGGTGTGGTCATCCGCTGTTTGAACCCACCGAAGGAGGAAGAGACAACGCCATGAAGTACGTTAAACTCGGCGATTTGCTGGTTAAAAGCGGCGACATCACCCAGGCTCAGCTGGATCAGGCGCTGGAGCTTCAGGAGGGCACCGGCGAGCGGCTGGGCGCTGTTCTGCAAAAGCATGGCTTCATCACGGAACGCCAGCTCATCGACACGCTGATGAGCCAGCTGGGCGTGGAGTTCATTGACCTGAACACCTGCCCCATCCCGCCGGAGATGGCCCAGCTTATTCCCAAGAGCACGGCGAAAAAGTACAAAATGGTTCCCATCCGGGCCACCCGGACGGATGTCCACCTGGCCATGGCGGACCCCCTGAACTTCGTGGCCGTGGAGGAGGTCCGGGCCATTACCCGGCGGCGGGTCATTCCTCTCATCGCCGCTTCCGCCGCCGTGGAGCGGGCGGTCCAGAACCTTTACAGCAACCAGGGAGCCATGCAGGCCATCGAGGACATGCAGCGGGATTTGCTGGGGAGCCAGTACGGCGGCGGAGCCGTGGCCCAGCCCCAGTCCATGACCATGGACGAGGACGAGACCGACGCCGCCCCGGCCATCCGGCTGGTGAACTCCATCATCGACCGGGCCTGCACGGAAGGGGCCAGCGATATCCACATGGAGCCCGGCGAGGACAGCATGACCATCCGCATGCGCATCGACGGGGCCCTCCGGGCCATCATTCCGGTGCCCCGGGAGCTCCAAAGCTCCGTCATCTCCCGCCTGAAAATCATGGCCCGGATGGACATCGCTCAAAAGCAGATTCCCCAGGACGGCCGGGCCAACGTCACCGTTCGCCAGGAGACGCTAGACCTTCGTATTTCCACCCTGCCCACCATCCACGGGGAGAAGGTGGTCGTCCGCCTGCTGCGGAAGACCCCGGAGCTTGCCACCCTGGAGGGCATCGGCCTGGAAGGCGGGAACCGGGAGCGGTTCTGCCGCCTGGTGGACCGCGCCGCCGAGGGGGTCATCCTCATGGTGGGCCCCACGGGCTCCGGCAAGACCTCCACACTCTACGCCATGATTGACCGCCTGAAAAGCGAGGAAGTAAACCTCGTGTCCCTGGAGGACCCGGTGGAATATCACATCGACGGTGTCTGCCAGGTTCAGATCAACGACAAAACCGGCCTGACCTTCGCCAGCGTTCTCCGTTCCGTCCTCCGCCAGGACCCGGACATCATCGCCGTGGGCGAAATTCGGGACGGCGAGACCGCCGAGATTGCCATGCGGGCCGCCATGACCGGCCATCTGGTGCTCTCTACCATTCACACCAACAACGCCGTCAGCTCCGTCGACCGCCTTTTGGACATCGGCGTGGAGCCTTACCTCATCGCCGGGGCGGTGAAGGGCATCGTCTCCCAGCGGCTGCTGCGCAAGGTCTGCCCCCACTGCAAAAAGCCCTATACCCCGGCGGAGGAGGAGCGGGAGGCTCTGGGACTTCCTCCCGGGGACTACACCTTCTACAAGGGCGCGGGCTGCGGCGAGTGCTTTGGCACCGGCTACCGGGGCCGAACCGGCGCGTTTGAGATTTTGCCCATCAATTCCGCTATCCGGCGGGCCATTCACTCCCGCTCCCTCAAGGAGCTGGAAACCGCCATGGCAAATACCGATTTTCACCCCATTATGGAAAACTGCTGCAAGCTGGTTCTGGACGGCGTGACTTCCAGCGAGGAGGTCCACCGGGTTCTGGGCGGCGGATAAGGAGGAGTTATGACTGTTGAAAACTACGTAGAGCGGGCCCGGAAAGACGGGGCTTCCGACATTCACCTGGTCCGGGGGCTGACGCCTCGCTACCGGGTGGACGGCGCCATCCGGGAGATGGAGGGCGCGCCCCTGACGTCGGACGACTGCCTGGTGGCCGCCCGAGAGCTGGCCGGGTCCGAAATCCGCCACGGGGAGGCCGTGGGCGAGCTGGACCTGGCGCTGACCATCGCCGGGGTCCGCTGCCGGGTGAACCTCTTCCGCCAGCAGGAGGCCTGGTCCGCCGCCATCCGGCTTTTGAACGACCACATTCCCGATTTGTCCGAGCTGGGCCTTCCCAAGGTGGTCGGCGAATTCCCCGCCTACAGCCAGGGACTGGTGCTCATCACCGGCGAGACCGGCTCCGGCAAGTCCACCACCCTGGCGGCGGTCCTCAACCAGATCAACCGGAACGAGGCCAAGCACATCCTCACCCTGGAGGACCCCATCGAGTACGTCTACACCCCGGAAAAGTGCGTCATCAACCAGCGGGAGATCGGCCGGGACACGGGGAGCTTCGCCACCGGCCTCCGGGCCGCGCTGCGGGAGGACCCGGACGTGATTTTGGTGGGCGAGATGCGGGACCTGGAGACCATCGAGACGGCGCTGACCGCCGCCGAGACGGGGCACCTGGTTTTCGGCACCGTCCACACCAATTCCGCCGCGGACTCCATTGACCGCATTGTGGACGTGTTCCCCGCCGAGCGGCAGCAGCAGATCCGCCTCCAGCTCTCCATGTCCTTAAAAGCCGTTCTCAGCCAGCAGCTCCTGCCCAAGGTGGGCGGGGGCCGGGTGCTGGCCTGTGAGGTGATGAAGACCGACGGGGCCATCCGGAACCTCATCCGGGAGGGCAAGACCCCCCAGATCGCAAACTCCATCCAGACCACCGGGGCCCTGGGGAACATCCTGATGGACAAGGCCCTGCACGCCCTCTACGCCGCCGGGACCATCAGCAAGGAGACCTTCGAGAGCGCCCTGAGAGACCCCGGCGTCAAAAACTCCGCTCCATTGCGTCCGGCTTCGCCGAACATCCATTCCGCTCCGTTTCCTCCGCCTCCTTCAAGGGGGAGCAGGCTCCCCCTTGAGTAACCCCCACCCCCGCGGGGGACGAGAGACGCGGGACGAAGGGAGATAATGTATGCCCACCTATAAATACGAGGGCGCTTACGCCAGCGGCGAAAAAGTCTCCGGCGTGGTGGAGGCCGTCAGCCGCACCGACGCCGTGAACCAGATCCGCCAGAGCTGCGAAATCGTCCTCTCCATCAAGGAGGTCCCCAAGTCCGCCGCCCGGGACCCCCTGTCCAAGCTCCAAAAAATCAGCGCCAAAAGCCTGTCCCTCACCTGCCAGCAGTTCGCCATCATCTTAAAGGCGGGCCTGCCCCTGGTGCAGACGGTGGATTTGGTGGCGGAGCAGTGCCCGGACAAGAACCTCTCCGCCCTCCTCCGGCAGGCGTCGGAGGACGTGTCCAACGGCTGGTCCCTGAGCTACAGCCTGGAGCAGCGGGGGGCCAAGTCCCTGCCCGTCACCTTCCGGGAGACCGTCCGGGCCGGGGAGGAATCCGGCGATTTGCAGGCGGCGTTCCAGAGAATGGCGGACTACTTCGAGCGGATGAACAAGACCCATGAGAGCGTGGTGTCCGCCCTGACCTACCCCATGTTCGTCATTCTGGTGGCGGTGGTGGTGGTGGCGATTATCATGCTTTACGCCGTGCCCACCTTTGTGGGAGTGTTCGAGGGCATGAGCATCGACCTGCCCTGGCCCACCAGGGTCCTCATCGCCATGAGCGGTTTCTTCCAGAAATATACCCTGGTTCTAGCGGCCCTCGCCGCCTTGGTGGTCTTCGCCGTGCGGCTCTATGGGACCACGGCAAAGGGAGGGGCTGCCCTGGCTAAGATGCAGCTTGGCATACCCGTCATCGGCAGCGTGGTCCGCATGTCCAACTCCAGCCAGTTCGCCCACACCATGAGCATGCTCCTCACCGCCGGAATGCCCATCCTGCAAGCCATTGAGGTCTCCGGCAAAACCATGTCCAACCAGTGCATGTCCCAGGAGGTGCTGGGCACCCTCCCCGGCGTGGAGGGCGGACGGCCCTTTGGGGAGTGCCTGGAATACACCAGGGAAATCCCGCCCATGCTGGTGCAAATGACCTCTGTGGGCGAGGCCACCGGCTCCATGGAATCTACGCTGAAGGTGCTGGCAAGCTACTACGACAACGAGACGGACCTGAAAACCAAGCGGGCCATCGCCCTGCTGGAGCCGTCCATTATTGTGGTCATGGCGGTGCTGGTGGTGCTGATTCTGTTCGCGGTTTATCTGCCCATGTTCAACATGTACGGCAATATGTAAACGGTATTCTGAGCCCACGCCAACCCGGGCTCTGGGTATAGAAACTTCTATGAATTTGAAAGAGAGGTACTTATTTATGGAACAGTTGAAGGCCAAGCTGAAAAAGCAGGGCGGCTTCACTATGGTGGAGCTTCTGATCGTGGTGGCCATCATCGCCATCCTGGTGGCGGTGTCTATTCCGATGATGAACAGCGCTCTGGAACGGTCCCGGCATGCTGTGGACCAGGCCAATGTCCGCGACGCTATAGCCTTAGCTACAATTGAGTATTTGACTAGCGACAAAGCGGACTTCAAAGATGGGAAGACTTATACTTATGCAACAACTGCAAATCATCAAGGTGCATTAAAAGAAACCCTTGACACTGCCGATCAGGCAGACTATACAGACACCATCCCCCAATGTTCATGTAGCGATTTCAACGCTCCTCTAAAAGTAAACGTCGATGCAGACGGGAAAATAATTGTTAGTTGGATTTTTAACTCAACCTCTGGAGCTACTGGAGAAAACACCAGTTTCCCCACTACCTGATTTCTCCCCCCTCCCCTCTTCCGGGTTGGCACAGGGCGGGGGAACGGACGCCCGCATAAGCGGGCGCCCTCCAGAGCCTCCGGGGTTCCCGGGGGTTGTGGAGGGCGGAAAAAAGCCCCCCATACGGGGGGCGGGTGGTCAGCCTCGGAGGTCTTCCTCCAATTCCTTTTTCAGCTTCAAAAGTCCGGCCTGGATTTGTTCCGGCGTTTCCTGACTCCCAATCGATTCCAAGCGGGAAATTAGCAAACGGAGATAAGCCCTAAACTGCAAATCGGTCATGCCTTCTTCCATGACAGCACCCCCTTTTCATTATTTTACCACGCGCAAGCCCCGATATCAACTTGACGATCCGTAAATTTTGTGTTACACAGCTCCCAGGAGACGGCCTCCGCGCCGCCCTGATCTCTTAGGTCCCGCCCTACCCTCCACCCACACCCTCCGGGCTGTGCCGCGGAGACCGGGACGGCGCGGAGAACGCCCCCTGCGGAGCAATCCCCAAAAAGGAGACTCTATGGAAGAACAACTCTTGACGGCCTACCTCTGCTTCTGGCTGGCCGTCCTCGGCGCGGTTCTGGGCAGCTTCCTGGACTGCGCCGCCTCCCGCTGGGCGGCGGGGGACCCCCACCCCTTCCGGGGCCGGTCCCGGTGCGGCTCCTGCGGCCATACTCTGGGAGCCCGGGATCTGGTCCCGGTGTTCAGCTTCCTGCTGCGCCGGGGGCGGTGCCGGTACTGCGGGGCACGCATCCCCGCCCGGTGCCTGGTTTCCGAGCTGGCGGGGGCGGCGGCGTTTTTGTGCCTGGGACTGCGCTTCGGCCTCAGCCTGGAACTGGGCCAATGGTTCGCTTTTGCCGCGCTGCTGCTGGCCCTGAGCCTGACGGACTGGGCGGTACGGATCCTTCCCGACAAGCTGCTCCTCCTGCTGGCGGCGAACCGGGCGGTTTGGTTTTTCGTCCTGGGCCACGGAGTCCGTGAGGTTCTGGAGGCGGCGAAGGCCTTCGCCGTCCCGGCGGCGCTGCTGGCCCTGGTGCTGATAATGGAGAAGCTGCTGGGCCGGGAGGCCATGGGCGGCGGGGACATCAAGCTGCTGTTCGTGCTGGCCCTGTATTTAAGCTGGGCGGAGCTGTTTTTGACGTTGCTGGCGGGGTGCCTGCTGGGCCTTATCTGGGCGGCGCTGACCGGCGGGAAGGCGAAAACCGCCATGCCCTTCGGGCCCTTTCTGGCCCTGGGGGCGATGCTTACGGTGTGTTGCGGCGGGCCGGTGCTGGAATGGTACTTCGGCCTGTTTTGAGAGGAGAGGAATGTATGGGAAACACGCGGCTGGGATTTGACATCGGCAGCAGCAGCCTGAAAATCGCGGTACTCCGGGGAAACGAGGCCCGCATGGAGGAGATCCGCCTGCCGGAGAACATGGTGGACGGAACGGGGGCCATCATCCTGCCCCACGCCTTCGCGCAGTTTTTAAAGCAGACGAAAAAGGAGCTGTCCCTCCCCCGGGGCCCGGCGGCGCTGGCGCTGCCCCCCAGCCAGGTGATCTGCCGCCTGGTGACCATGCCCCGAATGACCACGGAGCAGCTGCTTTTGAACCTGCCCTACGAGTTTTCGGACTTCATCCAGGGCGTGGCGGACCAGTACCACTGCGACTACGCCGTCTGCGCCCCCGCCGAGGAGGACGGCGAGGCCCAGGGCGTGCCCATGATGGCGGCGGTAGCGGCCAAGCAGACCCTGGCGGAATACGCCCGGATGTTCTCCCAGGCGGGCATCCGGCTGAAAACGGTTCTGCCCCAGGAGATGGCGCTGATTCAGCTCTGCCAGGCCCGGGGCGCGGGAGCGGAGGAGTTCTGCTTCGTGGACCTGGGGCACCAGTTTACCCGGATTACGGTGGTCTGGCGGGACCGGGTCCAGGCCACCCGGCAGATCGCCCTGGGCGGGCGGAACCTGGACACCATCGTGGCGGGGGAGCTGGGGGTGGACCCGTTCCTGTCCAACACCTACAAGACCACCAATTTCCAAAACGTGCTGACCCTCCCCGCCGTGGCGGAGGTCTGCGAGCGCATCGCCGTGGAAATTTTGAAGGTCATCAACTTCTACCAGTTCACTTACCGGTCCAGCAACCTGAGCGGCGTGTACCTGGTGGGCGGCGGCGCATCCATGGACCTGCTGCGCCGCAGCATCGAAAACACGGTGGGCCTGCCCCTGCTGGACCCGGCGGATCTGCTGCCGGAGGCCGGGCAATCCGCCTCCGCGGGCATTTTCGCCGCCGGCGCGGCCATGGGAGGGAATTGAGATGAGCAAGCGAAACGCGGCCTACCCCGCCAAGCGGTCCATGAACCTCTTCTACAGGCCCGACCGCACCACCAGGCCCGCCACCATCGCGCTGTACGTGCTGTTCGCGCTGGTATGCCTGCTGGGACTTGGAAAATTTTTGGTGTATGACCTCTGGGCGGAGACCAGTCAGGCCCAGCGGGCCCTGGCGGCGGCGGATCAGCAGCTGGAGAGCGTCCTGCTGGAGCTGACGGATTACAGCGAGGTGTGGGAGCGCTACAGCCGCTACTCCGCCACCGAGGAGGAGCGGGACCTCATTGACCGCATGGAGGTCCTGGCCCTGCTGGACGAGGCCGTGGGGACCGCCGCCTCCATGGACATGGTTTCCATTGGCGGCAGCACGGTCCAGCTCCAGTTTTCCGGCGTGACCCTGGCCCAGACCGCCCAGATTGTCAAGGCCCTGGAGGCGTCTCCCATCGTGGCCTATACCATGGTGAACACAGCCTCCACTACCCAATTGGACGGCGCGTCTGCGGACGCCAGCGCCCCGGTCCAGGCCAGCGTGCTGATTCAGCTGCAAAAGGAGGTGCCGGAGAAATGAGGAGACAACTGACCACCCGGGAGTGGATGCTCCTGGCTTTGCTGGGCGTCATCCTCCTGATCAGCGGCTACATGCTGCTGTTCTACATGCCGATGACTGCGGAGCGGGACCGCTGCCTGGGGGAAACGGAGTCCCGCCGGACGGAGATAGAGGCGGCCCGGCTTCGCCTGGAGGAGAAACGCCGGATGGAGCGGGAACTGGAATTGCTTTTTTCCGCCGAGACTCCGCCCCTGAGTATCGCGGATTACGACAACCTCCAGCCTGTCATGTTCGAGCTGAATTCGATCTTGGCCTCCACCCAAGACTATAGCCTGTCCTTCAGCACGGTGGACGCCTCCCAGACCATTGTCCGCCGCAGTATTTCTCTGTCCTTTACCACCGGCACTTACGAATCCGCCAAGGCGGTGCTGCAGCAGCTCCACGACAGCGCGTTCCGCTGTATGCTGGACAGCGTAAATGTGAACGTTGGCCAGGGGGAGCGGAATGCCGTGTCCGTCAATGGAACCATTGTGTTCTTCGAGTACCAGGCACAGCCGCAGCAAACGGCCTGAATCGAAAAAGCGGGACGTGCGCGTCCCGCTTTCTCCTCAGCCCTTGAGCATAAGCAGCGTCCCCCCGGTGAGCAGGGCCAGGCCCAAGGCCGCCTTCCGGCTCAGTTTTTCGTGGAGGACCAGGCCGGAAAAGGCTGCCGTCACCAGAATGCTCAGCTTATCAATGGGAACCACCACGCTGGCGGGGCCGTCCTGCAAGGCCCGGTAATAGCACAGCCAGGAGGCCCCGGTGGCCAGACCCGACAGGCAGATGAACGCCAGCTCATTCCTGGGCACCGCCTTGAGAGCGGCCCCTTTTCCGGTGACGAAGACCATCACCCAGGCCATGACCAGCACCACGCCGGTGCGAATAGCCGTGCCCAGGTTGGAGTCCACGCCGCTGATGCCCAGCTTCCCCAAAATCGCTGTGAGGCTGGCGAACACAGCGGAGCCCAAGGCATAGGGCAGCCAGGAGCCGGAGGCGTTCCCCGTTTCCTCCCCCGCCTTTTTCTCAATCATGAAATAAGTTCCCGCCCCCACGAAAAGAATGCCCAGAGCCTTGTAAACTCCGATGGGCTCTTGCAGGAGGAGGAAGGCCAGGAGGATGGTCAGCACCGTGCTGCTTTTATCAACGGGGGTAACCTTGTTGACGTCCCCCAGCTGCAAAGCCCGGAAGTAGCACAGCCAGGAGGCTCCGGTGGCCAGGCCGGAGAGAATCAGGAACAGCAGGGTTCTCCCGCCAACAGTCCGCAAGCCGGACTGTGCGCCGGTGAGGAAGACCATTTCCCAGGAAAACGCCAGCACGATGGCGGTGCGGATGGCCGTGGCCACGGTGGAGTCCGTCCGGCGGACGCCGCATTTGGCCAGAATAGCGGTGAGACCCGCAAAGAACGCAGAGGCGAATGCAAATAGTGTCCACATAGGATCGCCTTCTTTCGCAAGATTTGGGCGGGGCCGCCGCTGCTTGCCGGTCCCTCTTTCCATTCGTTTCATTATAGCATGGCCCGGGATATTTTTGTGTTATGGAGAGAAATTTTTTTGGCCTCCGTTTTTTTGCTTGACTTTAGCGGATAAATTAGTAAAATGGTACGTGACAGGGCGGATGCGCCGCGCCTTGAAATGATAGCAGGAATGGAATATCCGGGTGTAGCCTATCGGTTAGGCACTTGGTTTGGGACCAAGGTCAGGCTGGTTCGACTCCAGTCACTCGGACCAATCTATGATAATCCGAACGCTGTCCTCCCAGTGGGGGACGTGTTCGGATTTATCATCTGTATTGATAACATTCTTTAGGCGGAAACGACGGGCAGGGAGGCATCCTGATGAGAGGCCTCCCCGCTTGCTGTCACTTTTTCTTCTGTCCTTCCATTCTCTGAACTCCATCTGCCCTTCCTCGCTCTCAAAGAATTTTTGTATCTCCGGGAGCAGAACCTTTGCCAGGGCCTCCGCCTCATGGAGCGGGATGCCGGTTCCATAGTCGTTTTGCTCGCCATTTGTTGTCCTCCGTAATAAATTTACGAAAGGCGCATTTCCCCTACATTCACGACTGTGCTTCGACTATGAATAGGCATCCTCCCTTCTGTCCTGCAATACGAAAACCGCTGGCTGTCCAGCGGTTCTCTATGATACTATTATAGGCGGTCTCCTCAAAATTGTCAAGCCAATCGCAACAGAACGAAGCATCCAGCCACGCCGCAAATCCCCGACAAGTTGGCGGAAATTTATCTTGGGTTCACCTCACACCTCGGCACCATGGACAACAAAGATGGCAGCGCGAACTTCTATTCAACTCGGTCAAAAGTTTGCCATGGCTAAATTCGCTGCAAGTTGCGGCTGATTCGGTCCTATGCAGGGTGTCCAATTGTTCCATCGGCTTTGTGAATTTTTAACAGATAATGCCGCCCTGTTTTCAGCCCCACATCCGCAAATGGAGCCTGTCAATCCGTTCTGCGGCAACGAATTCAGCGGCCACATTATATCTAAGGTCAACTTCGATGGCATACAACTTATTTCAGATGTCTGAAAGCGTATCAACTGATAACTTCTCCAAATCAACACCCCATATTTTGAAAGTACCGAATCGATGATATCCGTATTTCCAATCGCGGCGATGGAATTTTCAATATTCATAATCCGGTCCGCTCTTGTCGGTCTCATTTCGTTGCACCTCATAGCTTGAATTTCTGCGACATCTTAATCACATGAATATCCTGTCAAAATTAAAATTTTTAGCTATTGAACAAAGTTCAACAGAAAAATCACGGGATTTTACTGTTTCGATAGAATCAAGGTAGAACTGCGCTTTGATATATAGCCCCTAAGAGCATTTCTTGCTTTTGGATTATTCAAGAAAGTTCAATAAAAATTTTTAAGGACAATTTTTTGCGAAAAAAAGAGGCCAGATTTCACTCTGACCTCTGTGCAAAACAGAATTTATGCTTTCCTTAAACTTCCATATTTCGACTTTATTCTAGCACCAAAACAGAAATGATGCAATAGTTTGATGCTTTCTATACTCTGTACAAAGGGACACAAGAAGCCTTCTTGAATCTGCGTTTGTTTTCTCCAAAACAATAGATGAGAGATAAGACTCAGGCTGTGCGGGCAGGATACACAAACGGTTGCTGAACGGATGGACATTGAGCCAAGTGTTCGTTTCCATAATCTTCAGAAAACCTTCACTACAATTTTCGGGATGCTGGGCCGCTATTCAGCGGAGTTCATGCCGGGCGTCTATACCAACGTGACGAAGGAAATGCAGAAGGACGCCGCAAAGAAAATCGGCGGCTTCATGGCGGAGGTCATGTAAAGACCAAGCGCCGGAGAGCAGAAATCTGCTCTCCGGCGCTCTTTCGTCCTATCTAGACCTTTCCGGCTATTTCGCCGTGTGGGTCACAGCGTGGGTCTAACGATTTTCCAACGCCATAAACCTGCCTAAAAAATTACGAAAACCAGCCGAAATCATCCGATTCCGGCGGGTTTGTGGTCCGAGCGGCGGGATTTGAACCCACGGCCTCATGGTCCCGAAGCCCAGTCTGAAGTTCCGTTGAACTCTTTCGGGTTCGTTTGACACTTTTTTCTACAGGGTCAGAGACAGATTCGTCCTCTCCTGTCCATTGTTTCCGTCCGGATTTTTCCTATCTTGGGTCAGATTGTGGGTCAAGAGGTAAACGACGGACGAACATCACCGAGAGGCAACCCCAGCCGGGAGGCTTTGCCCTGTTCATAGGTGACTCCGAGTGACCTCCTCGATAAAATACCTTTCCCTTTCGTTGGCGCTGGCTCTGCCGGAAATCATATTTCCGGCAGAGCCAGAAGAAGATTTCATAAAAACACTCTGCCTTAGGGTCCTTGCAGCAATACCACTCTGCCACAGAGTGGGGGTGCTTTCGATCCGACATCATAGTCGCCCTTGTCAATTAAACAAGGCAGCTAATATCGGCACCGAAGTATAGGCCCCCTCAAAATTTGTGTTACTATAAACAAAGAAAGCCGCCAAGAGGGGTGATTGGAGTTATATAAGTGTGCCGCTATATGTATCGGAAAAAATTATAACAGCAGATTCCTATAATTACAACAAGCAGCCCCAAAAACAGTTTGTTGACTATATTCCCAACTTAATGACATTACTCACCGTGAGACACATTAAATCTGAGTTATTAAAGGGGTAGGGTAATGATTATTGAGACAGAACGACTGGTTTTGCGTCCGTTTCGCGAAAGCGATGCCGCAGATGCGTTTGAATATTTAGCAGAACCTATGGCAAATTGCTTTTCCTGTATGAAGCTGAACTCACTTGAGGATGCAAAAGCAGAGATGAATAGGCGAATTAGGGAAACAGAATATTATTTTGCCATTGTAATAAGAGACACGGGAAAAGTTATTGGTGAGATAGACGCATATCCAGAACACGCTGAACCGCATGACCAAGATGGAAATTCACCGCTTGATACGTTCAGCCCTTGCTGGATGCTGAATAAAGCATACCATGGCAAAGGATATGCGTATGAAGCGGCCCATGCATTTTTTGATTATCTGTTCAAGGAAAAAGGGGCAAGACGTATATACGCATACACTGAGGATTACAACATTTCAAGTCAGCGCCTTTGTGAAAAACTTGGTATGCGTAGAGAAGGCTTATTTTTGGAATTTGTTTCCTTTGTTAATAACCCGGATGGCACACCACATTATGAAAACACATATCAATATGCCATTTTGAAAAAGGAGTGGCGTTGACAATTCTCAATTTGTTGGAAAACGCTTGAAAGGTGCTTCTTTGTTTGATGCCTGGAAATACGTCTCACGGTGAGCAATGCCATTAAGTTAACCAGAAGTTACCAAAAAGAGAGTTGCAAGGCAGGCAGGGGAGTCAACGCACGGGGACATACACAGGAGAAATGCGGTTGCCGGCAACCACGGGTCTGGGATAGCTGCGGTCTGGGCGGCAGGGTAGGAGATTACGCTCCAAGAAGCGGA
>JAAWTB010000181.1 GCA_022801815.1 Oscillibacter sp. | reverse complement strand
TTGAGGATGCAGCCTCCCGCCTGGTAGACGAAGTTCCAATAGCCCATCTGGTCGTCGTTATAGGCCATGAAGCCGTATTTGCCCGTGGCGGCGTGGATGCTTTCCGAGGCGCTCACCATGTCGTCCCAGGTCCAGTTCTCGTCAGGGTAGGCCACCCCGGCGGCGTCGAACATCTCTTTGTTATAGCATAGGACGACGTTGTCCTTGTCCTTGGGCACGCCGTACATCCGTCCGTCGACGCCCTGGGCGTTGCCCCGGGAGATGTCGGAGAAATGCGTCTCGTAGTAGTTCGGGTCCACGTCGTCGTAGAGGTCCGTGACGTCCGCCAGCATGCCGAATTCCGTGTAGTACAGGATCTGGTTGGTGTGCATCCAGAAGATGTCCGGCATGGTGTTGGATTCGGCGGCAGCCTCCAGCTTGGTCCAGTACTCGTTCCAGCTGGTGACCTGCACGTCGATGACCACATCCGGGTTCTTCGCCGTGTAGGCGTCGCAGATGGCCGCCATGCTGTCCCGCTGGTAGACGTCCCAGATCTGGAAGGTCAGGTGGGTCTTGCCGTCGGCGGCGCCGCAGCCGCAAAGGCTCAGCAGCAGCGTGAGGGCCAGAGCAAGGGCGGCGGCGCGGGGAATTCGTTTCATAACTCCACTCCTCTGCTTCAAATTCGTTTTGGCCGTTCAAACTAACAAAATCATAATACGGCCCGCGGGGAGCTGTAAATGGACTGGGTTTCATAAAATATATCCAAATGCTAGAAAATCTATTGTCTGTGCAAATCAGGCAACATCTTGGTATATTTCTATGAAATTCTGAGTTTTCGCCAAATACAGGAATTTCTATTTGTGCAAAATGCAAGTTATAAGCCAAAAGCCCCCGGAAGGGGCTTTTGGGAGTTTCCAATTTTTAGCATTATATGCCAAAATGCGGGGTGTGTACCGCCGGCCGGCGGGGCGCGCCCGCCAGGTATTCGGTGGGAGAGAGGCCGGTTTCCCTGCGGAAGACCTTGGCAAAGTAGTTGGCGTTGGCGAAGCCGGAGGCCTCGGCCACATAGCTGATGGTGGTGTCCGGGTCCCGGAGCAGCAGCTTGGCGTATTCCACCCGCACCCGGGTGATGTATTTCCCTGGGGAAACGCCGGTTTTTTTCGTAAATACCCGGCCCAGATGGGCAGCGGAGACCTCCAGGCGCTTCGCCAGCTCGTCCACCCCCTCCAGAAAGGGGAATTCCTCCTGAATGATGGCCACTGCCGCCTCCACCAGGGGGGACCCGGCGTCCACCCGGAAGGCGCTGGGCAGGTCCTGGAGCTTCATCAGCATGGCGTAAGCCAGGGCGGAGGCAGCTTCACCGGGAACCTCGCCCTGTTCATCCTCCAAAACCGCCAGGGACATGGCCGCCTCCCGGACTGCCGCCGCACCGCCATGAAACAGAAGATTGTTCTGCGCCAGCCGCTCCGCCAGCAGCCGGGGCGTTAGCTCGCCCCGGAGCTGAAGGAGGAAGTACAGCCCGCTGGACACCGCCTGGAGGGTGTACTCCCCAGGCTCTGCAAGCAGGTAGGCCTGCCCCGGGTCCAACAGGGCGTAGTGATCATAGGCGGAGACCGTCAGGTTTCCCTGAACCGCCGCCGAGAGAATATAGTCTCCCGTCTGACCGTAGCCGGCAATCCGGTCTCCGGCGGCCAGGGGCAGAACGCGAAGCCTGGGAAGGGTCAGAAGGTCCCGGACGGCGGCGGCGGGGTCCGCCGGACGGATATCTCGTTTTTCATTGGCTCGTGGGGACATAACGAAACCTCCGCGGCAAAGCGCGCTATGGATTTAATGGGCAATGGCCTGCTCTGTCTCTTTGTCAAATAGGTGGATTTTATCCTTATTCAAAGTCAGCTTGGCGGCGTCGCCCACCCGGCCGGGATAGCTGGAAGGCGCTTTCACCACCAGCTTGCTGCCCTGGCAGTCCAGATGCAGGTGGGTCTCCGCGCCCATCAGCTCGGCAATCTCTATGGCTGCGTCCAGGTCATAATTCGGGCCCACCGTGGCATCCAGGTCCTCAGGCCGGACGCCCAGGACCACAGTTTTCCCCGTGTAAGCGCCCAGGGCCTTCTTGTCCATCCGCTCCGGCAGGGCGATGGACGCGCCGCAGGTCTTGGCGAAGAAATTCCCGTCCTTCTCGGCGATAACGGCGTCCAGGAAGTTCATCTGCGGAGAGCCGATGAAGCCCGCCACAAAGAGGTTGCAGGGATAGTCGTAAAGGTTCTGAGGGGTGTCGTTCTGCTGAATGATTCCGTTTTTCATGACCACAATGCGGTCGCCCATGGTCATGGCCTCGGTCTGGTCGTGGGTCACATAGACAAAGGTGGTCTGGAGCCGCTTGTGGAGGCGGCTGATCTCCGCCCGCATGGCGGTGCGAAGCTTAGCGTCCAGGTTGCTGAGGGGCTCGTCCAGAAGGAACACGGCAGGGTTGCGGACCATGGCCCGGCCCAGGGCCACCCGCTGGCGCTGGCCGCCGGAGAGGGCCTTGGGCTTGCGGTTCAGGAGGTGCTCCAGGTCCAGGGCCCGGGCGGCCTCGTGGACCCGGCGGTCGATCTCGTCCTGGGGAATCTTCTGGAGGGTCAGGCCGAAGGCGATGTTCTTGTAAACGGTCATGTGGGGATACAGGGCG
>JAAWTB010000180.1 GCA_022801815.1 Oscillibacter sp. | reverse complement strand
GGCGGCATCACCACGGGGATGCCCCTGGTGCTCCGGGCGGCGGTGAAGCCCACGCCGTCCATTGGGCGGCCCCAGAAAACTGTCCGCCTCTCCCGGCTGGAGGACACGGACCTGACCGTTCACGGGCGGCACGACCCCTGCGTGGCCCACCGGGCGGTTCCGGTGGTGGAGGCGGTGACCGCCGCCGTACTTTTGGATATGCTTTTGGAGGGAAACCATGGAACTTTCTGAAATTCGCGACAAAATTGACGCCGTTGACGACCAGCTGTTACAGCTCTTTCTGGAGCGCATGGACCTGGCGGACGAAGTCGCCGCCTATAAGAATGAGCATCATCTCCCCATTTTGAACAAGGAGCGGGAGCGGGCGGTCCTTGCCAGGGTGACGGAGAAGGCCGGGCCCCGGGAACGCTACGCCTATCATCTCTTCTCCACCCTCTTCGAGCTGGCCCGCTCCCGCCAGGCGGAGCTCATTGACGCGCCCACCAAGGTGGGGGCCCAGGTCCGGGCGTGCCTGGAAAACCGGGACCAGCTGTTTCCCCAGACGGGCCTGGTGGCCTGCCAGGGGGTGGAAGGAGCCAACTCCCAGGCGGCCTGCGACCGGCTCTTTCCCCGGGGAAACATCCTGTACGTCAAGACCTTCGACGCGGTGGTCTCCGCCGTGGAGGCGGGCTTTTGCAAATTCGGCGTGCTGCCCATTGAAAACAGCTCCAACGGCTCCGTCCGGGCGGTGTATGAGCTTTTGCAGGAGCACAGCCTCACCATCGTCCGTTCCACCCGCCTGTGCATCCGCCACGAGCTGCTGGCCCTGCCCGGCGTGAAGCTGGAGGACGTGACGGAAATCTATTCTCACCAGCAGGCCATCGGCCAGTGCAGCCGCTTTTTGGAGGGCTTGAAGGGCGTGAAGGTCATCCCCTGCGACAACACCGCCGCCGCCGCCAAGCTGGTGGCGGAGTCCGGGAACCGCCATGCCGCCGCCATCTCCTCCCACCCCTGCGCGGCGCTGTACGGCCTGGAGTGCATCGGCAGCCAAATTCAAAACAGCGACAACAATTACACCCGCTTCATCTGCGTGGCCAAGGACCCGGTCATCTACGCCGGGGCCAGCCGGGTCAGCCTCATCATCGCCTTTGAGAACAAGCCCGGGGCTTTGTACGAAATGCTCTCCAAGCTGGCGGCCCTGGACATCAACATGACGAAGCTGGAATCCTGTCCCGTCAGCGGCAGCGATTTTGAGTTCATCTTCTTCGTCGAGCTGGAGGCGGACCTCCGGGACGCCGGCGTCCGGACCTGCCTGGAGGAGATGGAGCGCAGCTGCGCCCAGTTCCACTTCCTTGGGAACTACGCGGAAGTGTAAGGCCATGGAGAGGATATACGGCCTCCTGGGCCGCCGACTGGGCCACAGCTGGTCTGTGCCCATTCACAAGGCTCTGGGCTGCGAGAGCTACCGCCTCATAGAGCTGGAGCCGGAGGGGCTGGGTGACTTCCTCCGCCGGGAGGACATCGGCGGGCTGAACGTCACGATTCCCTACAAACGGGACGTGATGCAGTTTTGCGACGTGCTGGACCCGGCGGCGAGGAGCATCGGCAGCGTCAACACTCTGGTCCGCCGGGGCGGGAAGCTGTACGGCTATAATACGGACATCGACGGCTTCCTCTACATGCTCCGCCGGGCGGACATATCCCTGGCGGGGAAAAAGACGGTCATTTTAGGAAGCGGCGGGGCGTCCCTCACCGCCCAGGCGGCGGCGAGACAGGAGGGGGCCCGGGAAATCGTGGTGGTCTCCCGGACGGGGGAGATCCAGTACGAGAATCTCCCGGAGCGGCACCCAGACGCGGAGGCCCTGGTGAACACCACCCCCGTGGGCATGTGGCCGCATATGGATACGGCCCCGGTGGATTTGCATCTCCTGCCCGCCGTGACGGACGTGGCGGATGTGGTCTATAATCCGGGGCGGACGAACCTGCTGCTCCAGGCGGAGGAGATTGACCGTAAGTACCGGCTTCTGGATGCACAGGGCCTCCGGCCAGAAGAACGGGAGCTTAACGGAGCCCGCCCGATAAAATACACCGGCGGCCTATCTATGCTGGCGGCCCAGGCCAAGCGGGCGGAGGAGCTTTTCTTTGAGAAAGACATCCCCCATTATGAAACAGAGCGTATTCTTGCCAAGCTCTGGCGCAACCGGACAAATCTGGTCCTGGTGGGGATGCCGGGAAGCGGAAAAACCACTGTTGGAAAAGCCCTGGCGGAATTGTCCGGCAAGCCGTTCGTTGACCTGGACGATGAAATCACCCGGGCGGCGGAAAAGCCGATTCCGGAAATCTTTGCCCGAGAGGGCGAATGCGCGTTCCGTGCGTTGGAAAGCCGGGTTTTGAACCAGGTCTGCGCCCGGAGCGGGCAGGTGATCGCCACCGGCGGCGGGGCCATTCTCTCCGGGGAGAACAGGGCGGCCCTGCGCCGCACCGGCTGGGTCTGCTGTCTGCGCCGCCGCCTGGAAGACCTGCCCACCGAGGGCCGTCCCCTCTCCCAGGCGGGAAGGCTGGAGGAGATGGAGCGTCTTCGCACCTGCTTCGTGACGGGCTTCATGGTCACGCTTTCCGTACGCCTGGCGGCCATCCGCTGGAACTGGAACCTGCCTTCCTACATTCCGTTATTCACCTC
>JAAWTB010000006.1 GCA_022801815.1 Oscillibacter sp. | reverse complement strand
TGCACGCCGGGGACGGCGTGACGGTTCTGTAAGCGGATAGCGCCCCCGCAGCGCAAAGCCGCGGACAGTCCCGGAGGTCTTTCCGCCGGGCCCACCTCCCGCCCATGCCTGGACGGGGGATTCGGCGGAGCTGCCCCCGCCGCGTTCCCAGCCTGCCGGCTCCCGCGACTTCATCGTCTCCGCACCTCTATCTCATTTTTTGCTATCATATCATCTTCCAAACCCGGTTGCAAGGGGGTCCCCCGAAAAAAACCTTGTGAAAACCGACAAAAACACCGCCGCCCCTTGCGTCTTCCCGCCGGAACATGGTATATTGTGGGTTGCTGAATGAAGAGAAGGAGGCTCCCTATGCTGTCCGTTATTGAATACCGCCGCGCCCTGCACCGCATCCCCGAGCTGGATGACCGCCTGCCGGAGACCTGCGCCTATGTCCATTCCGCCCTGGCCAGCTTCGAGCTGGAGGCGTTTTCTCCTATTCCTTCCAGCGTCTGCGCCTATTTGGACGCGGGGAAGGCGGAGACCGTGGCCTTCCGGGCGGACATGGACGCCCTGCCCATTGAGGAGGCCACCGGCCTGGCCTACGCCTCTGAGAACTCCGGGGCCATGCACGCCTGCGGCCACGACGGGAACACCGCCATGGCCCTGGCCCTGGCGGAGTACGCCGCCGCCCGCCGAAAAGAACTGCCCCGCAACGTCCTGTTTCTTTTCCAGCCCTCCGAGGAAACCACCGGCGGGGCGGAGAAGCTTTGCGATACGGGCATCCTGGAGAAATACCGCGCCGTGCGGGTTTTTGCCATGCACCTGTGGCCTGGGCTGGAGCAGGGACAGGTGTACTGCCGTCCCGGTCCCATTATGGCCCGGTCCAACGAGGTGACGGTTCACCTTACCGGCAGGAGCGTCCATATCGGCAAGGCGGCGGAGGGCATCGACGCCTTGGCGGCAGGGGCGGACTATCTCCTGCGTGCCTACGCCATGGCGGAAGCCCTGCCGGGGGAGGAGCCGGTGGTCCTGCGCTTTGGAAAAATGATCTCCGGCGCCGTGCGGAACGCCGTCAGCGGAAAAACGGTGCTGGAGGGGAGCCTGCGCACCTTTCGGGACGAGACCCAGGTCCTCTGCCGCCGGGAGCTGGAGCGGATTGGCAGGGAAATCGCGTCCCAGACCGGCTGCGGCGTGGAAGTACATTTGAGCCAGGGCTATCCGGCGGTGTGGAACCACGAGGGGCTCTATGAGACGGTGCGCCGCGATTTGGGAGAAGACGCGCCCCTGACGCTGGCGGCCCCCACGCTGACAGCGGAGGATTTTTCGTTTTACCAGCGGCGGACTCCGGGGCTGTTCTTCTTGCTGGGCGTGGGAGACACGCCGGAACTTCATTCCCCCGAGTTCTGTTTCGACGATGAGGCGGTGCTGCCCAGGGGCCTGGAGTTTTTAAAGCGGCTGCTGCTTTTGGAGTAAGGGACGGCATTTCCGGCGGCTTGACACCGGCGGAATTCTATATTAAGATAAAACACCGGCATCAAACCCGATTTTCCCGGAAACATTCCGGACACATAGGAGGCAAACCACATGAAAAACGCAAGCCGCAACGTTACCCAGGGCATAGAACGGGCCCCCAACCGTTCGCTCTTTTACGCATTGGGCTACACCAAGGAGGAGCTGGAACGCCCGCTGATCGGCGTGGTCTGCTCTTATAACGAGATTGTTCCCGGCCATATGAATCTGGACAAGATTGCCGAAGCCGTCAAGGCCGGCGTCCGGGCCGCCGGGGGTACGCCGGTGGAGTTTCCCGCCATTGCCGTGTGCGACGGCATCGCCATGGGCCACGTGGGCATGAAGTACTCCCTCATCACCCGGGACCTCATCGCCGACTCAACCGAGGCCATGGCCATCGCCCACCAGTTCGACGGGCTGGTTATGATTCCCAACTGCGACAAAAATGTTCCCGGCCTTCTCATGGCTGCGGCCCGGCTGAACATCCCCGCCATCTTCTGTTCCGGCGGTCCCATGCTGGCCGGGCGGCTCAGCGACGGGCGGCGGACCTGCCTGAGCCACATGTTCGAGGCGGTAGGCAGCTATTACGCCGGGAAGCTGGACGCGGAGGGCGTGGAGGACTATGAAAATAACGCCTGCCCCACCTGTGGATCCTGTTCCGGCATGTACACTGCCAACTCCATGAACTGCCTTACTGAGGCCATTGGCATGGCCCTCCGGGGCAATGGCACCATTCCCGCCGTCTGGTCCGCCCGGCTGCGTCTGGCCAAGCACACGGGCATGAAGATTATGGAGCTGGTGGAGAAGAACATCCGTCCCCGGGATGTCATGACCGAGGCGGCGTTCCACAACGCCGAGACCGTGGACATGGCCTTGGGCTGTTCTACCAACACCATGCTCCACCTCCCCGCTATTGCCCATGAGTGCGGCATCGAGCTGGATCTGGACATGTCCAACGAGATTTCCAGCCGGACTCCCAACCTCTGCCACCTGGCCCCTGCCGGGGACACCTACATGGAGGACCTGGAGGGTGCGGGCGGCGTTTACGCCGTTATGAAGGAGCTGACGAAAAAGAATCTGCTGGACACCTCCCTCCTGACCTGCACCGGCAAGACCGTGGCTGAAAACCTGGAGGGCGTGGAGAACCGGAACCCGGAGCTTATCCGCCCCATCGAGAGCCCTTACTCCCCCGACGGCGGCATCGCTGTGCTGAAAGGCAACCTGGCTCCGGAGGGCTGCGTGGTGAAACGCTCCGCTGTAGCTCCCGAAATGATGACCCACTGCGGCCCCGCCCGGGTCTTCGACTGTGAGGAGGACGCCATCGCCGCTATCTATGCTGGAAAGATTCAGGCCGGGGACGTGGTGGTCATCCGCTATGAGGGCCCCAAGGGCGGCCCCGGCATGCGGGAGATGCTGAATCCCACCTCCGCTATCGCGGGCATGGGCCTGGACAAGGATGTGGCGCTGATTACCGACGGTCGTTTTTCCGGCGCTACCCGGGGGGCTTCCATCGGACATATCTGTCCCGAGGCGGCTCAGGGCGGCCCCATCGCCTTTGTGGAGGATGGGGACACCATCGCCATTGATATTACCAAGTGCTCCATCACCCTGGAGGTGGACGAGGAGACTCTGGCGGCCCGGAAGGCCAAATGGGTCTGCCCGCAGCCCAAGATTCAGACCGGCTACGCCGCCCGCTACGCCAAGCTGGTGACCAGCGCCGCCCGGGGCGCGGTTTTGGAATAATCTTTTTTCGGGATTGGTGAGATGGGGCTGGGGCTCAGCGCCGCGGCCCCGCCCCTATAAGGAGAGACGGTATGGAATTGGAATTGGCGATTCTGGACTGGATACAGCTTCACCTCCGCTGCGGCTTTCTGGATTGGCTGATGCCCTTTGTCAGTGGACTGAGCAACCACGGCGAGGTCTGGATTCTCTTTGCCGCCTTGCTGCTGCTGATTCGCCGGGCATACGGCCTTTCCGCCGCCGGAGCCCTGGCGCTGGATTTGATTGCCTGTAACATGATTTTAAAGCCCCTCATAGGCCGCATCCGGCCGTTTGCCTTTCGCCCGGAGCTGCCGCTGCTGGTTTCTCCGCCGGGGGACGCGTCCTTTCCCTCCGGTCATACGGCGGCAGCCTTTGCTGTGGTCTTCGCCTTAAAGACCGCCGGGAGTTCCTTGTGGCGTCCGGCTCTGGTTCTGGCCGCCGTTACGGCGTTCTCCCGGCTGTATCTCTACGTCCACTGGCCCACCGACGTTCTGGGCGGCATCCTGCTGGGGGCCGCCGTGGGCTGGGCCGGGGCTAAACTGGCGGGAGAGTTTTTGAAGAAACGGGAAACAGGCTGAACAGCGCCTCAGACCCGGCGGGCCTCGGGCCGCCAAGGGCCGAGAAGGAGAAGTTCCGAAAAAAGTCTTGCACCGGACGCAGAGGCGTGCTATAATGACCCCATCAACTACATAGATCGTGAACTGGGGAGCTCGCAAAGCGGGCTGAGAGGAAGCGGAACGCTTCGACCCACAACCTGATTTGGGTAATGCCAACGTAGGGAGCCGTCATGAGCCGTCGTGCTTTTTTCGCATGAGGAACAGCCCTCCCGCCTTCGGGAGGGCTGTTTTTATTCGTCAGTTTCGCGATCGGAACGAGGAGGAACTGTTCCATGCTGAACCTGTTTGTCAACGGTGAGGGGGGCCTCACCACCGCCGGCTACGCGCTGTGCGCCGTCCTGCTGCTCCTGAGCGCGCTGGCGGGCCTGTCCCTGGCGGACCGGGGCGGGAAAAAGGGCTTTGCCGCCAAGCAGCTGGCTTACTGCGCCATGGCCGTGGCCCTGGCCTATGTGACCAGCTTCATCAAGGTGTTCAAGCTGCCCTACGGCGGGTCCGTCACATTGCTGAGCATGCTTTTCATCGTGCTGGTGGCCAACTGGTACGGCGTCAAGACCGGCATGCTGGTGGGCTTCGCCTACGGCATTCTGCAATTTTTGCAGGAGCCCTATTTCCTGACGCTGTTCCAGGTCTGCTGCGACTATGTGCTGGCCTTTGCCGCCCTGGGACTGGCGGGGCTCTTCCGGGGGAAGAAGAACAGCCTCCTGCTCGGCTACTTGACGGCAGTGCTGGCCCGGGGGGTGTTCCACTCCATCGGGGGCTACCTTTACTGGATGGACTACATGCCGGAAAACTTCCCCCTGGCCCTGCGGAACCTTTACCCCATCATTTACAACTACAGCTATTTACTGGCGGAGGCGGCCGTCACCGTCCTTGTCATCAAGATTCCGGCGGTGGAGCAGGCCCTGGAAAGGGTCCGCAAGGCCGCGCTGTAAGGGCGCGCGCTCTTGTCCCAGGCAAAACAAGTTCCAAAGAAGCCTGCGAACTGTCCCCATCGCAAACGAAAGCTCCCGCTTTTCCAAGGAAAAGCGGGAGCTTTTTTATTTAGCAGTATTTCGCAATGGCGGACTGGATCATCTCGTGGGCCTGAACAATGATGGCCTGATCGCCGGGCTCCAGCGCCAGCAGAGGCGCCCGGACGCCGCCGATATCCGGCCCGCCCTGGAGGCGGAGGATCTCCTTGATGACGGCGTACATGTTCCCCTGGGTGGAGCACATCTTGTAGATGATGCGGCAGCACTCGTTCTGGACCTCCCGGCCCTTTTCCATCTCCCCGGCCTTAAAGCATCGGAAGATCTCCAGGTACAGCTCCGGCATAGCGGCGTAGGTCCCGCCAATACCGCCGGCGGCCCCGGCGGCCAGGCCGCTGAGAAGCTGCTCGTCTGGGCCGTTGAAGACCAAGGCCCCCTCGTCGTGCCACATCTGGATGTCCTGAACAGGCATAGAGGAATTCTTCACGCCGATGACCCGGGGGTTCTTCCGCATCTCCTGAAGCAGAGGCACTGACAAGGCCACGCCCGCCAGCTGGGGGATGTTGTAAATGACAAAGTCCGTGTTGGGAGCGGCGTCGGAGATGTCGTTCCAGTACTTGGCAATACCCTTGGGGGGCAGGTGGAAGTAGATGGGCGGAATGGAGGCGATGGCGTCCACCCCCAGGCTTTCCGCATGGGCCGCCAGCTCCCGGCTATCGCCGGTGTTGTTGCAGGCCACGTGGGCGATGATGGTCAGCTTTCCGCCCACCTCCGCCATAACGTTTTCCAGGGTCTCCTTCCGTTCGGCCACGCTCTGGTAGATGCACTCGCCGGAGGAGCCGCCTACATACAATCCCTGTACGCCCTTGTCCAGCAGGAACTTTGCCAGGGCGCGGACCGCCGGGGCGCTTATTTTGCCGTCGTGGTCATAGCAGGCATAGAAAGCGGGAAAAATCCCCTCGTATTTGGAAAGGTCTTTCATGTTGTTGCTCCTATTCATAAATTTTAATCTTGAAGACCACCTTGCTTACGGTCTCCGGCTCGTTCAGCCGCATCTTGATGCGGTGGGCGTCGCCAGGGAAGACCACCAGAAAGTTCCCGGGCGTGAGGGTGAGCTTGTAGTCCCCTTGGCCCCGGTAGGCGTAGAAATCGTTGGCCTCTGCCCGGTCAAACTCGGTCAGAGCCTCCGGCGGGGCAATTTCCACGCCCTCGGACCCCGCTGTCATGATGTGGATGTCCAGGTACTTCCGGTGGGCCTCGAAAAAGCTCTCGTCCTCTGGGACGGTTTCGTAAGTGAACCGGGTGGCGTATACGTCGCCTCCCTTGAGTTCCACCCGTTCCGGGCCTACAGACGCAAGAAACTCCGGTGTGATATGCGCGAGAGCCAGATCCAGGTTGGGGTGGATGCCCCGGTAAGCCGGGGCGTCCTTGTGCTTGGCGTATATCATAGCGTCAGCCTTTCACCGCACCCATGGTGATGCCCTGGGTGAAGTACTTCTGGAAGATCAGGAAAACGATGATGATGGGAGCCGCCGCCAAGGTGGCACCGGCCATCAGCAGGCCGTTGTCCACAGAGGTTTCCGCCTGGAGGGTGGCAATGCCCAGGGGAATGGTAAAGTTGCTGCCGCTGGCCAGCATGACCAGCTGCATGAAGTAGTCGTTCCAGCAGTTGATGAAGGTGAAAATGGCCAAGGCCCCGATGCCCGGCTTAATCATGGGCATGACCACGGTGGAGAACGTGTTCCACTCGCTGGACCCGTCAATGCGGGCGGCCTCCAGGATTTCTCCTGGTATGCTCTCCGAAAACTGCTTCATCAAAAACACGCCGAAGGGCCAGCCCACGGTGGGGAAAATCACCGCCCAGAGGCTGTCGTACAGGTGCAGGGCGGACATCTCCTTCAGCAGGGGGATCAGGATGACCTGCTTAGGCAGAGCCATGGCGCAGACGATGAGGGAGAACAGGAGCGCCCGGCCATTGAAGCGTTTTTTGGCCAGGGCATAGCCTGCCATGGCGGCAGTGAGGCAGGTAAGGAGCATGGCCAGCACGCTCATAAGCACCGCGTTAATGAGCCAGCGGATGGCGGCGGGAGCCTCCGGCCCGGCGGTGAGAAGCACCTTTTTCCCACCGTTGAAGAAGCTGCCGAAGGGCAGGTAAACCTCCCACAAGGGAACGCTGCGCTGCTTCATCAGTTTGTCGAAGTTGTTCATCACCCACTCGGTGGGTATCCAGATGGGCTTGGTGGCGTTGATGTCCGCGCCGTTTTTGAAGGCGCCGGTGACAATCCAGTACAGTGGGAAGGTGAAGAGGAACGCCAGAATAATCAAAACGATGACAGAAACAATTTTATACGCGCGGCCGCGTCCACTTTCAATTTTCATACCAGCACCCCCTTACTTTTCCTTCGCCAGCTTGAACTGGAGAGCGGACAGCAGTCCGATGAAGATCGCCAGTATCATGCCCATGGCATTGGCGTAGCCGAAATGTCCCGCCTGCTCCGTAAGCTTAAAGGCGGTCCAGTAGATATGATACATTACCGTGTTGGTTCCCGCGCCGCCCTTAGTCAGCAGCTGAATCAGAGCGAAGCACTGGAAGGAGTTAATGGTGGTGATAACCAGAATGTACAAGGTAGTTGGCATCATCTGAGCCCATTTGACCTTCCAGAAAACCTGGAAGCTGCTGGCCCCGTCCACCTCGGCAGCCTCGATTAAGGTCTGGTCCACGTTGCCCAGGGCGGAGACATACAGTACGATGGGCTGGCCCACGGAGGTAGTAAAGAGGATCAGGATGATGCACCAGAGAGCATACTTGGAGTCGCCCAGCCAGTTGATGTTCTGTTCAATGAGTCCCGCGCCCTTGAGGACGTGGTTGAAAATGCCGGTGTAGTTGTCGTACATCCACTTCCAAACCACAGTGACGGCTACGGAACCGGTAACCACAGGGAGGTAAAAGATGCAGCGGAAGGCGGACAGCACAGGGCCGCTGAGCTTGTAGATAGCGGAGGACACCCACAGGGAGAAGGCGCACACAGCCGGGACACTGACGATGACGATAATAAAGGTGTTCTTCAGCGCCTCCAGAAAGGTCTCGTCGCTCAGCAGCTTTATGAAGTTGGTCAGGCCGATGAAACTGCCGAACAGGCCTTGATCGTGCATGTTGGCGTTGGTAAGGCTGGTGATGATGCAGATGAGCATGGGGATGACCACAAAGCCAACGAAGAAGATCAGGCTGGGCAGGAGAAAGAGGTAGCCGGCGATATTCTCCCGGCGCTGAAGCGCCCGGCTCATGGTGGGGTGGGACTGTTTTGCCAAAATCAACACTCCTTTACGATTGGATTCCACAGGGCCGCAGAAGGTAGAAACGCGCCCCTCTCCCGCCCTTCGCGGGAGAGGGGCGCAAAAACCCTTATCTCTTTACTGGCGTATGGAAGGAATCAGCCGGCGGCGGCCGCGTTGGCGTTTGCCGCGTAGGTGGCGACCGTCTCGGCGATATCGGCGCCTTCACCCACCTTCTGGAGCATGGTCCACCACTCGGTACGAGCGCCAGCCCAGCCCTTGGTAACCTGATAGTAGTCGCCCAGGTAAGGCATGAGAACCTGATAGTCGTTCATGATGTCGTTGTCGGCCCAGATGGCGGAAAGGTCAGTCCCCTCGGCGGCGGAGCGGGCAGCGAAGTAGTTGGCAGTCTTTACCGCGTCAACCGTGTGCTCGGAGTCGCACATCCATTTGATGAAGGTTTTGGCGTTGTCAATCTTGGTCTGGTCGCCATTGTCGAAGATGCCGAAGCCCCAGATGCCGCCGCAGAGCTGAGGAGCGCCGCTTTCAGAGGGGAAGGCCATGAAGGCGATCTCCTCGCCGGAGGCAGTGAGGCCCGCACCGGTGTCGGCCTGGTTGGGGTTGAGCTGCTGGGCGATGTTCCAGCAGAAGGCCATCTTCAAAATGCCCTGATAGAAGACCTTGATTTCGTCGCCGCCTTCCAAAGAGGCGTCGAAGGCGATGCCGGGCATGCCTTTGAGCTGCTCCAGAGCCTTGACGTTCAGGGGATCGTCCCAAGTGTACTGGTCGTGAGCCGCGGTGGTAAAGGTGCCTCCGTACATGTTGTTGACGAGGGCGCGGGTGCCCTGGTCGCCGCCCTGGCCCTTGCAGAACACGGCGCCGACGGGAGCGTTGAAGTGGGCGTAGAGGGCGTCTACGGCCTTAATGAAATCCTCGGTGGTCCAGGTGCGGGTGGCCAGGTCCAGATACTGGTCGGCCCCGGCTTCCTTGAAAGCGTCCAGGTTCACGGCCATGCAGTGGGCGGTAACCACCAGCGGGTATTCATAGACCTCACCGTTGGAGTGGGTGCAGGCGGTCATGGCGGCGGCGTTGATTTCTGTTTTGTCCGTTTCGTCAAACATGTCGCTCAGGTCCACCAGGTAGCCCTTGTCACCCCAGTTGGTCACCAGGCGCTCAGGACCCTCCATGATCAGGTCGGGGGCGCTGTTGGCGGTGATGGCGGAGTTGACTTTGTCATCTCCGTCCGCATAGGCTAAGTACTCCACTTTCACGGAGATGCCGGTGTCGGCAGTGAAGGCGTCGGTAATGGCCTTGACCTGCTCTTCCTTGCCCCAGTCGCCGATGGGGTAGGTCCACAGAGTCAGCTCTCCGCCGCCGGCGGGCTCGGAGGGAGCTTCGGGGGTCTGGGTTTCAGTCTGCTGCGGGGTGTCCTGAGTAGAGGGAGTGGAATTGTTGTTGCCTCCGCAGGCAGCAAGGGCCATGACCATGGTCATGGCCAATACCATTGCAAGCAGCTTCTTCATCGCGAATCCTCCTTTAATGTTTACAAAAAATGAACCGGCAAACCACGGCTCGCTGTAGAAATTATACAAGGCCTTCCTTCTTTTGTCAATTGAAATCGAAAGGATTTCCGCAAAATTCGGATATTTAGGGAATCGTTCAAAAATAATTTCGATTTTTGGTGAATTTACCCTTAAAAATCGAAAGAGAAATAAAATGTATGCCTTGACAAACTGGGAAAACATGCTAACGTATACCATACAGAGTAAATTTCAAAACAACTGACCGCGGATAGAAAGGGAGATGAGCCATGAAAAAACATATTCTCTGCCTGGGAGATTCCAATACGCACGGCTACTGTGCCGATCCCGCCGACTGCGCCGACGGCGGCATCCGCTTCAATGAAGAAGAGCGGTGGACCTGCCTTTTGCAAAAGGCTCTGGGAGCGGACGTTCTGGTAACAGAGGAGGGACTCAGCGGCCGGACCACAGTCTTTCCGGATCCCCTCCATGAGACGATGGACGCCCTCACCGTACTCTATTCTCTGCTGAAAAGTCATGAGGTCATCGACCTGCTTATTATCATGCTGGGGACCAACGACGTCAAAGAACGCCTGGGAGTCAACGCCTCCTGCATTTCCATCGGCATGGAGCGGCTGGTCCGCAAGGCTCAGAGCGTGGACTGCTGGGGAACGCGCGCGCCCAACATTTTGATTGTCTGCCCGCCGCCCATACGCCCGGAGATGGAATTGTCGGAGAACGGCCAGCCCATGGGGAAGGGCTGCCTGGAGAAGTCCCGGGAGCTGCCTCAATATTACGAGAAGACGGCCCGGCTGGTGGGGGCCCATTACCTGAATGCCAAGGGCTGTGAATTCAACGCCGTGGACGGGATGCATCTGACTCGGAAGGGCCACGCCCAGCTGGCGGCGCTGCTGGCGGAGACGGTGCCGGGTTTGCTGCCGGACTGACCGCCTTGCATAAGACGCAGAAAGGACCGGAACGGAAAACCCGTTCCGGTCCTTATTCGCATGGCTCTTCCGAATCTTCTGGCTCTTCCAGGGCCAGTTCCGGCGAGTGCAGCTGAAAAATTTTCTCAAAGAACAGCGAGACCAGCAGCATGGCGGTCACCGGCATAAACACCACCGGCCACCATTTTTCAATGCAGAACACGGCGGTTTGGGCGGTCAGCAGCACCACGATGACGGTGCTGGGCAGGTGAGCGAGGGTAAGCTGAAGGGCTGTGCGGAACAGCCCGCCCACGCCGTAGTTAAACCGTCCCAGCAGGGGAAACAGCCAGCACAGCACCCCCGCCGGAAGGACCAGAGCGAAATAATAGGCCACATAGAGCACATAGGCTCCGCCCCCCAGGCGGGTTCCGTACCAGCGAACAATGTAGTGTCCCCCCAACAGCAGCAGAGCCAGGAAGACCGCGATAAGCCCTGCCGGAAACCCCACCTTAAAGTTTTGCCGGAAGGACCGGAGATACTGCCCGAAGGCCCCGCTGTCCCGGCGCCGGAGGCACTTGACCACCGTATAGTACAGCGCCGCCGTGGCGGGGCCGGCAGTGACAATGGGCAGACAGAGGAAGGTCCAGAGGATAGACAGCCCAACGATGTCCACCATTGTACTCAGCCAGGCCCAAACACCCTTTTCAGGATTGAAAAACTCCCCCATGTCAGGCCCCCTAAACGCATTTCTGCGTCAGCGCCTTGCCCACGGACTGGCGGTTTCGTTCCGCTTCCTCCGAGTCCCCCCGTACAAACTCGCTGAGGAGCGTCTCCACCACGTAGAGCTGAGCGATGAGAGCGGAGGTAGAACCGAATTGGAAAGGCTGTTCGTTGGGGCCGCAGAGCAGCACCGCGTTGGCGTACGCGCTGGCAGGGGAATTGGAGTAGCGGGTTACCAGAATCAAGCTGGCGCCCCGGGCCCGGATGACCTCCACGGCCTCCAGCAGCTCGTGAGTGGCCCCGGAGTAGGAAAAGTAGAGCACGGCGTCTCCCTTTGACAGAGTGGACAAAACCACCATCTGCATATGGGAGTCCTGAATCGTTTTAAATTTTGGAGAGGTGGTAGAGAACTGGGCCCAGGCCGCCAGGGCTACCACCGCGTGGTTCCCCTGGCCCAGGCAGACCACCTGGTTCGCCCGGCGCAGCAGGTCCGCCGCCCGGGCCAACTCCCGCTCCGAGAGCATGTGATAGGCGTTGTTCAGCGTGTCCTGCGCGGCGGAAAGCACCTTGCCCATCACAGAGGCGGCGGAGTCCTCCGCCGTAATCTCGCTTCCCGGCTCCTGAAGGGCCGCCCGGGCGGGCAGCGCCGCCCGGGCCAGCTCCAGCTTGAAGTCGTTGAAGCCTGCCAGCTTCAGCTTCCGGCAGAACAGGGACACGGTGGACACCGCCACGCCGCACTGGCTGCTCAGGTCGGTGATGCTGATATATTGGGTTTCCTCCTGGTGCTCCAGCACATAGTCGGCGATTTTCCGCTCCGCCCGGGTGAAGCGCTCGTATTCCTGGAGCATCAGCGCAATGATATCCTTGCCCATCAGCCTCTCCTTTTGCCGTGAAGTTCTCTTTTATTCGCCCAAAATCTCGCCAAGGGTCTTGTCCGTCAGGATCATGCTCCGGGGCATGTGGAAGGGGCCCTTGAAGGTGCTGCCCTTGGTAGAGGGCTGCGTAGGCAGGCCGTCCCGGCGGAGGTAGCCGTACCACTCGCCGTACTCTGCATCGGCGAAGTGGGCCTTGCAGTAGTCCAGCGTTTTAAAGAACCAATCCAGATACTTCTCCTCCCCGGTGTCCCGGTAGAGCATGACGGAGGCAATCAAAATCTCATTGTGAGGCCACCAGAGCTTCATGTCGTGCTCGTAGGCCTCCGGGGGCTTGCCCAGGCAGTCGGTGAAGTAGAGCAGTCCGCCATACTCCTGGTCCCATCCGGCGGCAATGGCCCAGTCGAACATCTTCGCCGCCTTTTGGACAAGGGACTTGTCCCCGGTGCGCTGGGCGTGCTCCAGCAGGAACCAGACGCCCTCGATGTCGTGTCCGGGGTTGACGGTGCGGCCCTCGGTGTAGTACAGCCGGGGAGTCCCGTCCACGTCCACGTTTTCCAGGGTGCACTTCAGCTCCGGCTTTACGTGGTACTTGAAAATGTCGTCTACGCACTGCTGGGCCCGCTCTTCGTAGAGGGCCTTCCGCTCCGGGTCCGTCCGCAGCAGCACGCCGGTGACGTTCAGGATAATCATGGGGGTGCCGAAGGCCCGGCCCGTCCGGGTCTCCGGGATGGTCTTGGGGCCCATGCCCACGGGGTCCGGCCTGCCCTGGCTCAGGTCCCAGTACAGGTCATAGCACTGCCGGGCCCGTTCCAGCCGGGTCTTGTCCCCCGTTACGCCGTAGTACTCGGCGTTGGCGATGGCGCAGAAGGCCTCGGAAAAGTAGTAGCGCCGCTGGCGGAGGGGCTTGCCCTCTGCGGTGACGGTAAAATACATCCGGTCGCCGCACTTGTGGTTGAAGCAGTGCTTCTCCATAAAGTCCAGGCAGCTTTTCGACGCGTCCAGCCACTCCTGCTTCACACCGTAGTTATGGCACAGGAAAGCGAAAATCCAGCCGCAGCGGCCCTGCATCCACACGCTTTTGTCGGTGGAGTAGATACCGCCCTTCCGGTCCAGGCAGGTGTACACTCCACCATGCTCCTTGTCCATTCCATGCTCCAGCCAGAAGTTGGCGGAGCGTTCCAGCTCGGCCCGGACCCAGGTCCGGGCTTCCTGCAATTTCTTCCGATCCATCATATTCCTCTTTTCTGAATGCTCCCGCATGTGCGGGGGCATTGGGTTCTTTGTAGGGCCTGACCCTCCGGTCAGGCCATCTTTTCAGGAAGTCCTTATTTGCACTCCGGCAGACTGGCCGCGGCCATGGACTGGCCCACCCGGCGGAACTTCTCATCCGGCAGCTCGGGGACCATCTTCCCGGTCAGCTCGGGGTATTCGTCAGCCAGGACCTTCTTGGCGGTGTCCAGGATGAGGTCGCCGCCCTTGCCGCTCATGACCCGGCCCAGCAGCAGCACGTGGCGGCAGCCGTAGAGGTCAAAGTAATAGGCCAGGGTGTGGCCCAGGTACACGCCGATGGACTCGTACACCTTGGCGGCCCGGGGATCGTCCTCCGCCATCAGCTTTTGGACGGCCTTCAGCTTCTCGGCGGGGGAGGCGTTTTCGTCCAGCTCAATCCCCGCCCGGGGGGCCAGCTTGATGACGCCGTCCTGGGAGAAGTATTTCACGCCGCAGCCGATGTCGCCGCTCCACTCGTCCCGCATGGCGTCAGGCTGGGCGTCCACGGGGACGAAAGCCAGTTCGTTGAGCCAGCCGGTGATCCGGCCTTCTTCATCCACATAGCCCACGGCTTCGCTGGTGCCCATGGCAATGCCCAGGACGCTGTTGTCGTTGAGGCTCATGGCCCCTGCCAGGGCGGAGACGTCGCCGTCGTTGATGACGCAGTAGGGCACGCCGCCGAAGGTGTCCCGGATGGCCCGGATATAGATGTCCTTGACCTTTTCGTCGTAAATCTCCTTGGGGACCTTCAGGAAGAGGGAGGCGTTCATGGTCCGGTTATTGATGAACACACCGGCGGAGCTGACGCCCACGGCGTCCACCCGGGGCATGTGCTCCGCGGCGGATTTCAGGGCGGCGACAATGCCGTCATAGTGGTAGTCGGGGTCCGAGTTGATTTTGGGGAACCAGACCACCTCCTCGGAGTAGACCGTCTCGCCGTCGATCACAGCGGAGACCTTCCGGTCGGACCCGCCGGCGTCAAAGCCGATGCGGCAGCCCTCCATATGGCCGCCGATGGCCTTGGGGTCGTCTTTGGCGGCGGGAATGTCGTCCACCAGCGTCACCTCGAAGGGATGCTCAAAGACGTTGGCCATGTAGTCCCAGTCGAATTCCTGCTGCCCCCCGGCGCAGTAGACGGATTTCAGGTATTCGCATACGCCTGCGTCGCCGCTGACGTAGACCTTGAAGCCGCCCTTCATCCAGAGGAGGGTTTTCACCAGCCGCTCAATATAATAGTGGTCGGCTTCCGCCATTTCCGGTGTGCCATGAATGAAGGTCCGGCAGGAAGCCATTTGGCCGTCGGCCCGCTCCACGGCGATGCCCACCGGCTTTTTCGCCGTGGCCAGGAAGGCGCGGTTAAACCGCATGAGGGGGATAAAGTCCGGGTCCAGGGAAGGCGTGTGCTTCAGAGTTACATTGATGCCAAAACGATCCATAACGATTCTCCTTTATCCATTCGTTTGAGTTGCGGGGTCGCCGGCGGAAACGGTATTCGCAGAGTATCAAACTAAGCATATCACAAATATATCCAATTTACAATCCCTGGAATCGCATCCTGCCATATATTTTGCCGGGGCGGCGGTCCCTCCGGCGGGCAAAAACAGCGGGGCCGCCGTTTAAAGCTCGTCCCCGCTGTTGTACCTTGTACGGATGAGAATGTCTGTGTAAAGCAGCTCTGTTTCCGGGGTCTTGCCGTTCAGCAGATACTGGCAGAGGATTTGCAGGGGCTGCCGTCCCTGCTCCAGGGCCACCTGGTCCAGCACAAAGCTCAAATCCCCGCTTCGCAGCAGCTGGCGGTTGGGGGCGTTCAAATCGTAGGCCACCACCCGGACCCGGCCTTTGCGCCGCTCGTCCTCAATGGCCCGGCAGACGCCCCGCTGGCCGTTGGAGGTGATATAGACGCAGGCCAGGGAAGGGTATTCCCGAAGAGTATGCTGGGTAATCTCGTGGGCGTAATCGTCCCGGTCGAAGCAGGGCTGAAAGGGGAGGAGCTGGATGTCCCTCTCCCCCGAAAGGGTGTCCAAAAAGCCCCGAAGGCGGCTGTAATGGGCACCGTTGTTGACATGCCCCGCAATGGGGAGAACCAGCCCGCCGCCGGGCAGCATCTGGCGCATAAGCCCCGCCGCCGTCTGTCCCGCCCGGTAACTGTCCATCCCCACAAAGCAGAGCCGCTTGCTGTCCGGAGCGTCGGTATTGAGGGTCACCACCGGAACGCCCTGTTCATGGAGCAGGTCGATGCGCCGGACCAGGTCCGGGGTGTTATTGGAGGCAATAGCCAGGCCGCTTGCCCCCCAGTCTATCAGCTCGTCGATCTGCCGGAGGACCTTGGCCGTGTCCCGGCCCTGAACCTCCCGGATGTCCACCTCTAAGCCGGAGGCTTGAAGCTCCTCTGCCGTGCGCCGGGCCCCGGAAGCCACGTCCTGCATTGTGGGCGTCTCCGCCGACTGGAGGATGGCCCCCAGCCGAAGGTTCTGCCGGACTCGAACCAGGGCCTGTCCGATGGAGTTGGGGCGGTAGCCCAGCTCCTCCGCAATTTTCTGAATGCGGGCGGCCACCTCCGGGTTCACCCGGCCCCGGTTGTGAAGGGCCCGGTCCACGGTTCCCCGGGAGACCCCCGCCAGCTCGGCGATTTGCTGTGAAGTCACTGCCATGGCACGCCCTCCTCCATATTTTATGATAGGCATTATAGCACAAGCCCGCACCTCTTGCAAGTGGATATGCGGGGTTGCTCTGGATTGAACGCTATTGCACGCATTTTGGAGGCCAGGGAGGGAGAATTGCACAAGAAAGTGCGCAGGGCTTTTCCGGCTTCTCCAAACTTTTTGATTTTGAGTATTTTACCCGAAAATACCCTTGCAGACCGGTAAATTCTGTGGTATTTTGATATCAGTGAATCACAGGCCCCGCTGGAATTTCCAAAAGCGCGTTGCCGCGCGCTTCCTGTGGGACCGCCTGCCCGGCTCTTTTAAATGCGTGCGTTTTGCGTGCTTTCCTTTCAACAATATGAATGGAGGCTGTAACAATGGCATTCTTCAGTTCAATCGCATGGACGCTGATCTCCTTCGTCCTCTTCACCGTCCTGGTGGCTCTCATCTCCAGCTGGAAGACCCGGGGAGAGGACCTGGATTCCGCAGAAGGCTATTTTCTGGCGGGCCGGGGACTGCCGGGCGTGGTCATCGCCGGGTCCTTGCTGCTGACCAACCTCTCTGCCGAGCAGCTGGTGGGACTCAACGGCCAGAGCTGGGCGTCCAACATGGGCCCCATCGCCTGGGAAGTGGGTTCCATGTTTACTCTGCTGGCGCTGGCGTATTACTTCCTGCCCCAGTACTTAAAAATGGGAGCTATGACCATACCCTCCCTGATGGAGGTCCGCTATGGCAAGGGGACCAAGACTATGTTCTCCCTGGTTATCGTGGTCATGTACTCTATTTTGAACCTGCCGGTAATCCTGTACTCCGGCGCGGTGGTCTTTGAGCAGATTTTCGGCATCTCCGACATGCTGGGCGTAAGCAAGTTCCAGTCGGTGGCCATTCTCTGCCTGATTATTGGCGTCATTGGCGGCTGCTATGCCATCTTCGGCGGACTAAAAGCCGTGGCGGTGTCGGACACCATCAACGGCATCGGCCTGATTATCGGCGGGCTGATGGTCCCCTTCATTGGCTTTGCCGTGCTGGCCTCCCAGACCGGGGGCAGCGGAATCATCGACGGCATCAAGTACATTGTCCAGGCGGACCCGGCGAAAATGAACGCTGTGAACGCCTGGAACGCAGCGGAGCCGGAGGTTCCCTGGCCCCTGATTATCACCGGTATGTTTTTCAACAACCTCTACTGGTGGTGCACGAACCAGTCCTTCGTTCAGCGGGCCCTGGCGGCCAAGTCCCTGAAAGAGGGCCAGAAGGGCGCCATTTTCTGCGGCTTCCTCAAGTGCCTGGGTCCCCTGTACCTGGTCATTCCCGGTATTATTGCCTTTTACCTGCCCTCCATTCAAGAGGCCATCGCCGCAGCGGGTGATAAGGCCATCGACTTCGCCTACCCCGCCCTCATCGCCGCCATCATTCCCAAGCCGGTGATGGGCTTCTTCGCCGCCGTGATGTTCGGCGCGATTCTCTCCTCCTTCAACTCGGTGCTGAACTCCGCCTCCACGATGTTCACTCTGGACCTTTACCGTTCCGCCTTCAAGCCCGACGCCTCGGACGCAAACTGCGTCAAAGTGGGTAAAATCTATGGAACCATCGCGGGCTGTGTGTCCATCGTCATCGCTCCCTTTGTTATGAATGCCTCCGGTATTACCACATTTCTGAATTCCATGAGTCAGTTCGTGTCCCTGCCGGTGCTGTGCACCATCCTGGGCGTGTTCCTGTTTAAGCGATTGCCGGCCTATACGCCGAAGGTGATTACCATCTTCCATGTGGCCTGCTACGGTGCGTTCCTCCTCATCGCCCCTAACTATCCCGGTACGGACAACCCCATCCACTACCTCTACGCCATGGCGGTGCTCTTCCCCGTCGAGCTCATCATTATGTGGGTCCTGAACAAGTACCGCCCTGCCGAGGAGTATGTGCCCCAGGATGTGGGCGCGGTGGACCTGACCCCATGGAAGTACCGGCACGTGGTCTCCATCGTCGGCCTGATTCTGGCCGTGGCCATCTACTGGGTCTTCTCGCCCCTTGGCATTGCCGCCTGAGAACCGCATTGCTTCATGATAACAGGACGCCCCGCAGATATCTGCGGGGCGTTTTTCATGTCTCTTGTCCGACGTGCGTGCAGAACGCAAAGGAACCGCTGGCATTTGTGCAACCTCTGCAAAAACCACGGCTTTTTTATGGCGCTGACAGAGGTTTTCACAAGTTTGCAGCTGAATTATTGTGGATAATACGCCGATATTTTGATTGCGTTCTCGTGAACGCTTTGCTATAATGAAAGCAAGAGAGGAAAACGAACCGCAGGCAAAGGGTACACATTAAACGGGCATCTCTCCGGCGGCTCCGGCAAGAGTCCGCCGAAATCAAACGCAGAAACTACAAAGATTTTCCCCAATAGAAATATTTTAACAGGAGGAACTTGTTATGGAACTCAACATCTGCTTGGTTGGCTGCGGCATGATCGGCCGGGAGCACATTGAACGCATTCAGAACCGTATCCGGGGGGCCAAGGTCGTGGCCGTCTGCGACGTGTTTGAAGAGGGCGTGAAGAAGGGCGCGGAGCTGGCGGGCCCCGGAACCAAGACCTACACGGACTTCAACGAGGCCATCAACGACCCGGACGTGAATGCGGTCGTGGTCACCACGCCGGGCCAGTTCCACAAGGACCCTGTCCTGGCCGCCATTAAGGCCGGAAAGCCCGTCTTCTGCGAAAAGCCCCTGGCCAACACCGCCGCCGACTGCAAGGCCGTCGTGGACGCAGAGATGGCCTCCGGCAAGCACCTGGTCCAGATCGGCTTCATGCGCCGCTATGACCGGGGCTACAACCAGGTGAAGGAGCTGCTGGACTCCGGCAAGTTCGGCGCCCCCCTGATTGTGAAGTGCACCCACCGGGCCGACGGCGTGGCCCCCAGCTACACCACTGCCATGGCGGTCACGGACACCGCTATCCATGAGATCGACTGCCTGCCCTGGCTGGTGAACGACGAGTGGGACGAGGTTCAGTGCATCCTCCCCAAGGTCACCAGCAAGGCCCATGAGGGCCTCCGGGACCCCCAGGTCATGATCATGAAAACCAAGGGCGGCATCGTGGTGATGCTGGAAGTCAACGTAAACTGCGGCTTTGGATATGACATCAACTGCGAGGTGGTTTGCGAAAACGGCGTGGTGAACCTGCCCTGCCCCTCTTTCCCCACGGTGCGCTACGCCAATCAGGTCTCCACCAAAATCGAGGACAATTGGATTATGCGTTTTATCGACTCCTACGACGTGGAGATTCAGGACTGGGTGGACCACGCCCTCAAGGGCGAGACCGGCGGCTCCTCCGCCTGGGACGGGTATGTTGCCTCCATCACCGCCGACGCCCTGGTGAAGTCCCAGACCTCCGGCCAGGCGGAGAAGGTGGTCACCGGCGGCACCCCGGATTTCTATAAGAAATAAGACCTCTTCTTGACTTACCATATATCGGAAAGGAGCGCCTAAAATGAAAATCGCGTTCGACGTCGACGTTTTAGCCAAGCAGATGCCCATCAGGGATTACGTCCGCAAGGTGGCCGACTGGGGTTATAAATACATCGAGCAGTCCCCCCATCCCCGCATCAACCCCTTCTATAAGCACCCCCTGTTCTCCAAGGAGTGCGAGGAGGAGTACCGCAAGGCCCTGAAGGAAACCGGCGTGGAAATCTCCAGCTTTATCGTGGTCTACCGCTGGTCCGGCCCCACTGAGGAGCAGAGGCAGCACGCGGTAGCCAACTGGAAGCGGATGATTCAGATTGCCGTGGACATGGGCGTTCCCGTCATTAACACCGAGTTCTCCGGCGACCCCAACCAGCAGGAGATCTGCAACGGCATGTTCTTCCGCTCCATGGAAGAGCTGCTGCCCATCATCGAGCGGGAGGGCCTACGGGTGGAAATCCAGTCCCATCCCTACGACTTCTGCGAGCTGAACGACGAGACCTGCGATATCGTGAAATCCTTCCGCTCCAAGAACCTGGGCTATGTCTACTCCGCCTCCCACGGCTTCTTCTACGACCAGGGCAAGGGCGACGTGCGCCACATGCTGAAATACGCCGGCGACGAGCTGACCCATGTCCTCCTGGCCGACACCTGGAACCAGACCAAGGACTGCCGCTACATCCTGAATCCCCCCTGGCTGAACGCCAGAGGCCGGGCCGACGTCACCATCCACCAGCACACGGCCATGGGCGAAGGGGAAGTGGACTTTGACGGCATCTTCGAGACCCTGCGGGAGATGGACTTTGTCAACAAGCAGCGCAAGCCCGGCGCGCCCAAGGCGGGCGGGGACAACATCATCTGCGTGAGCTACTTCGGCTTCCCGGAGAAGATGGATCAACAGGCCCCCGAGGCGCTGGAGCGCATTCAGAGCGAGCTTTTGGGCAGGTAAGACGGGAGAACCCGCTTACATACTTCTTTTCTCTGCGGGACGCCCAATCGGAAACGGCTGGGCGTTCCCGCGCAATTGGAAAACCCCGCCGCCGGGTATACAATTATGGAACGATTAAGGAACGATAAGGAGAACGAGCCATGAAAATCGGATTTAACGAAGGCTGCAACCGCTTCTGCGAAAACCACTCTGTGCTGGAAGACCTGGCCCTGTGCGAGAAATACGGCTTTGACTACATCGACGTCCAGTCCGAGTGCCTGGACCGGGAGCTGGCCGCCGGGAAATACACCCTGGAGCAGCTGGGGGACTTCTTCAAGAGCCACAAGCTGAAAATGCTGTCCTACAACGCCCTGATTTTCTTCAACATGAAGCAGACCCAGGCGGAGAAGGACGCCGTCATGGCCCAGCTGGACGAGATCATCCGCCGCTGTGAGATTCTGGACTGCAAGATGATCGTCGTCGTGCCCTCTATGGACCTGCCGGTCCACGCCACCGTGGACGAAATCAAGGCCGACGCCGTGGCCGTCCTGAAAGAGATGGTCAAGAAGGTGGAACCCCATGGCATCAAGCTGTCCCTGGAGTTTTGCGGCGCGCCCACCATGTCCATCAACCGCTTTGAGTACGCCTACGCCATCGTGGAGGAGGTCAATTCTCCCCTGGTGGGCGTGACCCTGGATCAGTTCCACTTCAACGCCATGGCCTCCGGCTGGGACGCCCTGGAGAAAGCCGACGGCCGGAAAATCTTCGTCTGGCATCTGAACGGCACGGAGAATATGCCCTGCGGCGCGTCTTACAACAACGACGAAAAACGCCTTTGGCCCGGCGAGAGCGGCGACTGCCTGGATCACAAACGGTTCGCGGATACCTTGAAAAAGATTGGCTTCGATGGGGACGTCTGCACCGTCGAGGTCTTCCGGCCCGACTACTACAAGCTCTCCAGCGAGGAGAACATCAAAAAGGCCGCCGAGGTCACCCGGGTTCACGTGGCAAAATATTGGTAAAGACGTCAGAAAGGCCCCGGCATCGCCGGGGCCTTCAGCGTGGTTTGCAAAGCATGAAAAGGAGCGCGCTTATAAGCAAGGCGTTCGGCTGTTCTCCATTTGACCCTTCCGGGGAAATGAAGCGCACTGCCTGCCCGGGGGATGATACCGCCATGCGGATGGACATACGGGTTTATAGAAAGACCCTTTTCAAAGGGCCTTTTTTCTTTAAAAACTGCCCATATGTCCTTTTCTGACAGCCGTTCCATGGGGTAGTATAAATACATCAACAAAAAAGGAGTGGGCCCCATGAAAAAAGTCGAACGCGCATACGCCTCCCTGAGGGAGCGGGTCAGGACGGAATGGGTCTTGTATCTGCTGGCCTTCGTCTTCATCCTCATCGCGGACTCCATCGGACAGATCAAGATTCCCGTCTGGAAGGGCACCTTCATCATCTTCCCCATTTTCTACGCCCTGTTCCTGGGTATCCTCACCGGCCCCAACGTGCTGAAAATCCTGGACGACAAGAAGGTCAAGGCCGCCTCCGGCCTGGTGGGCGTGGCGATTCTCCCTTTTGTGGCCAAGCTTGGCATCAACGCCGGGGCCAACATCTCCATCGTCATTTCCGCCGGACCCGCCTTGCTGCTCCAGGAGTTCGGCAACCTCTGCACCATCTTCCTGGCTATGCCCATCGCCCTGATGCTGGGCTTGAAGCGGGAGGCCATCGGGGCCACCCACTCCATCAACCGGGAGACCAACCTGGCGCTGATGCAGGACATGTTCGGCGCGGACTCCCCGGAGGCCCAGGGCAGCCTCTCCGTGTACATTGTCGGCGGCATGGTGGGCACCATCTACTTCGGCTTCATGGCTTCTATGGCCGCAGCCACCGGCCTCTTCCACCCCTACGCGCTGGGCATGGCTTCCGGCGTGGGCGCGGGCATCCTGATGAGCTCCGCCGTGGCGGCCCTCTCCGAGGTTATGCCCGCCTACGCGGATCAAATTGCCGCCATGGCCTCCGCCAGCGAGACCATCTCGGGCATTGACGGCATCTACATGGCGATCTTCGTCGGCGTCCCCCTGTGCAACTTCCTGTACCGCAAACTGGAGCCCACCTTGGGCCGCCTGACCAAATCCGGCCGGGAGCTGGCCGAAAAGAACTGAGGAGGAGCGCGCTATGACCATTAAGGATTGGATTTTCGTCCTTGCCATCTCCGGCTTGGGCATGATGACCGCCAACTTCATCGGCTTTGACGTGGCCTTTGCCGAGTCCCTGCCCGGCGTGCTGGTGCTGCTGCTCATCGCCCTGTGCGCTGCGGGCCTTGCCCATGTGATTCCCCTGAAGCTTCCCACGGTGGCCTACTGCTCCATCCTGGGGCTGCTGTGCGCCTGCCCGCTGTCCCCCGTGTCCCAGTTTGTCATTGAGTCCGCCGGGAAGATCAACTTCACCGCGCCGCTGACCATGGTGGGGGCCTTTGCCGGCATGTCCATCAGCAACCAGCTGAAGATGTTCTTCAAGCAGGGCTGGAAGCTCATTATCATCACCGTCCTGGTCATGACGGGCACCTTCTTCGGCTCCCTGGTGGTGGCCCAGGTGGTGCTGGGGCTGACCCATGCCATTTGAGCTGATTCTGGCGGCTCTGGGGAGCGGAGCCGTGGGGCTCTTCATCGGCTGGTGCGGCGTGGCGGGCTTCCTGCTGCCCATTCTCTTCACCAGCGCCTGCGGCCTTCCCGTGACGGAGAGCCTGATGCTGAGCTTCCTCTGCTTTGCCGTCTCCGGGGCCATTGGCTCCCGGAACTACTACCGCCGGGGAGAGCTGCCCCTGCGGCCCGCCCTGATCCTCTCCGCCGGAAGCCTGGCGGGGGGACTGCTGGGCGCGGCCCTGGGCGGGCTCTTGGCGGCGGAGACCGTCAAGGTGGTCCTCTACGTGGTGGTGTTTCTCTCCGGCTTGGCCATCGCCATTCGGGAGCTCCGGCCCCAGAAGGGGGCCCAGGACAGGACTTCCTTTCCAAGGGCTTTGCCGCTGCTGGCCCTGGGCTTTGCCACAGCTCTTCTCTGCGCGCTCTCCGGAGCGGGGGGGCCGGTGCTGGTAATGCCTCTGCTGGTGGCCATGGGAGTCCCCGCCAAGACGGCGGTGGGCGCGGCGCTGCTGGATTCCGTGTTCATCGCCCTGCCGGCCATTGCCGTGTATGGAAGCCGCTGCCCGTCCCTGACCGCCCTGCTGCCGATTTTGCTGGCGGCGGTTTTGGGCCATGCCGCAGGGGTCTTCGCGGGCAGCGTTACCGCCGCGCATGTGCCCCAGTCCCTGCTGAAGCGGGGCGTGGCCGTGTTCTCCATTTGCTTTTCGCTGTTTATGCTGCTGAAATAAAACGGGAGGTTTTTCTATGCCTGACGGTCTCCGCTGTGATTTGCTGCTCACCAACGCCCGCTATCTCTCCCCGGATATGATGGTCGTCTCCGGGAAAGCCATCGCCGTCCAGGACGGCCGGATTCTGGATATTGTGGACCAGGATGCCTGCGCCTATCAGGCGGAGACGGTCCTCTCCGGTTCCCATCTCCTTTGGATGCCCGGCCTGGTGGACGGGCACCTCCACACCAGCCAGCAGCTCCTCCGGGGGCGGCTGCTGGACGAGAAGCCCGTCATCTGGAAGCGGGTCAACGTCCCCTTTGAAAGCCGCTTGGACGAAGAGAGCTCCCGCCTCAGCGCGGAGCTGGCGGCAATGGAAATGATTGCCTGCGGCACCACCGGCTTTGTAGACGCGGGGGGGAAGTACCCGGAGGTTTACGCCGGGGTGTATCAGGAGGCGGGGCTTCGGGGCCGTCTCAGCGTCATGACCAACGACAATCCCTTTTGTCCGCAGAGTCTCCGGGCCGCCTCCGTCCCGGCGGCGGTGGAGCGCCTGCGGGCCATGAGAGATGCCCTTTCCGGACTTTTAAAGCCCATCTACTCCGTCACCACGCCCACCGCTGTCAGCGAAGAGCTGCTTCGGGCGGTGTTCCAGGCGGCGGCCGAGGACGGCGTGCCGGTGGAGACCCACATGAACGAGTACGCCAGCGAGGTGACGGACTTTATCGAGCGTTACGGCAAGCGTCCCTTCGTCTGGCTGGAAGAGGAGGGCCTGCTGGCCGCCCCCATGACCGCCCCCCACTGTATTTTCCTCAGCCAGGAGGAAATGAAAATCATGGCCCGGCGGCAGGTTCGGGTAGCCCACTGCCCCTTCTCCAACTGCGGCAAAGGCGTGCCGCCCGCGCCCCAGCTCCTGGCCGCCGGGGTGCCCGTGGGCCTGGGCACCGACGGCTCTGCCCACGGCGGGCTGGACCTCTTCCGGGAGATGCGGCTGTTCCGGGGTGTGATGAACGTCACCCGGGGCGTGGGGACGGCAGACTCCTCCATTATGCCTGCTGAGACCCTGCTGGCCATGGCCACCCGGGGCGGCGGAGCGGCGCTGATGGAGCCGGGCCTGGGCGTTATCGAAACGGGCGCCCCTGCGGACCTCATTGCCCTGAATACGGACGCGCCCCACCTCTGGCCCACGCAGAACCTGGTCCATACCCTGGTGGAGAGCGCCAGCGGCGCCGACGTGCAGCACTCCATTGTTAACGGAAAGCTGCTGATGCAAAACCGGGAGCTGCTGACCATTGACCGGGAGCGGGTCCGCCGGGAGGCGGAGCGGCTGTTTGAAAAACAGCCCTGGCTCCGGGAGTGGAAGTAAAGAAAAGAGCTTGTGCGCCCCATGAAACCATGGTATCATGATTTCATGGGGCGTTTTTTCAAGGCTGGAAAGGGAACAGGAGGGATACCGATGCGCTACGCCGAGCTGCTGGAGCTGGCCCCGGAACTGCGGGAGTTTACCAGCCGGATTCCGGAGGATTTGGATGGGAGGTTCCAGATCAGGACCTATCCCGCCCATACGTTTATCCACCAGAAGGACAGCCCCCTGGAGCGGATCGGCATTCTGCTGCGGGGGACCTTCCGGGTGGTAAATGAGTTTGAAAACGGGAACGTGTTCATGATTGAGACCAACGAGGCGGTGTCCTTCATCGGGGAGGTAACCCTGCTGGCGGGGGCGGCCACCACGTCTGTGACCATCGAGTCGGTGACGGACTGCCTGGTGGCCTCGGTGACGGTGGCGCTTTTTGACGCGTGGCTCCAGCGGGACATCCAGCTGCTCCGGGCGGTGAGCCGTCATGTGGCCGCCAAGCTGTACTGCTCCAGCTACAGCCGGGGGGAGCGGCTGTTTTACTCCGCCAAGTATGTGCTGCTGAAATACCTGGTCCACCAGGCGGAGGAGCAGGGCGTCCGCTGTGCCGGGCAGGTGGTTTTGAGCAAAACCCGCCGCCAGATCAGCGAGGAGGTGGGGCTGACGGAGAAGACCATCAACCGCACTCTCACTCAGTTTGTGAAGGACGGCGTGCTCTCCATCCAGCGGGGCAAGGCCGCCTTCAGCGCCGGGCAGTACCACCGGGCCCAGCATGAGCTGCGAGTTTACATGTCTCAAAGCAAAAACGGCTCCAACGCGTAGCCCTGCGGCCTAAACGAAAAAGTCCCCCTTGAAAGGGAGACCGGAGGCTGCCGGGAAACCTGGAATTTCATCTGCCGGGAAGGAAACGCATTACGAGAGGAACCCGGGAAGGGTTCCTCTCGTTTTCAATCAGAATGTTTCAAACCGTTTGAGTTTTATACCGGCCGGTTTACCACGCCGGCGAAGCTGAACCAGCCCCGGGGGTCCCGAAAAGCCCCGGTAAGGGTTTCCCGCAGCTCCCAGGCGGTAACCTTGGTATAGAGAGGGGCCAGGGCGTGATTCATCAGCAGCAGGGCCTCGGAATCGTGGAGACAGCCCATCCGGGCGGTGCCGTCGGCGGCTCCGGCGACGATTTTCATCAGCGTGTCATAGGCGGTGCTCTGGTAGGCCACCAGATTCTCCCGGCTCTCGGAGGTCCAGGACCTCAGGAAGCACTCCGCGTCGTTGGCGGAGGCGGTGAGGCTCCGGCCCGCCAGGGTGTATTCCCCATTGCGCAAGGCGGACATCAGTCCCCGCTCCGTCAGGCCCTTGGGGGTCACCTGAACGCCCAGGACTTCCTGCCACTGCTGGCAGAGCAGCTGGGCCACGGCGTCGTTTACATCGCTTTTCAGGTATAAAAATTCCTGCTCTCCCAGGTCAGCGCCGCTGTTATAGCCGGCTTGCTCCAAAAGGCTCCGGGCCTGTACGCAGCGATCCGCATAGCTCTCCGGGCTGTTGTCCAGCAGGGGGGAGCTGAGGGACCGGAAATCGCCCTCCTCGTTCTCCGGCACGCCGGGAGGCACCACGCCTTCCGCCGGAAGGCCTCCCGCCGCCTGGGCCAGGGCGCTGCGGTCAATGGCCAGGCTCATGGCCTCCCGGATGGCCGGGTCGCTGAATAGATCGGAGGCGCAGTTGAATAAGGCGGCGTAGGTGGCCAGCTCCGGCAGAGGGGCCCACTCCGGGTCTTCCGCCAGCTCTGTCAGCCGCGCATCGGGCAGGGGCCAAACGGCGTCCACGGTTTTAGCCTCATAGAGCGACCAGGCTTCCTCCGCCGACCCGGCAAAGTGGAAGGCGACGCTCTGCGGTCCGGGCTGAGCGGCGTAGTAACGGCTGTTGGCCGCCAGTTGGAGACTGCGGCCCTCCTCCAGGGCGGCGACGGTATAGGGTCCGTTGGTTACCAGCTGGGTGGGGTCCCCCTCCCACCAGGATTGATCACCGGAGGAGGCCTTCAGCCTCTGTACCACGTCCTGCCGCAAAGGCATGGTGGCGGGGGAGGTGCAGACCTCTTTCAAAAACCAGTCGTAGTGCCCGTTCAGAACCACCACCAGGGTGCTGTCGTTTTTCGCCGTCACCTGGAGCAGGCTCATGTCCTTGGCGGCGCGGGCCTCTTGATAGCCTTTGACGACAGACAGCAGGTCTGCGTAACGGGAACCGGTGGCGGGATTGGCCAGCCGCTGCCAGGCGTAGACAAAGTCCCCGGCGGTGACGCTCTGCCCGTCGGACCAGCGGGCGCTGCGGAGGCGGAAGGTATAGGTAACGGTGACGGCTCCGTCCTTGGTCTCCTCCTCCTGGTCCACGCTTTTGGCCATGCCGGGGAGGACGCTGGTTTTTCCCGTGCTGTCCGCCGTCACACGCATGAGGTTTTCGTAGAGGTGAGACAGGACGGTCTGCCCGCCCACGTCCTCGGCGTAGATGGGGTCCAGGGACTCCGGAGCGGAGCCCACGCAGACGGAGAGGGCCAAGCCCTCGCCATCCTTGGCGCAGCCGGTCAGCGGGACGGCGCACAGCGCGGCGGACAGCAGCAGGGCCGCCAGGCGCTTTGTGAAGTGTTTCATAAGACCTCCAAAGACGGCCCGGACAGGGAACCGCCTTTCATTTTTTATACGGCCGGCCCGAAGCGGGGCTGGCAGACATCCATTATAAAGAATTTCGCCCGCCTTGTAAAGGCGGGCGAGGCAAAAAAGTAACAAAAATGACAAAAATTAAGGAACCGTTCAAATTTTGGGCGAAGGCTGCCGCCGCCAGAAAGCCTCCAGCGCCTCCGCCGCGGTCCGGCAGCGGGAGGAGAAACGGACCCGAAGCTCCGACGCGGCGTTTTCCATCGGCCCGCCTGCTCCGGCATGGAGACGCCGCTGTAGTTTCCGCCGGAGGGTCAGCCTTTTGGAAAATACTTCTCCCGAAAGGGAACGTCCTCCACCGTGAACTCCCGGCCCCGGAGGTAATTCAGTATCCCGGCGTCAGAGGGGAAGGAAAACCCCAGCTTATAGGCGTACAGCGCCTGCCGGGTCTCGCGGTATTTCCGGTTCACGGTTCCGTTTCCATACTTTCCGTCCCCCAGCAGGGGGCAGCCGATTTCCGCCATGGAAACCCGAATCTGATGGGTTCGCCCCGTCAGCAGGCGGCACTCCACCAGGGAAAGCTCCCCCCGGGTTTCCAGCGTTTTGTACAGTGTGGCCGCGCTCTTTCCCCCGGGGACGGGGCGGCGGTGGAAGGTCACCAGCTTTTTTGCCTCATCCTTGGAAAGAAAACCCTCGATTTTGCCCTCCGCCGGTTGGGGACGGCCTGCGGCGACGCAGAGGTAGGACTTTTCCAGCTCGTGGGCCCGGATTTTCTCATTGATTACCCGCAGCGTTTCCGCGTTCTTTGCAGCGATGACCATGCCCCCGGTATTCCGGTCAATACGGTTGCACAGGGCCGGGGCAAAGGCGTGTTCGTCCCGGGGGCTCCACTCCCGTTTTTGATAGAGGTACGCCTGGATGTGGTTGATGAGGGTGTTGACTTTCTCCGTCTCGTCGGCGTGGACCACCAGCCCGGGCCGCTTGTCTGCGAGGAGAAGATTCTCGTCCTCGTAGACAATGCTTAGCCGGGGCTGAAAGATGGAGAGAAAGAGATTTTCCTCTTTGGGCTTGTCAAAAAACTCGTCGTTGATATATAATTGCAGAATATCCCCCGCCTGGAGCCGGGCGTCCCGCTTGGAACCCTTTCCGTTGACCTTCACCCGTTTGAGCCGGATGTACTTTTGCAGCAGGGCGGGGGGAAGGAGGGGCAGGTTCTTGGCGACGAAGCGGTCCAGCCGCTGCCCGGCGTCGTTTTTGCCGATGGTGAGTTCCCGCATGGCGGACCTCCTGATGGGAATGTATTTTATCCATCATACCTGTTTTGCGCGAGAATGTAAAGGAGGAACTGGGGGATGGCGGCGGAATTTTTCGGCGGTTCCCCGGCTGGCCTTGGGGCTGCCGGAGGGATTTTATACAAAAGATGGTGAAGCGGCGGGGAGCCTCCCCGCCGGAGAAGGAGGAAAGACCATGAGCGAAGTGAGTACGGAGACCTTGCTGACCGCCATCCAGGACGGGAAGCCCTGGCTGGCCCGGTTTACGGGCAAGGAATACGAAAAGGCGTATCAGGAATACCGGGCGAAGTACGCCCCCCTCTTTCGCGAGGCGGTGCTGGCGGACGGGGAGGAGGGCATGGAAGCCCTGACGGAGGTGCTGCTGGACGGTCTGGCGGAGGGCTGGAAGCGGCAAAAGCCCTGGAACCGATCCCTGGCGATGCTGAACGACAAGCAGATGATGGTCTGCTTCCTCGGTCCCATGCTGATGGAGGACCCGGTCTGCGCTCCGCTGGAGGAAACGCTCCGGGAGGGCTGGGCCGCCCGGTGGCCCAAGGAGGCTTACCGCGCTGCCTCCCAGGAAAAAATTCGAAAGGGCTTCCGGCCCACGTTCCTGGGAATTTCCCTGCCGTTTGGGGGAGACGACGGTGAGGAATAAAAAAGAGGGCAAAAAACAAAAAAATTGTTTGACATTGGCGGGACCTTCCTTTATAATACGTAAAGTATCGTTGCGAGGTGGCTTATGGTAATAGATGTAAGACCCATACTCCACACCCCCGGCAAGCGGCTGGGTTTTCAATTCGAGCTGGATTTGTCCGATCTGGAATTCGACGGCCGGAACCCCCTCAGCCGTCCGGTGACGGTGGAGGGAGAGGTCCGCAACACGGCGGACCTGCTGGAGCTGGCCCTGACGGCGCGGACTACGCTGGACGCGGCCTGCGACCGCTGCGGAAAGGCGTTTCCATTGGAGAAGGAGGTCCCGTACCGCTGCATGCTGGCGGAGGAACTCCAGAACGGGGAGAGTGACGAGATCGTCCTGCTGGAGGATGGGAAAGTGGACGCGGGCGAGCTGGCCCGGACGGCCTTCATCCTGGAAATGGACAGCAAAACACTGTGTTCGGAAGATTGCAAGGGACTGTGCCCCCGGTGCGGCGCCGATTTGAACCTCGGCCCCTGCTCCTGCAAAAAGGAGCCGGACCCCCGGCTGGCGGCCCTGGCAAGCCTTTTGGAGAACAAATAACGAGAAGCGCGCTCCGCGCCTTTT
>JAAWTB010000179.1 GCA_022801815.1 Oscillibacter sp. | reverse complement strand
TTCAGCTTCCACGAGCCCTACGCCTCCTCGGCGTCGGAGCTGGTGACGGAGCTGCTGCAATATCTGGTGGAGCCGTCAAATCTCCTGCGGGAGGAGGCGGAGGCCCTGCTTGCGGGCATTGTGCTGGACACAAAGCACTTCGTCCTGCGCACCGGGGGCCGGACCTTCGAGGCGGCGGCGTTCCTCCGCCGGGCGGGGGCCGACACGGCGGATGTCCAGCGCCTTTTCCAGGGAGATTTGCGGGGCATGGTCTCCAAGTACGACGTCATCCGGCAGGCGGAGCTCTACCGGCCCGACGTGGCCCTGGCCGTGGTGGGCCAGGACGGCGTGGACCGGGTGGCCGCCGCCCAGGCGGCGGACGAGCTCTTGACCTTGACAGGGGTCAAGGCATCCTTTGTGGTGTTTCGCAGCGGGACGGCCGTTCAAATGAGTGGCCGGTCCCTAGGGGAGATCAACGTCCAGGTGATTCTGGAGGCCCTGGGGGGAGGCGGCAATTCCGCCACCGCCGGAGGGCGGATCGAAAACGGGGACATCCTGGACGTCCGGGAGAAGCTGTGCCAGGCCATCGACGCCTATTTTGAAAAATAGGGCGGGGCGGCATGGGGAAGTTTTGGAAGACCTGCGCGGTGTGTTTGGAACCTCCTGCTGCCCCGCCGTCAACACCATGATCTTGAAGGAGAGGGAAAGCCGAGGAGGCCCGGGGCGCCATTGACGCCTATTTTCAAAAAGCAAGGAGGAAGATCATGAAACGGTTTTTCAAGTGCTTCGGGGCGTGTCTGTTTTTGATGGGGCTGCTTTTGGTGCTGTGCATGGGCTGGCCCGCGGGCGGCATGGTGTTGCTGGTGGTTTTCGGGGAGCACCCCGTTCTCCTGTTGCTGCTGGCCGCGCTTTTGGCGGCGGTCCCCGTCTGGGCTTGGGCGGAGCGGAGAAAGTGGTGAACGCCCGGGAATGCCGGTGACAAGGAATATTCAGAAAGATACAAACGAATTCACAAGATAAGGAGAATGACCAATGAAAGTGATTTTACAGCAGGACGTGAAGGGCCAGGGCAAGAAGGGCCAGATGGTGGAGGTTTCTGAGGGCTACGCCCGGAACTTCCTCCTGCCCCGGAAGATCGCCGTCCCCGCCACGGCGGACGCCATCAACACCATGAACCTGAAAGAGAAGGCCAAGAAAGCCGAGGAGGCCCGCCAAAAGGCCCTGGCGGAGGAGACCGCCGAGAAGCTGAAAGAGTGCATGGTGAAGCTCACGGCCCGGGCGGGAGCGGGCGGCAAGCTCTTCGGCGCCGTCACTACCAAGGAAATCTCCGAGGGGCTCCAGAAGCAGTTCGGCATCGACATTCCCAAGCAGAAGCTGGTGCTGGAGGACCCCATTAAGGCCTTTGGCAACTACGAGGTCAAGGCCCGGCTGGGCTTTGAGGTCGTTGCCACCGTCTACGTATCCGTGTTTGAGGAAAAATAACGCCCGATAGAGAGGGAGGCGGTTCGCCATGGCAAACGAAGACCTGCTCCTGCGCCAGATGCCCCACAGCCTGGAAGGTGAGCAGGCGGTGCTGGGGTCCATGCTCATTGACCCGGACTGCGTGAAGAACGTGATGGACCGGCTCCGCCCCGGGGACTTCTACCTCCGGCAGAACCGGGAGATTTTCGAGACGATCTACACCATGTTCTCCTACGCCCGGCCCATTGACGGCATCACCGTCTTTGGGGAGATGGAGAAGGCCGGGCTCACCGACGGCAACACCCGGTCGTACCTTGCCCAGCTGATGGAGATTACCCCCACCAGCGCCAACGTGCTGGAATATGCCGCCATCGTCCGGGACAAGGCCCTGCTCCGGCAAGTTGCCCAGGCGGCGGGGGAGATCACCGCCCTGGTCCAGGAGGGCATGGGAGAGGCCGGAGAGATTCTGGAGGCGTCGGAGCAGAAAATCTATGCCATCCGCCGGGGCCAGAGCGCCCAGGAGATGGTGCCCCTGCGGCAGGTTCTCCCCGACGTGCTGGACCGCCTCAGCGAGATGAGTGAGCACGAGAACCACCTGCCGGGCCTCTCCACGGGCCTCTCCGCCATCGACCAGAAGATTACGGGACTGAACAAGTCGGACCTCATCCTCCTGGCGGCCCGGCCCGGCATGGGCAAGACCTCCCTGGCGCTGAACGTGGCGCTAAGCGTGGCCAAAGGGGGCGGGACTGTGGCGGTGTTCTCCCTGGAAATGTCCCGGGAGCAGCTGACCACCCGTCTCCTCTCTTCCGAGGCCCTGGTGGAGAACAACCGTCTGCGCACTGGCCTCCTCCGGGAGACGGACTGGGAGAAGATTGCCGGAGCGGCTACAGTGCTGAACCGGCTGAATGTGCTCATTGACGACAACCCCTTGCTGTCTGTGGCGGACATGAACGCCAAGTGCCGCCGCTTGGATGGCCTGAGCCTGGTGGTGGTGGACTATCTCCAGCTGATGACCTCCGCCGGGGGCAGCAGCCGGGGGGGCGAGAACCGCCAGCAGGTGGTGTCCGACATGTCCCGTATGCTGAAAATCATGGCCAAGGAGCTGAATGTGCCGGTCATCTGCCTGAGCCAGCTCTCCCGCGCCAACGAGAAGCGGGACGACAAGCGGCCCATGCTCTCGGACCTCCGGGAATCCGGCGCCATCGAGCAGGACGCGGACATCGTGCTGTTTTTGTACCGGGACGACTATTACAACGAGGATTCGGAA
>JAAWTB010000178.1 GCA_022801815.1 Oscillibacter sp. | reverse complement strand
TCCACCCACTGCACCCCCACCGCCATCGGCGGCTTCCCCCAGGTCAGCGGCATTGAGTTCACCGTAGCCACCGGCAACGAGTTCAAGGCCGGGGACCTGTATCCCGGCTCCACCTATTACAAGCCCGCCTCCATCGAGCGGGTCACCATCACCTCCGTGGGCGGCAAGGACTTTGACGAAAAGGCCACCTACACCATTGCCACCAACGACTTTATGGCCGCCGGCGGCGATACCTACTACGCCTTTGCCTCCGCCTCCGTGAACTACGACCTGGGCCTGCCCATGGACGAGGTTCTGATGGACTACATCAAGGAAGAGCTTAAGGGCGTGGTCACCGAGGAAGCCTACGGCGAGCCCGCGGGCCGCATCACCATCGAGGCTGCCCCCGCTGAGGAACCCCCCGCCGAGGAGCCTGTGGAAGAACCTGCCCCCGCTCCCGAGCCGGTTCCCGAGCCTGCTCCGGAGTCCGCCCCCGCCCCTGAGCCGGTTCCTGAGCCCGCTCCCACTGTGGCGGAAGGCGGCTATGTGGTCAAGTCCGGCGACTGCCTGTGGAGCATCGCCCAGAAGACCTATGGCACGGGCCGCCAGTGGAACGTGATCTACGAGGCCAACAAGGCCGTCATCAAGAATCCCAACGACCTGCGGGTCGGCCAGGTTCTGGTGATCCCTGCGGCCTAAGCCCGGCGTTCTTGAAATACGCAGAAACAGGCGCGCAGAGCTTATGCTCTGCGCGCCTGTTTCCCCTCGTGCTGCCGGCCAATCAGCCGCCCCAGCAGGGGTTCAAAGTCCACGCCCTCCCGGAGGGGAAGACCCTGGTCCACGGTGCGTACGGCACATGCATGGATAAAGTCCACCGCCAGGGCGGCGGCGTCCCGGAGGGCGTCTCCCCGCATCAGCGCCCCGGTGAGGACACTGGCAAACACATCCCCGGTGCCGTGGAGGGGATGGGCCACAAACTCCGTTTGAACCGCCTCCGCCGTTCCCGTCCGGGCGTCAAAGCACATGGCCCCGGTCCGCCCCGGGGACAGCGCCGCCCCAGTGAGGGCCACAGAGCGCGTTCCCCCCAGGCTCAGCTCCTCCGCAAGACGCCGGAGGGCCCCCTCGTCGTGAAAGGCCCGGCCCCCATCCAGAAGGTCTTTGTAATCCCGGCTCAGCAGGAAGGCGGCCTCGGTAAGGTTGGGGGTGATGACGTCCGCCAGCTCCGCCAGACGGGCCATGCCGGCGCACATGGCGGGGGTGTAGGTCTGATAAGGCTTCCCGTCGTCCCCCATCACGGGGTCCACCACCACCAGGGTGTCCGGTCCCCGGAAATCCCGGATAAAATCCGCCACCATGCCGATTTGCCGTTCGCTGCCCAGAAAGCCGCTGTAAATGGCCTGGAATTGAAGGCCCAGGGATTTCCAGTGCTTTGCCGTCTTGGGCAGCTCCTCCGTCATGTCCAGAAAGGTGAAGCCGGTAAAGCCCCCGGTGTGGGTGGAGAGGAAGGCGGTGGGCAGCGGACAGCACTGCACGCCCATGACGGAGAGGATGGGGATGACCTCGGTCAGGGAGCAGCGGCCGAAGCCGGAGAGATCGTGAATGACAGCGGCGCGGGGAGTCGGCATAGCGGGGCCCTCTTTTCGTTGTTGTGATGGGGGTATTTTACAACGGAACGGGGAAAAGCGCAAGGGCAAAAAAGGGACTGGACGGGAGCGGGGGGGTGTGGTATAATTAATCACGGTTTTCTGCGCGCCTGTGATGGAATTGGTAGACATGCGAGATTTAGGTTCTCGTGCTTTCAGCGTGGGGGTTCGAGTCCCTTCAGGCGCACCAGCTCAGAAATTCCCATCGCCGCTTCGTTTCCGGCTTTGCCGAAAACTGCGCTGTGATGGGAATTTCTTCGCCTTCAGTCGTGAACCGTGCCGCTGGGTTCACGGCTGATTTTTTTACGAGAGACGAAGGACGAGAGACAAGGCCGGTAAACGCAGTTCCGGTGCAACCACCGGAGTGCGGCAGCAAAAAGAGGAGCTGGTCCATTCGTCGAGGAACAAACCCCCGCTCAATCCGATTGCGCGCGGGAAGTCATTCCGGCTCCGCCGTTCATTCAGCCGCGCCCTCGTCGCGTCCCCCGTTACTTCTTTTTCTCTTTTGGACCGTGCACGGCCCGTTTGTCTCCGGCCTAAGAGCCGCCGCTTCGCGGCGGTTGGCCTCTGACACGCGCCTGCGGGCGCAGCCTCTTTTCCTTCTGGAAGAAAAACCGGAGCCCCCGCGCGGCCTGCCGCGTGGGGAGAGGAGGAAGGAACGGAGCAGAGCGCAGTCCTCGCCGTTAGGCGGGGACGGAGTGGGCGGAGTTTCTTCCGACGACATGGGGGGTGCAATAAACCAGCCATCTTCATGGCTGAAATCCTCCCCGCCCGTCAGGGCGAGTACAGCCCCTTTACCAATAAGGCCTCGGGTCCTCCGCCAACCCTAATAAATAATCAATACTGGTATGATAAAATCTTGCCAGCGCGATCAGAGCCCCGCTGGGAATATCCAGCCCCCCGCTCTCATAGCGGGAATATGTTGCCTGGGAGACGTGGAGCAGTTCCGCCAGGCTTCTCTGGGGCAGATCCCGGTCCTCCCGCAGGTCCCGCAGCCTCTGGTACATGGTACGTGTCCCTCCTCCTGCTCTTCCAAACTTCTTTCATTTTAGGATATGCGAAAATTGCATATTGATTTTTATACGAAAATCGCATAAAATGGAGG
>JAAWTB010000177.1 GCA_022801815.1 Oscillibacter sp. | reverse complement strand
CCAAGTATATACTGAATGGGGCGGGATTGCAAGACTGACATATTTCCCGCCCGCCGGACATAGGTTGTCCCAGAGGTGAGCGGATATGAAACAAAAGAAGACCTTGGCAAATATCCTCCGGCGGGTGGAGGCGGGCCTTCTGGCGGCGGGAACGCTGTGGGCGGCGGCCGTCACCGCCGGAAGCGACACGGCGGGGGCGGCCTTCTCCGCCCTGGCGGAGGCCCTGCCGGAGCGGGCGCTGCGGTGGGAGCTGGGGGACCTTCGGCCTGGGGACGGCCTGTCCCCCGCGGCGGCCCTGACCATTGGGGAGTCCCCCCTGCTGCTGGCGGCCCGGGGGGAGGTGGCCCAGATGCAGGCCCTGGAGCGGCAGGAGCTCCCGGAGGAGGACGGGGAAACCCAGGCCCCCACCGTAACGCCGGTGGAGGAGATCCCCGTGGAACCCGCCGCCCCCCTGGCGGCGGACAACGGCGTCCCCGCCAAGACGCTGATTCCCACGGACCCCAGCGGGTATACCGTCTGCGGCCGGGTATACATCAGCAGCTCCATCAGCCGCCAGCTGTCCGTCCAGGAAATTCAAAAACCCTTTGCGGCGGCCTTGGGGAAGGAGGAGCCCCAGGTGCTGATTCTGCACACTCATGGCAGCGAGGCCTACACCCCTGCTCCGGGAACGGAGGGCATTGTCTGGTCCGGAAACTGCCGGACCACGGACTACCGCTATAACGTGGTGAGGGTGGGGGACGAGATGGCGGAGGTTTTGGGGGAGGCGGGCATTTCCGTCCTCCATGACCGGACGCTGTACGACTATCCCGATTACGCCGGGGCCTATGACCGGGCGCTGGCCTCCATTGAGAAGTATCTGGAACAGTATCCCTCCATCCGCTTTGTGCTGGACGTTCACCGGGACGCCATCGAAGACGGACAGGGGAACCAGTACAAGGTTGTCTCGGAGGTGGAGGGCAAGGGCGTGTCGGCCCAAATGTCCCTGGTAGTGGGCAGCGACGGCAGCGGGCTGGAGCACCCGGACTGGATGGAGAACCTGCGGCTGGCGGCGGCGGTGCAGCAGGATATTTTAGAACAGTATCCCACGCTGATGCGGCCGGTGCTGCTGCGGAACTCCCGGTATAACCAGCATGCCGCCACCGGGTCGCTGCTGCTGGAGGCAGGGGCCGCCGGGAACTCCCCGGAGGAGGCCGTCCTGGCCGGGCGGCTCTTTGCGGAGCGGTTCGCGGCGGTGCTGCTGGAGAAGGCAAACAGCGCGGGACAAGGGGAATCCCCGGCGGACGGTGAAAAAAGCAGGGAGGCGGCTTCGTAAGAAGCCGCCTCAAACTGTTTAAAAGGCAAACCATGCATGCGGCGGCAAGGCAGGCCGCGCCGAGTCTCTGCCGGGTTCCCTGCTTTGCGGGCCAAAGGGAAACCGGAGCCTCGCTTAGTTCTGAGCCGCAAACGCGCGGCCGTATTCCAGCAACTCCTGGGCGAAGGCGGCTCTGGTTTCGTTCTTGCCAATTGCATTGTCTTTCAGATACTGTATAATTCTCTCCTTATCCCACTTATTTAATATTAGTTCAGCATAGCAAAGGTAGAAAACGCCGATGGTTTTTAACAGTGTGGTTCCTTCCGGCTCTATTTTATACCGGTCGCGCAAAAGCTTGTCCGCTACATAGACGGCAAGGCCGGCGCTGCGCTCTACGCATTGGTCCAGCTGAGCGGTTGTGCAGATTCCCAGATACTTCAATTCCTCCAGAGTGCCGACATATTTTTCCTGCGGCTCCTGGGCGTTGATCTCCATGCCCGCAATTTCCCCAATCCGCCGGTTGAGCGTCTGAAGATTTGGCTTGGTGTTTATCATGGCCTCCAGCACCACCGCGTCCAGTTCGCTGTCCGGCGGCTCCGGACCGCTCCCTTCCATCTCGACTTCCACCCGCTTCTGATACTCCGTCAAAAAGTCCCGGATTTCCTGGAACTCCTTGTCCGCCACCTCCAGAAGTCCCGCCAGGCGGGAGAAGCTGCGCCGGATGTCTTTGGGAATGGCGATTTCACTTTTATAGCCTAAATCATGTTCAATTTCCGCCCAGGCGTGCTGCAGCACCGTGCGGATTTGGATCTCGCATTTTATGCCGGCGTACCCCTTGTTCTCCGGCAGCTTCAGCCGTTCCTCGTTCATCGACACGACATAGTGGACGCTGCAATAGCCGAACTTCTCCGGGGCCAGGGCCTCGCGCTTGTTGATGGAATTTTCCGCGTCTACGCAAAAATTCCGCTCCACAATCTTCGCCACCCGCTCCACGTCGCTGTCATAGTAAGTAATCACGCGAACGCCGGCAATATCGGTCACGTCCGACAAGCTGCTGTACTTATCCAATTTGACGTCGATTTTTTTGGCGAGGCTGTCCTTTTCCTTCACTCGGCTGGCAATGGCGTTGCAGACGACGCCCTCTTCCTCCAGGATGCACCTCAGCTGGTGCTCGATCTCTTTCGCAAACCGCGCGTATTTTTTGTGCTGATTATCATATTGCTTCAAAATATCCGTCTTGTTGGGCATGACAAATCCCCCTTTCAGCCGCACTTTGTCTTATTTTGTCATAATTTCCATCTCTTGTCAACCGCCGTTCCCGGTTGACCGGTCCGGCTGGTCAACCGGGATTTCCATGCTTCAAGCGTTCCATAAGCGGCGGCTTGGCAAAGGACCCTTTTCCAACCTCGGGCGGCTTCGTAAGGGGCCGGCTTTTTGTAATTTTTTCCGCCGCGCATGAAACCGGGAAAACCTGAGACCCTAACATTACCCAACGATTTGAACGCAAAAGGAGTGAGCCCATTTGGAAACGGGAATCCATAACACCTCCGAGATCGGG
>JAAWTB010000176.1 GCA_022801815.1 Oscillibacter sp. | reverse complement strand
CCCTTGGTTTTCTGGATATTATGCCACTTGGAATGTCCGGACATGGCGTTTATTCTCCTTCCACATAATACTGAATCGCTTCCTTATGGACAGCAGATATTTGGACCTGCAAGTTTGGAAACCGTTCGGCCAAAAAGGCAATTACCTTCTCGCAGACCGGGTTTTCCGTTGGAAAGTGCCCCGCGTCGATGAGATTGATGCCTTTGACCTTGGCGTCCACAAACTGGTGATAGCTCAAATCCGAGGTGACATAGGTGTCGCACCCGGCGGCGATGGCGGCATCCTCAAATTCCCCGCAGGCCCCGCCGCCCACAGCCACCCGGTGAACGGGCTTTCCCGCGTCGGCATAGCGTACGCCGCCGCAGCCCAAGGCTTTGGAAACAAGGCGGACAAATTCCGGCAAGGCCATGGGCTTCGCCCGCCAGCCGCAGCGGCCCACGCCCTCGTTTGTAAATCGCTCCGGATTCCGGATACCCAGGGCCTGAGCCAGAATGTCGTTAACGCCGCCCTCCGCCACATCCAGATTCGTATGCATGCAGATGGCGGACACGTTGGCCCGCAGCAGCCGCGTTAAGAGACTGCCCTGAAACGTGTCATCCCGCACCGTCTGCACCTGGGACCATTTGCAGTTCATAATGGGATGGTGGGAAACGATGAGCTGGCAGCCCGCCGCGATGGCTTCCTCCGCCACGGCATGCGTGATGTCCAGCGCAACCATACAGCGGGCAACCTTCTGACTGGGGTCCCCCAGCAGGTGCCCCACATTGTCCCAGTCCATTGTCCCCTCCCGGGGGGCCAGCTCAAAAAGAGCTGCTTCTATTTCCTTCACAGTTGGCACGCCGCCACTCCTCTCTCATGGACAGCAGAGCGGCAATAATGTCCCGCAGGCCGTCCGCTTTTTCCAGCCCTTTGCCGGAGCGATTGATTCCCGCCACTGCTGTCTGCATGCGAATAATTTTTTGGATCATGTACCGGTCCCCCAGGGGGTCATGGAGCAGAGCCGCCCCGCCGTAGATCTGGCCCAAGGTCAGGGACATCTCTCCGCCTCCGGCCTCCAGAACCGGATAGATAACGCCTCGGTCCTCCACCAGCGCCTCCCGGCGGATGGCATAGCCGTTCTCAGCAAGGAATGCCCGCAGAACCTCCGCCCGGGTCTGGGGTTGGAGCAGCAGCGTGTGCTTCCCCCCGGCGGTCCAAGGAGCCCGGGCCAGAATGGCGGCGATGTTCTCGCCCCCCATCCCGGCAATGACGACGGCATCCGCCTCGTCCGGAGAGACCACCGCCAGGCCGTTCCCAAGCCGGTAATCAACACCGTCCACGCCCCAGGTCCTCCCGGTTTCCCTGGCACGGGCCAAAGGCCCTTCCCGCAGATCACAGGCAATGGCGGAGGCCACGCGCCCGTGGAGCCGGAGCCACACGGGCAGATATCCATGATCCGTGCCGATATCGGCCAGCCGCGCACCGGGAGGCACCCAGTCCGCCAGCCGCCGGAGGCGGGGCGTCAGTTCCAAGTCCCGCAAGACGGCGTTACTCCGGCTTTTTGTTGGCCTCTTCGTTCACCAAGGCCAGCAGCTTTTCCACGTCAATGCCGTGAACCATGCAGGCCTCTTCCACGGTCTCTCCCCGGGAGGAGGGGCAGCCCAGGCAGTGCATGCCGATGGACAGGAAGATAGGCGCAGTGTGGGGGGCGATGTCCAGGATATCGCCAATGATGGTGTCTTTTGTAATCTCGATCATTTCTGGATTCCTCCGTGTTGAAATAGGTTTCAGCGTTCGGCTGTCCGGTTCCTTGGAACAAATTTCCGCAGACAGCCATCGTTCCGCTATTATACTCTATTATTTGCCCGAATTCAATAGAAAATCCGACAAAAGCCGAAAGCGGCCCTTATGCTTTTCTTTCCTCCCGATAGCTCTCCGACTCTTTCAAGGAAAACCATGGAACACCGCATAAATCCAGAGGTGATTTGCAAATGCCATATTTTGCCTATAGTTGCCTTTCATATCCGCTTGTGGTATATTAAAACTAGGGCAGTTCCCAGAAATAATGAGAAAAAAGGAATCGAGGGCAAGGCAGAGGACACAGGCGGGCTGACGCCCGTCAAGGACGGCAACGCGCCCCTGCGATTTCTGGACCGTTGAACGTTTCTCATGATTTTTGGGTGCTGCTCTAATATGAAATGGGAGGCGCAGCTGTGAAAAAATATGTATATGTAAACGTTCATATTGGCAAGTTTTGCGGAGCAAAATCAGAGGAGCACCGGGATATCATTGACGAATACGCGGCCAAGGGCTACCGCTATGTTGGGTATATTCCGACGAATATCAGCGATTACGGAAAGATAAAGGATATGGATTTAGTCTTTGAGACAGACCTTTGACCCTCCGCGCCCAAAAAACGTCCCCACGCTTCCGCGTGGGGACGTTTTCAGCGAATTGGCACAAGAGACGAAAACCGGAAAAACCGATTAGCGCTGCTCCTCGCGCATCTTGGCGAAGCACTCGCTGCAATAGACCGGACGGTCAGAGCGGGGCTCGAAGGGCACGCGGGCCTCGCCGCCGCAGGCGGCGCAGACAGCGGTGAAATACTCCCGGGGACCGCGGGCGGCGTTCTTGCGGGCGTCGCGGCAGGCCTTGCAGCGCTGGGGCTCGTTCTGGAAGCCGCGCTCAGCGTAGAACTCCTGCTCACCGGCGGTGAACACGAACTCCTGACCACACTCTTTGCACACTAAGGTCTTGTCTTCGTACATGATTTTACCCTCTCTTTGAAAAGAAAATTATATTGCGTTCAGCGTTTGCTGAGATCGCCGGAAAGTAATTGCCGCGCCACCTTGCGTCGAATGCGCTGCACGGCGTTGTCCACGGATTT